>DCUI01000224.1 GCA_002327785.1 Phycisphaerales bacterium UBA2218
AGGCTCGGCGCGGCCGGCTCGCGCGGTGCGGCCGCGCCGGCGGCCGCCCTGACGAAATGCGCCCCGGTCCATTCGCGCGCCAGGGCCAGCTCTCCGGGCGCCGGCGCAACTGCACGGGCCGAATGCGCCGCGCCGAGCAACGCCGCCAGAACCACGATCCGCCGCATCCGTGTCATCGTCGATGCTCCTTCAGCCGGGGGCCGCCCCGCAGTCGGCCGCGTACATTGTACACCGCCGGCCGGGCCTCCGGCTCACCGCCCGCCGCCCTTCAGGATGTGCTCCTCGGCGCGCAGGATCTCCGAGTTCAGGCCCTTCTGGACCTCCTCGGGGACGGGGAGCGCCTCGACGTGCGGCTTGACGCCGTTGAACTCGATCTGCGAGCCGAGCCCCTGGCGGCTGCGGACGGGGAGCGAGAGCGTGGCGATGCCGCTCGGGAACGTCCACTGCCGCTTGGAGATCGAGGCGCCGGCCGTGGTTTCGCCCATGAGCAGGGTCTCGTTGCCTGCGTGTCCGAACGCCCGTAGTAGAACACCGCGGTTATGGGCATGGTGTTGCGCACGGCAATGTCACCAGTTCGCCAAGGTAGAGGATGCAGCCGTCTTTCTGAGCAGCGATTCCCGAACCGTCCGGCCCGACCATCGTCTCCTGTGCGAATAGAAACGACAGAATCTTGATCGCATCGGCGACATCAGTTCTTCTGTCGCCGTTGGCGTCCATAGCCGCCAGGCAGCAGGGGTTCTTACAAGGGGCCGAAGGCAGGCCGAACAGATAAGCGAGAAGGCAGATCGCATCCGCAATGTTGACGGCGCCATCGCAATTCGCATCCCCGATGTGAACTGCCGTGCAAGAGACTTCAATCTGCACGTCGATGCACGATACCGTGCTCTCCGCTCCACCGGCAATGCCGCTCACGCAGTACGTGTGGACGCCGCTCGGCACATTGGGTTCTTCGTACTTCACCTCAATGCCGGCGTTGTGTGGACCGGGCAGCCTTATGGCCTGTTCGCCATTACGATAGATGACGACTTCGTCGTAGTCTTCCCGGTTCTCCCACGAGAGTGACACGTTGCAGCTTTCGGCGATACCGCTGACGATTCGCGGCGGCAACGGAGTATCTCCAACAAGCACGCAGCCCTCCTGCACTACCTTGGGCTCACATGCGATCGCTGTCGCTGGCGGGGTAGGCATGCGCAGCACGATCTCATTCACTTTCGGCGGCGTTCCGCACGTGTCCGCGAAATGTACGCAGAGAGTGTCTCCCACGACGGCTGCGGTGTCCACAGCGACAGGGAGAAGCGCAACGGTGTGCCATATTCCGGCCTCATACGAACAATCAGCGGGGGAGAGATCAACGATGGCCCCCATCGCGACACACCCGTTATTCTCGGGCGTATCCCAAAGAGCGAAGCTCTCCACGCACCCAGGCGGCTGCGCCTCTATTGCGTCGGCGTCGATCTTGAGCTCTACATCAGCCTCCAGCACTACCGTGAAACCCACAATCGGCAGATCACTCCGCATTTGGAGGCGGAGCAATACCGTTTCACCCGGACTTGCATGCGCGCTGCTCATCCAGATCTCACAATCCGCGGGACACGCAGGGCTTGTCGCAAGCATTGCGACAAGAAGTGCGCTGCACGCGCAGGCTCCTCTCTTGACGCGATATTGCTTCGGTCCGCTTTCCATAACCGACCTCCCACGAGAATCTACTGTTTCGAGCCAATGGTCTTCTGGTCTCCTGTGTCTCAGCCACAATCGGATGTCGCCTCAGCCCGGCGGCCAGGACCGGATCGGACTACCGAGGTCCCTCTACCGGGAAGACACACCCTGGATTGGCGCCTGAGGACAGACGCCCTCATTTCGGGCGGGTGGCTCAGGTCGCCGGGCCGGGTCGAGTCCTGCCCGACACCGTGATGTGTCCTACGGCCACTTTCTGCAATCCAGCGCATCCTCCGTTGGGTCTGGTCCCGACGTGGAGAAAGGCAGCGGCGGCGTAGGCCCCATTCTGAACAGGTAGTCGATCAAGAAGATCGGGTCGACTATGCCGATATTGCCATCATCATTGGCATCGGCGGAATCCAGACAGTTTACGGATGCTCCGCAGAACAGGTACTGGAAGATTCGGATCGGGTCATTTATGCTGCAGCGACCATTCCCGTCGACATCACCCCGCACGAAACAGACCCCGACCATCGCGGTCTCTCCATCGATAGTCGCGGGCATGCGTGGGATAGAAGGGAATCCCACCGAGACTTCCAGAGCCACGGGAGGCTCCCCCAGGTCGCCCGAGAATCGCAGCATGCTCGTCCCCGTGCTTGCCGCCCGGTACACTATGCGTACGATCTCCTGGTCGGCACCCGGGGGTAGTGCTGCCAACTCGCCGTTCCTCATGAAGACCGCTGCCCAGGTGATGCCTCGTTCTCCGGAGGGAGTCGGTGCGGGGGCGAGGTTCGCGCCGGGGAGGGAACCATCGATTCCGAGGGCTACGAGACTCGCTCCTGGCAGGATCTCAGACGGAACCAGAAAGAGAGGATCCGAGATGAGTCCGAGGGAGACTCCCCAAACATCCTCCATGTTGTCAAGCATGACCGACACTGAGACCTCGCATTCGCTCTGTGTGTCGCACACCAACGACAGGAAAGGAGGAGGCTGGTTGACCTCGATTATGCCGCGCGGATTCCTCAGCGGGTCAGTGCAATGGTCTGAATTCAACCACGTACCTGGATCGGGATGCCCTTCGGGATGCAGGTAGGCAAACTCTGAACCACCGGGTCCGGGAAAGAGACCCGCCCACCACCACGGTGCGACATAGTCGACGGGTTCGCCATTTGCCCAGTACCACAGTTCTGGCGGCGCAATGGTGCCGTCAGGGTTGAGTAGGCCTCTGAGACCAATCCACACGAGACAACTCCACTCATCACCCGGGAAGCCTAGAGTGTAGTTGTAGCCGAACGTCTCAGTGAGAGACGCGTTTTCCTCAGCGTCATTCACGGTCACCAGGTGGCCTCCAAGCGCTACAGCCTCGGCCTCGGCATCTAGCCAACACCCGTAGTCTATGGTAAGCGCATACCAGTGACCGTTGTACTCGTACCACTCGTAGTCGACCCACGAGTACGCCGCCAGGTTCGCGCTGGCAACCATCCAGACAAAAAGACTCAGGCACACAAGACACAAACGAACATGACTTCTCATTGTACGCTTCTCCTTTCGTGGTCATCGTGCCGACCTTTGTTGCGTTGCATCCCGGGGCGCTCGCAACGAAATCCATACACAACGCTCGGACTGGTCGATGCTTGGGCGGCCTACGGCGTCCGTGCCGTCTGGTCCTATAGGTGTTGCTCGTGACAAGAACCGCCAAGAAATCTCAGGAATCCGCCGTGCTGCGCAGGGCCTCCCTCGCTCCCCACGTCTTGCTTTTGCGCGCAGGGGTGATCTACAATTAATCTTTAGAGCCGCGCAGGGGGCATCTACGTACATGAAGCAGGACTTCCTACTGATGACCGTTACAAAGGCCAAAGCCGGCGACCGGGCCGCCTGGGATTCGCTCTGCCGCGAGC
>DCUI01000046.1:0-796 GCA_002327785.1 Phycisphaerales bacterium UBA2218
ACCATCATCTGACGACTTCCCGCAGTCCATCAGCCTCTCGGGACTATGGAACAGAACCTCTGGCTCGCGCTTGTGGCATGTCCGGCATATTGTGTTGACGTGGAAAGTGAGTGAGTCTTTCCTACTTCTTCCTCTCATCATCGTATATCTTCCTCCGTGTGCGAGGAGAAAGCCTGGCAGTCTGATGCGACTGCCCGCTGGGATTTCCAGTATGTATCCCCCAGGCCGAGCACTGGCCTTCCGACATTCGTCAAGATCCGCAACTCGGACAGGAATGGCTCGATTTCCGGCGCCGGCAGATCACCACGGTTGTCGCGGAGGTTGCGATGCAGGCCCGTCAGATCAGGCCCCAGATCAAGATTTCGGCGGCCGTTTTCGGCAACTGGTCCGTGGATCGCGACGGGGTGGGTCAGGATTGGAAACTATGGTGTGAGAAGGGCTATCTCGATTTTGTCTGCCCCATGGATTACTTCTCCTCGAGCGCCACCTTCGAACGCGCCGTCGTAAACCAGCTTGAATGGGCCGGTACTGTTCCCTGCTATCCGGGAATCGGCCTGAGCGTGTGGAAAGACCCCGCCGACATCGCCAAGCTCATCGAGCAGATTGACATCACCAGGAGACTCAAGACGGGCGGCTTCACGGTATTCAACTATGGCCCCAGGGAGGCCCGCGAGGTTCTGCCGCTCCTGGGCAGAGGTCTGACAAGAGTCGAGAGGTAGACTCATCTGGCTGCAACGACCTTGCCAAGCGATCGATGGTGGTTTGCCGGCATCGTTGCACTCCTCCTATTTATAGT
>DCUI01000046.1:870-16037 GCA_002327785.1 Phycisphaerales bacterium UBA2218
GGCATCGGCAACGAGATCATCGAACCGCCTCCGTCGGGCAAAGGCGAAGTCATCTGCCAGGAGCGGCTTGGCGGACTTCTAAACTTCTACCGGAGGGCCGCCTGATGCATGGGATGAATATGTTCACGCTTCTCGCTGGCCCGCCCGAGGGCTTCGGGGGTACGCCGGCGAGAGGGGGGGTCGGTAAGACCGGCCGAAGGCAGCGCCTCGTCGGAATACGTGACCCCAGCGGCGAAGGCCCCGCCGAAGCTGCAGCCGGAGCCAAACAGGAGAGCATGGGGGTGATGAGGAGACAGTTCCAGGCTGCCGACAGTGGCCAACAGCTGCTGCTCAGGCAACGGCTGGCCTGGAGACCTCTCCCAAGGAAAACGGTGTCAACGAGTCTTGAATCTGCGTCATTTTTGCGTCAATCGCCAGTGGTGAACCACTTGTCATTCACTTGTAGGTCTACTTGTCAATCACCTGTAATCCTCATTTTCGCGCAAAAAAACGCGATATACGTTCTTGAGCTGAAAGGAGTTATGCGCAGACCTGAGGACTGAAAATCCGTGTGTCGGCGGNNGCCGAACCGCCCGGTACGGACCCGTACGCCGGGTGGTGTGACAGGGAAAGCGGGCGACCGCCTACCTATGTCGATTCCTACCACATCCCCTTGCTGTCGCGATTTGGCGTCAGCGAGGGAATAAAGCGTCAGCGGATTGACGGCCCGTTCCCGGAGACTTACTATCCAATTCCTGTATCGCGCGTCGGATGAGCCGACGGCGACTTATGGATCGTGCAATCGCAAGGTGGGTCAGTGAGAGATTCGGGAAGCAGGAGGTTTCTTATGGAACGAAGGCCAAGTAGTGTCATGTCGCGTCTGATGGTGTTTTCCCTACTGGTGGTCCTGATTCCGGCAGCCTGGACGGGAAGCGCACATGCGCAGGCCGGCACGACGTCCGTGGTGACGCTCCATGGCGAGCGGCCGGGCGCGTCGATCAATCCGTTCATCTACGGGCAGTTCATCGAGCACCTGGGCCGGTGTATCTATGGCGGCATCTGGGCCGAGATGCTCGAAGACCGAAAGTTCTACTTCCCCATCACCGGCGAGTACCGGCCCTATCGTCAGTTGGAGGATTCGCCGTTCCCGGTGGTGGGGGCCTCGCCCTGGCAGATCATGGGGCCGGCCGAGGCGATCGTCATGGTCAAGGAAGATTCGTTCGTCGGCGAGCATACGCCGAGGATTGCCGCCGACGCAGGCATTCGCCAGCGGGACCTGGCCGTGGTCCAGGGCAAGAACTACGTCGGATATGTCTGGCTCGCCGCCCCCAAATCCGGCGCCTCGGTGGACGTTGCCCTCGTCTGGGGGCCGGGTGAAAAGGATCGCCAAACCGTTCGAATCAGAAGCGTCAAGAGCAAGTACCAGAAGCATCCGCTGAAGTTCACGGCCGGCGCGGGCACAGACAAGGCGATGCTCGAAATCCTTGTCCAAGGGGGCGACGTGATGGTCGGCACGGTATCACTCATGCCCATCGACAACATCCGTGGGATGCGGCCCGACACGCTGGACCTGCTCAAGCAACTCGGCGCGACGATGTATCGCTGGCCCGGCGGGAATTTCGTCAGCGGCTACAACTGGCGAGACGGGATCGGCCACCGCGACCGCCGTCCGCCCCGCAAGAACCCCGCCTGGACCGGTGTGGAGCACAATGACTTCGGACTCGATGAGTTCATCGACTTCTGCCGGGAGGTCGGGGCTGAGCCGGTGATTGCCGTCAATACAGGCTTCGGCGATGACTACACGGCCGCCCAGGAGGTCGAGTACTGCAACCGTGGGACGGACACGATCGGCGGAAGCTGGCGGGCCAAGAACGGCCACAAGAAGCCCTACGGCGTCCAGTACTGGTGCGTCGGCAACGAGATGTTCGGGCCCTGGCAGCTCGGCTTCATGCAGTTGAGCCACTACGTGCAGAAGCACAATCGCGTTGCGCAGGCCATGTGGGACGTGGATTCGTCCATCAAGCTGATCGGCGTGGGCAGCCTCGGAGAATTCAACCGCCGGCACGACCCGGAACAGAAGGTCGGCTGGACGGAAGGCATGCTGCAGAACTGTGCCGATTTCATGAACTACATCTCCGAGCACTTTTATCGTGGCCGAACGCCCTGGTCGCCGGAGGACCCGAACATCGCCGGGCATGTCGGCCTGTTGAAGCAGTCGATCCTCCAGAAGGCCGAGGGGCATCGTAAACTCCAGAAATCGCTCGGCCTGCTCGGCACACGGCCTGTGCCCATCGCAATGGATGAATGGAATTACTGGCATCAGCCATACGTGTACGGCGAGCTCGGCTGCGTGTACGATCTCGCCGACGCTCTGGGCGTGGCTGCCGGGCTGCACGAGTACTACCGCAACAGCGACATCATTCAGATGGCCCATTACGCCCAGACAGTAAATGTCATCGGCTGCATCAAGACGACGAAGACCGGCGCATTCTTCGATACGACGGCACTGCCGTTGATGCTGTATCGCCATCATTACGGCTCGATCCCCATCGAAGTCACGGGCGATCACGTCGTGGCTTCCCTCGATGTGGCCGCCGCATGGACCGCCGACCGCAAGGCCGTCACCATCGGCGTCGTCAATCCCAATCGCGAGCCCAAGGCGGTGGAGCTGAAGCTCGACGGGATCGAACTGGAGGCCAAAGGCACCGGCTGGGTCATCGCGGGGGACGATCCGAAGCTGCATAACGACGCGAACAACGAACGAATCAAGATCATCGAGGTGCCGGTGCAATGGGATAACCCGCTGAAAGTGGCTCCGCTGAGCATCACACTCGTGCGGTTCCCCGTTCGTTGATTATGCAGAGGCTTCTGGATCTCCGGCAAGTATCTCGAAGGCGAACTGTGAGTTGTCACGTCAAGACGATTGTGGTTGTTGTTCTGCTTGTTGTTGCCGTCGGCGGATATGCCGCGGAGGAGACGGGGAAGCGGCACCTCGTGGCGGCGCCCCAGGCCGGCAAGGCGGTGCCTCGCGACGTGATGGAGCAGGTGTACGAGCAGGTGAAGACCCCGTACAAGTACGGCGTGGTTCTCGCCGGTGAAGGCGGGGCAATGGTCGATTGCCCCAGCGTCTTTCGACACGGGGATCGCTGGTACATGATGTACATCCTGTTCGCGGGAACGGGCTATGAGACCCTGCTGGCCGAGAGCATGGACTTGCTCGACTGGAAACCCCTGGGCAAGATCCTGCGATTTCGCGACGGCGCATGGGATGCAAGGCAGGCTGCCGGCTTCATCGCCTTGCAGGACCATGTCTGGGGGGGTTCCTACACGCCGGGAACGTATGACGGCAGGTACTGGCTGTCATACGTCGGCGGGGCACTGGAGGGCTATGAGACCGACCCCCTCTCGATCGGTATGGCGTGGACGGACAATCCGAGCAAACCGGTCGGATGGAACCGTTTTGACGAGCCGGTGCTGTCGCCCATGCAGCCGGATGCACGCCAGTTCGAGAAGATCACACTCTACAAGAGCAACATCATTCATGACCCGGCCCAGATGCTCGGGTATCCTTTCGTCATGTTCTACAACGGCAAACAGCCCGGCCGCGAGTGCATTGGGATGGCCGTCTCGAAAGATCTGCGACACTGGTTGCGTTTCGGCGCCGACCCCGTCATCGACAACGGCAACGGCATCTCAGGCGATCCGCAGATCGTGTGGATGGGCGATGCGGGTTCCCAAACGCGATCTACCGCGTTTGGGAACCCCGTGTGGGTGATGCACTACTTCGGGGCCTTCTGGAAACCGAAGGCATTCGATACCTTCGCCTGCTCGTATGATCTGGTCCGCTGGACGAAGTGGGATGGTCCGCACCTGATCGAGCCCTCCGAACCCTGGGACGAGACCTACGCCCACAAGCCATGGGTCATCAAGCACGAGGGCATCGTCTATCACTTCTACTGTGCGGTGGGCAATCGAGGTCGGGTCATCGCCCTGGCCACTTCAAGACCCCTGGAGCGCGGGATCGACTGAAAATCCAAGGTCCTGCCCATCAGCAGGCATTGAAATGCCGGCCTGCAACCGTTTATACTCTGGCATGTTGTGATCTCTTGTGCCGGGAAACAACACGATGCCGACAACTATGATCTATCCCAGCGAGTTTTATCACTACCTGCCCGTGAATGATGAGGCGATGGACTGGGGGCTCTACCTCACCGGCGCCGGTCGTGGTCGGATTCCCGCTCGGCGGCGCTATCCGCCGGCAGGCCACCCCTCTCTGTACCAGTTCGATTGGAGCCGGGGTCGGACGCTGCCGGAGTTTCAGATCATCCTGATCACCGACGGCAAGGGCGTGTTCGAATCGGTGCCGACGGGCCGAGCATCCATCGATCCGGATACGTTGATTCTGTTGTTTCCGGGAATATGGCACCGGTATCAGCCCGACCCGGCCACCGGGTGGCGGGAACGGTGGATTTCCCTCAACGGCGAGATCGCCCATCGCATGATGGATCAGCAACTGCTCTGCCCTGCCGGCGCGGTCTGCCGGCCGGCGGACGTGTCGCAAATCGCCCAGCAATTCGATCGGCTGCTCGATCGCATCCATGCCAAGCCCACAGGCAACTCGATCCTGCTGTCTCTCCGGGCGATGGACCTGATCGCCGAGGTCATCGAGCAGACTTGCCCAAGCCCCCCGCCGTCGACTGCCAAACCATCCCTGCAGACAGACGGCATCGAGGACCCCCTGGTCGCCCAGGCCCTCGACCTGATCTGGACGCACAGCCACCGGCCGCTGTCGGTGAGCGAGCTCGCGAGCCATTTGCCCGTAACCCGCCGGACCCTGGAGCGACGATTTGCTCTCGAACGCAACCGCTCCATCCTTGATGAGATCAACCTGTGCCGGACCGGTCGGGCCAGAAGACTCCTGGCTGAGACCGATCTGCCGATCAAGACCGTCGCCTACCTTGCCGGGTTCACCAGTCAGGAACGCATGCGAATCGCTTTTCTCAACCATGATCGATGTTCCCCGGCCGAGTATCGCCGCCGGGCCAGAATGTCGCAAAATGAGGGCATGTCACACCCGTCCCAGTAGCAGGCTTGCTGTATACTGGATTTCTGCTGAAATGGACATCCGGGGCGCTTGGAGATGGGAAGATCTTCTTTCCTCCGGGAGCGCCTCGCAGGAAACGGAAAACACAATGATCTCAAGAGAACGTGTCCAGAAAGCCCTGAACCACCAACTCCCTGACCGGGTCCCGATCGATTTCGGCGGATTCCAGACCGGCATTCACAGACGAGCCTACGAGGCCCTGACGAGGCATCTCGGGTTGCGTGAGGAGACATCCATCCTGGACCCGACTCAGCAGTTGGCCAAGCCGAGCGAGACTGTGCTGGAGCGATTCCGGGTGGACACGCGCTATGTTCTGGCCCATGGGCCGGAGGGCTTCGATGGAACGATCCGCAAGAACCGGCGCAACGGCAGGCTGTGGCACGATCTCACGGACGAATTCGGCGTCGTCTGGTCCATGCCGGATGACGGCGGCTTGTACATGGACATCTCGCACCATCCCCTCGCGACCGCATCGATCGCGGACCTGGCGGACTATCCCTGGCCGGACGGCTCCGACGCGAGCCGCTTCACCGGCGTCCGCGATCAGGCGAAGACACTCCGCAAGGAGACTCCCTACGCCCTGGCCACCGGGATCGGCGGCGTGGTCTATGAATACTGTTGGTACCTTCGCGGCTTGGAGCGGTGGTTCATGGACACGGTGGAGAACCCGGACTTCTGTGCCGCCCTGCTGGACCGTACCCTGGGATTCTGGATGGATTACATGACCGCCTTCATGCGGGACGTCGGCGATCTCGTCGATGTGGTCATGATCGGGGATGATCTCACAGGCCAGCACGGGCCGCTCTTTGCGCCGGTTTTTTATCGGAAAATGGTCAAGCCCCGCCAGAAGAAGCTCGTGCAGCACATCAAATCTCTGACCTACGCAAAGACCTGGTATCACACCTGCGGCAATTGCGTCGAGTACATCCCCGATCTGCTCGACAACGGGGTGGACATCCTCAACCCGGTTCAGACGAGCGCGGTCGGCATGGACCCGGTTGTGCTGAAACAGCGGTACGGCCGCGATCTGACCTTCTGGGGCGGGGGCTGCGACGCCCAGCATATCCTGCCCTTCGGCACACCCGAGGAGGTCCGCGAGCAGGTCCGTCGGAACATGGAGGTCTTCAAGCCCGGCGGCGGATACGTCTTCAACGGAATCCACAACATCCAGGCGGACGTTCCGCCTGAGAACATTGTCGCTCTGTTCGATGCAGCCTACGAATATGGTTCCTACAATCTTGGTGTGTCCTGCGTCGAGTGCCGTGCGGGTGCGGGCAATCCCGCGCGCGACGCAATACGCTCGACGCACGACGGATAGGGAAGGGAGACAGTATGGGCAGCGAGGGCAAAAGACCGGAAACGTTGGAACGTAGAGGCATAGAAGCGTTGGAGCGTTCGCACATCCATCCAGTTACGCATCGACGCACGAACGCATTCACACTGATCGAACTGTTGGTCGTGATCGCCATCATCGCGATCCTGATGTCGGTGCTCATCCCGGCGCTGAACCGCGCTCGTGAGATGGGCAAGCGCGCCGTCTGCCTGAACAACACCAAGACCTTGGCCCTGGCGTGGACCATGTATTGCTCCGAGAACGACGGCCTGATGCCCCCTTCCCAAGGCATACCCACCGCGGGCTGGGTCTACGGGCTGCCGGGAACCTACCAGACCATTCCCGTGGAGGCGCCGATTGCGGACCAGATCGCCGCGATTCGCAAGGGATGTCTGTATCCGTTCACGAGCACGGAGAAGGTGTATCGATGCCCCGTCGCAAAGAAACACGAAATGAGGACATATAGTGCGTCGCCCGCTATGAACGGCTACTCTCCTGAGAATGGACCGATCCTCAAGAATGTGAACAAGGTCAAGCAAGTGGCCACGCGGCTGCTCTTCATCGACGACCACGGCGAGAACTGGGACGCGATGTTCTACATCTATTACAAGGAGGCTCGCTGGTGGAACCCGGTCCCGATGCGGCATGGCAAAGGCACCGTAACCTCCTTCGCCGACGGCCATTCGGACTTCCATCCGTGGAAGGATGAGCGGACCATCGAGTACGGCCAGTTGGCCTGGGCACAATCCGAGAGCCAGCGGACCGGCGCTTCTTCTCAGCCCGGCAACGCGGACCTGTGGTGGCTCCAGAGCGCCGTGTGGGGCAAACCGGGCTATGAGTTCCAGCCCTGACAATGGAAACATCCGGCATCGAAACCCAAGACTCAAAACGGACCGTTCGTCAGGCACCGACGTTTCGGCCCTTGGGATGTGTTTCGAGTTTCGCGCTTTGGATTTCAGATTTCAAATCTCGGAATTTCCCCCTCCTGGTGCTTGCGTTCTGCTGCCTGATCTCGGGCATGGCTGATGCCGCGGCGCAGCGGCCTCTGGAGAACGAGTTCCGCCGGCCGCCGCAGAGCGCCGGCGTTCGCTGCTTCTGGTGGTGGCTCAACGGAAACGTCACGAAGGATGCGATCACTCGCGACCTCCAGGAGATGAAAGCCAAGGGTTTCAGCGGCGCCATGATCTTCGACGCCGGCGGCGCGGAGCAGCGAGGCAACCGTCAGGTCCCGGCCGGACCGATGTTCACGACACCCGCCTGGCGGGAGCTGCTCATCCACGCCGTCCATGAGGCGGACAGACTTGGCCGGGAGCTGAGCCTGAGCATCCAGAGCGGCTGGAATCTCGGCGGGCCCATCGTTACGGCGGAAATGGCCGCCAAGATGCTCACCTGGTCGGAGATCCAGGTTGAAGGACCGGCCGGTTTTCGCGGCAATGTGCCTCAACCTCAAACCAGGGACGGCTTCTACAGAGACATCGCCCTGCTGGCGTATCCCTGCAAACTTCGCGACGCGGAGTCTGTCACGCCCATTCGCGACCTTGCGGCCAAGGCCGCTTCACGGGAACTTGGGATGTCCGCTCCGGACTGCCGATTCCTGCTGACCGATGTTCCCCAGGCAATTCGCGCAGCGGCGCACGTATAGCCTGCTGCCGTATCTGCCGGTGATCGCAGGCAAAATTGTGGAGAGCCGGGACGCGAGCAACCGCTTCCTGGCTGATTTCCGAAAAACCCTGGGCGACTGCATCGCGGAGAACCATTACGGGACGTTCGCCGAGCTGGCCCACGAGCACGGGATGGGTATCCACCCGGAATCCGGCGGGCCGCACGCCGGGCCTTTCGACGGACTCAAGTGTCTGGGCCGAAGTGACATCGCGATGAGCGAGTTCTGGGCGCCCTCGCCTCATCGCCCGAAACCCGAGCAGCGATTCTTCGTCAAGCAGGCAGCCTCGGTCGCCCACACCTATGGCAAGCGAATCGTCGGGGCTGAGGCCTTCACCTCCGTCGGACCCCATTGGAACGATGTCCTCTGGGCCTCGCAGAAACCCAGCTTCGACCATGAGGCGTGTTCCGGCTTGAACCTGTGCCTCCTGCACACGTTCACCTGCTCCCCGAAGGAGATGGGGCTGCCCGGGCAGGAGTATTTCGCCGGCACGCACATCAATCCCAACGTGACCTGGTGGGAGATGGCGGCTGGTTGGTTTTACCCGGCGGCATGCGTTATCGGCTGCTTTCCCTGCCGGACCACAAGATCATTTCGGTTGCCGCACTCGATGCGGTGGCCGGTCTCGTCAAGACCGGCGCAAGGCCCGAACTCTGGGACCCGCTGACAGGCGATATCGAGACGCCCGCCGGCTTTTCGCAGATGGGGGATCGGATGCGCGTATCCATCCCGTTTTCACCTTACGGCAGTTGGTTCGTGGTTTTCCGCAGCACGGGCGTCCCCCCCGTGTCTTCTCTCCTCGCCGGGGAGGTCTTGCCACTGCTTCGGCTGGACGGCCCATGGAGAGTCACCTTCTGATCCCCCTGGGGCGAGGTGTTTGGAACGACGATGCTCGAATTGCTCGACTGGACCGAGCATCCGGATGACCGCATCCGCTGCCATTCCGGCAAGGCAGCCTACGAGCATACCTTTGAAATGCCTGCCGGCGAGTGCGGCGGCCGGCTGGTGGGTGGCAATGCCGTTCCTCTTATAGGGCGGCCTTGAACTGAGCAAAGTGGTCGTAGTATCGGTTGTACAGAGCCTGTTTGCGGAAGTACTACCGTTGCACAAAATGGACGGGTCAGGCAGTTGCTGGGATCCGACCGGAGCAGGAATGTGCTGTGCGCGACGAGTAAAAAACGCCGAGGCCCGCGCCTTGTGGGTACGGGCCTCGGGTTCGTGTTGCCTTCTGGCGGGCTCCGGCCGTGCAGCCGGGACCGCCCCAATACCTGTCTACAATCTACTATTTGGGCGCCCGTGCGGGGCACGGGCCAAATCGTAAATCACCAAGTATACATCCTCACGGCCTCAGCAGATGGATATCGTCGATGTAGATCAGGCCGGTGCCGGTCGGTGTCGAGCTCTTCGAGTCGCCCACACCGATGTACATCTTCTTGATCCGCTTGAGGTTCAGGCCGGTCAGATCGCTCAGCGGAATGGTCCACTGCGTCCACTCCGTGGTGAGCACGGCCTCCGGGTCCGGATGGACCTTCGTGGCCTTCTTGCTGGTGCTGTCCTCGACGATGACGTACAGATCATCCGCGTCGTTGCCCGGATGATCGACGCCGATTTCCTCCACCTGCCAGGCGCCGGTGACGCTGCCGGTAGTGGTCACGTTCGAGAACTCGGCGATGGTCGGCACGGCGGGATTGTAGCTCGACAGGCACAGGCCGATGTAGACGGCGCCGGTCATCGAGATGGTCTGATCCGTCCCCAGCGCGGTCCAGGTTGTGCCGTTGGGCGAGTACTCGGCCTTGAAGGCATCGCCGGTGCGAGTCAGGCGGACCCAGTACGGGGCCTGCAGGCCGGTCATGCCGACCTGATAGCTCGCGTCAGCCGTGTACGTGCGGTAGGGGAACGAGACGCCGTTGCTCGGGGTGATCACAACGGCCGCGTGCTTGGAATTGGCGTCGAGGCTCTGGCGGATCATGACGCCCGCCTTGGCCCAACCGCCCGTATTCGCCAAGCTGACGACCCTGGCCACGATCGAGCCGTTGCCGCTGAGACTCTTGTAGGCAAAGCGGCATTCGTCGGCCGTATTCCAGATGTCGGCGCCCGTGGCGCTCATCTTGAATGAGTCGACGCCCGTTTCCATGTAGGCCACCGGGTTGCCGCGGAACCACAGGCTCAGCGTATTGACATCGTACTCGGTCCAGTCCTGCACGGGGTCGAACGTCCGCTCGGCTTCGCTGAAGAAGTGGGGCGAGCCGTCGTTGTTGTACTCGAACGGCATGGACTGCCTGCTGCCGTCGTGGGTGATCGTCAGCTCGCCAAAGGTTCCGCCGATGGCGTCCATGTATCCGACGACCGAACCGTTGAGCAGTGTCGTGAGGCCGTCGATCCAGAATTCATAGATGCTGTTGCCCGCGACATCCGTGTAGTCCTCGAATTCATCCACGATGAGGTAGTCGGGGACGGTGAATCCCCAGACCATTCCCTTGTGCACGGTCGCGCCGTCGGCCTCGACCTCGTCAATTCGCCAGAAGTACGAGCCGCCGCCGAACTCGACCAGCCCGTCCGTGGAGAAGCCCGTGCCGGCCTGACGGCCCTGGTACAGCGGGGAGGTCGTATCCGCCGCCTTCACGGCGTTCCTGTCCTGGCCGAGATAGACATCGTGCTGGGCCGCACCGTCGCCGGCCGACCAGCTCAGAGCCTCCGCGCCACGGATGTCCACGTTGGCGTCGGCCTTGGGCTGCGGGGCCCAGGCCAGGGCCGGGTCGCCCCGCATGGCCAGCACAACCTGCTCCGGCGTCAGGGCGATCTTGTAGACGCGGACATCGTCGACCATGCCATCCCAGAACTCGGCCGCGGTATTCACCTGGCGGCCGACGTGGGCACGGCTGCGGATCAGGTTCCAGGTCTTCGGCATCGAGGCTATTTCGACGCCGTCGGCGTACAGTCGGCCGATCACGCCATCGTAAGTCAGTGCGATATGGTGCCAGACATCGGTCTCCCAGAACCCGTTGACCTCTATGTCATCGCCGTAGCCGCCGCCATTTAGCGTGGTGCCGTAGAGGCCGATGAACATCGCCTGGCTGGTGTTTGGAGAGCCGTAAGCAGCGATCCACCTGTACCCGGCGGCGACGTTGTCGGTCTTCGCCCAGCCACACAGGCTCCGCGGCTCCGCGCCGGCGGGCCAGTCCGCGGGATTCCCAAAGTCCACGAAATCGCCGTCCCCGTCGAAGTCGAGAGCGCCGCCGACCATGCCCTCGGTCCACTTGACGTTCCCGTTGAACGTGCCGTGGGTGCCGTGGCCGGACCAGTCGACTGCCATGACGCCTTCCTGCTCATCGAACGTCCACCAGCCGAGCAGGTCCGGGTCCGAGACGGCTATGTTGGGCAGCGTGCGGAAACTCCAGACGTCGCCCAGCACTTTCGCCCCGCCGGCTTTCACCTCGTCGATTCTCCAGAAGTACTGCGCGTCCAACGTCAGCCCTGTGACTTTGTATGTTGTGTCAACCTGGTTGGTCTGGAATGTACCGGCGTCCCCGGCGGCCACCGCCGCCTCGTCCAGGCCGAAGTAGACATCGTGGGTCAGTGCCCCCATGCCGGCGGCCCAGGAGACAGTCACGTCAAGGAGCTGGAACTTCGCGCCCTGGGCGGGAGCCGGTTTGAACGCCTTCAGGGACGCGGCGGTGAAAGTCCAGACGTCGCCCGTGTGGACGGTCGTCCCGTCCGCCTCGACTTCGTCCACTCTCCAATAGTACGTCACGCCCGGCTCAAGACCGGCCATGTGGTAGTACATCGCGAACGTCTGCCGGTTGGCCACGCGGTTCGCCTCAGTCAGCTCGGGACTGGTGCCGAGATAGACGTCGTGCCACTTGGCGTTGTCGCCGGCAGTCCACGAGAGCAGTTGCGAGGTCACGCCGATGGCTCCGTCTTCGGGGACAGGCTTGCGCGCCTTCGGCTTCACCGGGATCAATGCCTTGATCTCCGCGACGGTGAGCACATGATCGTAGAGGCGTACGTCGTCGATGGCACCGTTCCAGAATTCGGCGGCGTCATTAACCTGGCGGCCCAGGTGGGCGCGATTGAGTGTCAGGTTCCAATCCTTCACCAGTGCACCCGCCTGGACGCCATTGGTGTAAGCCTTGGCAGTGACCCCATCATAGGTCAAGGCAACGTGGCACCACTCGCCCACTTTCCAGCCGTCGGTGACCGTCACATCGTCGCCCCCATAACCTCCGGCAACCAGGGTGCTCCCATTCATGCCGATAAACATTGCCTGGCCCGTGGCGGCGCTACCATAAGCCGCCATCCACCGATAGCCGGATGCAACCGTGTCTGTCCTGCCCCATCCGCACAGGCTTCGTGGGGACTTGCCGGCAGGCCAATCCGGCGGGTTCCCGAAATCAGCGTATCCGCTGCTCCCGTTCACTTCCAGGGCGCCGTCGATGTAGCCGGCGACCCATGTTGCACCGCCGATCAGCGTGCCGTTGTAGCCGTTGCCGCTGGAGTCGGAGACCGCCGTGCCGGTCGTCTCATCCAGTTTCCAGTGTGCGACCAACTCCGCCGAGACACTGCCGGCTGACCCGAACACCAGGAGTAGAACCACCCAACAAACTGCTTTCCTATACATGGCATACCTCCTTCCCAAGGACTGTCACAGGGCCAGGCGTTCGCATCCGGGCCCATACGTCGAACGCTTGTCGTGATTGCTCCCGCTCCGGATCGGTCCGTTCAATCAGTGTGAATGCCTCCGGTCGAACACCCTGTTTATAAGACCCGCCCGCGCGAGGCATACCGACCTCCTTGCAGATGACTGTCTTATTCTACGGTTATATCGGCCGCCAAGTCAAGATGAATGAGGAATAATCCCGGCCTGCGCCGCTCCCAGGCATGATCGAAGAAGACCGCCGAACAGGATATAAGTGCATACTCCATCACGGTTCGCATTCTGGTGTACGGCATGCAGAGATTGAACCGAAGGAGTGTTCCGCAGGCGGTACCCGCTCGCTATCAGGCGACTGTCCGTTCGTTCTGTACCTGCCGTTTCGTCCCTTGGCGGACACCTGTTTGTTGTGGTATGATGTCCGGCGTTGTCGATTGGCGAAGACCGCGATGCGTGGGAATGTCGCGGCCCGCCGACCGGCAGCTTGGGTTTCTTTGATGAGAGGACACACATGAAGACAGAGAATTCGAGATATTCGCGAAGACGATTCCTCCGCAGAGCGGCCGGGGCCGCGGCAGTGTTTACCGTTGTGCCGCGATACGTGCTGGGCGGAGCGAAATTCGTCGCGCCGAGCGAGAAGGTGTACATCGCCATCGTCGGCTGCGGTGGGCAGGGCCGAACCAACGCCCGCGGGCTGTTCCAAGAGGCCGATGCGCAGATCGTCGCCATCGCCGATCCGAGAGACCAAGCGGATTACGAACAGTGGTACTACAAGGGGGTTGCGGGTCGGCTGCCCGTCAAGGCCGAGGTCGAGAAACGTTACTCGCGGGATAATTCGCAGTTCAAGTGCAAGGACTACGTCGATTTCCGCGAGTTGCTCGACAAGGAAAAGAACGTCGATGCCGTGCTGTGCGCCACGCCGGACCATTGGCATGCATTCGTGACACTGGCGGCGATCCGGCGTGGTAAGCACGTCTACTGCGAGAAGCCGCTGACGCACAACATCGCGGAGGCGCGGGCGGTGGCGAAGGCTGCCGCCGAGGCCGGCGTTGCAACCCAGATGGGCAACCAGGGCCGAAGCGACGAGGGCAACCGGATCACATGCGAGTTGATCTGGGACGACGCGATCGGCGAGGTCCGCGAGGTCCACGCCTGGAGCAACACCGGGGGCTGGGCCAGCGGCCGCGGCCGGCCCACGGATCGGCCCGAGGTCCCCAAGGGTTTCAACTGGCAACTGTGGCTTGGGCCCAAGGCGAACCGGCCCTACCACCCGGCGTACGCGCCGTATAACTGGCGAGGCTGGTGGGAGTTCGGCACCGGCGCGGTGGGCGATATGGCCGTGCACAACCTGGACCCCGCTTTCGCGGCGCTCAAGCTCGGCCACCCGATCAGCGTCGAAGCGGTGAAGACCGCGTTCGTCGATTCCGAGGTCATCGGCGACGACAACCACATGATCTGGGAGTTCGGACCCGGGGAGGGGCATGGTCCCGTGACGGTCCACTGGTATGACGGATCGCTGGAGCCGCCGCGACCGGCGGAGCTGGAGCCGGGCCGCCGCATGGGCGAAGGCAGCAACGGCATCCTCATCGTCGGCACGAAGGGAACGATCATGGGCGGCGGCTGGAGCAAATCGCCCCGGATCATCCCCGAGTCGAAGCAACGGGCCTATGGCCGCCCGCCGCAGAAGCTGCCTCGCAGTCCGGGTCATCACCGCGACTGGCTCAATGCCTGCAAGGGTGGCCCGAAAACATGCAGCGACTTCAGCTACGGCGCCCGACTGACCGAGTTCGTTCTGCTCGGCGACGTGGCGGTTCATGCCCAGACCAAGATCCTCTGGGACGGCCCGAACATGAAGGTCACCAACGCCCCCGAGGCCCAGCGCTTCGTGCAGGAGCCCTATCGTCCTGGCTTCGATCTGGCCACGATTTGACAGCGTCTTATCGCGTGGCTGAGTTGAAACATTTCGCTGCTCGAGGGGCACAACCCCAGCGAGATCACATGGCCATTGCCATCGAAGACGCCGGTGAACCGCGTACCCGAAGGCCCTGCGATGACAGCCTTGTCGAAGACCTTGCGGCCGGGCAGGTTGGGGTCCAGGTCAATGTCGGCGGTCAGGATGAAGTGCTTGTCGTAGTCTTCGGGCGTCTCGCCGAGGGCGATCAGATCAGCGGCCGTGGCGATCTGGTACGGATCGTCGGCCGTGCCGCTGCCGCCGGAGTACTGGGCCGGGGCGGCTGATGCGATGCACAAGCAGGTCAGCAGTAAGGTGAACGAGGTCTTCATCAGTGTTCCTCCAATCGCCTTTCCACGCAAATCAGCTTTCTTGGTCACGGGTTCGACTCTTCGTTTTCGTCCAGCTCCCACCACAGTCTTGGATAGTCCTGGCCTTCGAGAATCCGCCAGATGTCGTCTGTCCCGTTGGCCGTCTCACCCACGAAGT
>DCUI01000080.1 GCA_002327785.1 Phycisphaerales bacterium UBA2218
CGCCAGTACGACCACGAGGTCCAGGGCGGCTCGGTGGTCAAGCCGCTGGTCGGCGTCGCCAACGACGGCCCCAGCGACGCCGCGGTCGTGCAGCCCAAGTACACCTCCCAGAAAGGCATCGCGATCAGTTGCGGCATGAACCCTCTGTACGGCGACATCGATCCGTACTGGATGGCCCTGGCCGGGATCGACGAAGCCATCCGCAATCTGATCAGTGTCGGCGGACGAGTGGACCGCATCGCCCTGCTGGACAACTTCTGCTGGGCCCGTTGCACCGATCCGGAGGTCCTGGGCAGCCTGGTGCGGGCGGCGCAGGCCTGCTACGACGGCGCGATCGCGTTCCAGGCTCCCTTCATCTCCGGCAAGGATTCTCTCAACAACGAATTCGTCTGCGAAGACGGCTTGCTCATCCGCATCCCCCCCACCCTGCTGATCAGCGCCATGTCGATCGTGGACGACATCGACAAATGCGTGACGATGGATCTCAAGCGGGCAGGCAACCTGCTCTTCGTCGTGGGCCGGACGAACAACGAACTGGGCGGGTCGCATTACTACAAAGAGAAGGGCCACACCGGCGCAAACGTCCCGAAGCTCGACCTGGCGCTGGCGCCGCAGATCGCGGCCCGGATCGCGTCGGCGATCGCCGATGGACGGGTCGCGAGCTGTCACGATTGCTCCGAGGGCGGCTTGGCCGTCGCGTTGGCGGAAATGGCGTTCGCCGGAGGTCTGGGCGTCGAGGCCGGGCTGCGGGGCCTGCCCAAGAGCAAGGACTGCTCCCGCACGGACGCGCAACTGTTCAGCGAATCGAACAGTCGATACATCGTCGAAGTGACTCCGGAGAACTTCGACGCCTTCGCCAAGAGAATGCTGAATCTGCCGTTCGGACAGATTGGCACGGTGACCGAAACGCCGCGTCTGGTCATCAGAGACGAGGACGGACGCAGCGTCGTCGACGCCGGGATCGACGTTCTCAAACAGACGTGGCAGAAGACATTCAACTGGTGACTACAGGTTGGAGCTTAGGAATCACAGATGGAACAAGTTCGAGCGATCATCTTGCGGGCAGCGGGAATCAACACCGACCTGGAGACTCAATACACGTTGGAATTGGCCGGGGCCAAGGCGGACCGGGTGCACATCAATCGAGTGATCGAGGATAAGTCGCTCCTCGATCAGTACCACATCGTGATCTTCCCCGGCGGCTTCAGCTACGGCGACGACGTCGCGGCCGGCAAGATCATGGCCAACCAGGTCGTCCACCATCTCGCCGAGCCGGTGCAGAAGTTCATCGACGACGGCAAGCTCGTGCTCGGCATCTGCAACGGCTTCCAGGTCCTGGTCAAGGCGGGCATCCTGCCCGGAGGCAGTGGCTTCCGACAGGAAGATGTCACAATTACGTACAACGACAGCAACAAGTACGAGGATCGCTGGGTGTATCTCGTGCCCCAGACGGATCGCTGCGTGTTCATCGAGCCGCAACGGCAGATCTGCGTGCCCATCGCGCACGGCGAAGGCAAGATCGTCACAAAGAGCGACGAAGCCCTGCAGAAGCTCAAAGACGAGGGCTACGTCGCCTACAAATACGTCGATCAGAACGGCGAGGAAGGCCCCTATCCGATCAATCCCAACGGCTCCATCGAATCCATCGCCGGGCTCACGGACCGCACAGGCCGCGTACTCGGGCTCATGCCGCACCCGGAACGATACGTCCGGCGAACTCAGCATCCCCACTGGTCCCGGCTGGGCAAAGACCTCGACCCGGACGGCATCAAGATCTTCCGCAACGCGGTCAAGTACGTTCGGGACAACCTGCTCGCTTCCTGCCCGGCGTAGCCCCTGTGGTTCCCGCGGGCATTCGTCGGCGCCATCGAGGCCGCGGCATTGCACACGAAGAGTGGCTCAATCGAGTAATTCGCGGAGGACCAAGACAGCCTCCTGACGCAGGGTCATGATCTGGCGCAGGTCCTGACGGGCCTTGGCAAGATCCTGGCGGGCCTTCTCTCTGGCAGTCCGCACGGCGGTCAAGGCCGTCCTGATCCGATCCGCTGAGGTCTCCTTGTCGGCCAGGACCCGCCGGAGTTCCTTCTTGCTCTGGTCCACTGGGCTCGTTGGTTGCTCGCTGCCCCCTCTGAACTGCGGCACAGGGTGTACCAGGTCGTAGACCGTCTCGATTCTCGGCTTGATGACTGCCCACTCCGAGTCGGAAGCGCCCAGCTCGTTCTGCAAGTTATTCATAGTCCTCTGGCGATATTGGGCGGTATGCTCCATCATCATCTTCATCTGTTCTTCCATGCCACCGGCGCCGCGCGTCGGTCGCTGTGGTCTCTGGGCATCCCTGCCATCCGAACTGCCGGCAGGTGTCCGACCGTCCCGCTCGGCGCCGAAAACAGGACCGCACGACAGGTCGAGAATCGCCAGGCCGCAGAATCCCACGGCAGCCCGACGTGAAAGAACAGTCCCGCCTGCCTCCTGAGAATCGCCACCTTTGCTCTGATTTCTCTGCTTCATTGCGTCTATCCTCTCGCGTAAGGCGCTTCAATACTCCTTGAACTGTCGCATCCAGGAAGGCCAATCTTCGGGGGCCACTCCGCCGGCACGGGTCCACACGCCGCCCGTGTCGAAATCCTTGTGCCACTTGAGCTTCCAAAGTTCCTTGAGTCCCACCTTGCGAACCGACCAGTCGAGAAAGAGACAATTGATGTACCCATCATGGCGGTTGATGCAGAAGGGCACCATCTGCGTCACTGGGAATACATCCTCATACTCCGGCGGTGACGATGTATCCTTGGGCGGTGCGGTGTGTTTCCTGCAATCAAGGAGCAGCGGGATCGCGCCGGCGTTTCGCAGGGAGTAGACGTTCGTCTCAGGCCCCCTGAGGGTTCCGTCGGTCGGAGGCGCATCGAACAACCACTGATTCAAGCCGTAGCTGACGCGAAGCGTTGGCTCAGGCTTCGTAAGGACCCAGGCGTCGAAGGTCGAATCGTATGTCATCTTGAACTCCCACGTCGCGAGGCTCGTAATCACCTTGCCTCCGTAGTTGGCGCGACTTCCTGGCTTCGTCGCCATGGGACACAGCATGCCTTCCGTCCGGATGGGATGATAGTCTGAGACCCCGTTCGCTTCATTGGAGAAATCTATCGTGCTTCTGTCGCCGGGGAAGTGGAGACTCCGCGCCGTCAACATCCAAACGGTTGCATAGTCTTCATTGGGAAAACGGCCTTGGTAGTCATCCACATAGAGAGCCAGCGTTGTCGCCCACTGTCGGAGGGTAACCTGGCAGGCCGTCGCTCTGGCTTGCTTGCGAACCCGACCCAGCACAGGCAGCAGAACCGCCATCAGCAACGCGACGATTG
>DCUI01000219.1 GCA_002327785.1 Phycisphaerales bacterium UBA2218
GGCGCAACCTGGCACTGTCCAGTTCAAAGAATCCAGGCAAAACGCCTGGGCCACGGACCGTCAGGACGGATGAGGCGGGTGGAATCGGTCGGTCGCAGGCGTACTATGCGGCAGGCAGGGTCACTGTGACCGTGGTGCCATGGCCAGGTTGGCTTTCGAGCTCGATCGTGCCGCCGTTGAGTTGAATGAGACGACTGGCGAAGGCCAGGCCCATGCCGCGTTTGCGGCCGGCGGGTTTGGCCGAGAAGAACGGGCCGGCCGCCTTCTTGCGAGTGGGCTCGTCCATGCCACAGCCAAGATCGCTGATCTGGAGTCTCAGGCCCGTCTCGGCCGGTTCGACCGTGATCTTGACCGGGCCCATCGCATTGGCGTAGGACTCGACCGCATTGGCGATAATGTTCGCCAGGGCCGAGGCGATCTGCGCCGAGTCCGCGAGGACGTTAGTAACCTCTTTGGCCACATGGACTTGCGAGTTGATTTGCTCGGCGCCGGTCTTCTGGCCGGCCAGCTCAATCGCCTCCTCGACGATCTGTCGGATATCCGCCGAGGCGACTCGCGGCTGAGGCGGCTGGGCGTAGGCCATGAGGTCATCCACGAGGCTCGATGCTTCGCGGGCGTTCTCGACGATCCTCTCGAGGGCGTTGCGCTTCTGGCCGTCGGACTCGGCCTGGGCAATCAGTTGGGCCCGGCCGGTAATGACGGAGAGTGGATTGTTCAGCTCGTGGGCTACGCCGGCGGCCATTTCCGCCAGGGCTTCCACCGGATTGCAGATCAGGTGGGTCTCCGACAACATGGGCCTGTGACGGCCGTTTTCGTGGGAGAGTCGCTCCACGAGGTGCTCCTGCCGCTCCCGGGCGAGGGCCAGGCCGAGGATCGTGCCCGCCAGCGAGGCGGCCATTTCGAACTTCTCGGCGAACAGCCCTGCGTCGGCCGGGTAGTTCAACTCGAACACCACGAGACCGACGGCCTGGCCGTCCGAGAGCAAGGGGAGGACTTTCGTCTGGCCGCGGTTGAAATCGACCTCCAGTTGGTCCAGCAGCCACTCGATGCGATCCTGGGCGTCGAGCATGACGAATCGGCTCGCGAGCGGCTTGGGGATCGGCGACTCGTCGGCCGGAGCCTCAAGGACGGTTTTATAGCTGTGGCCGAGGGCCTCGACGACGACGGTATCCACAGCGCTTTCGCGCGGGCCAGCCGTCAGGCACACGCAGACCGTTCCCGTCTGGAAGAATCGCTGCCAGCGCTTGGCGAATTCCTCTGCGAGGTCGATTGCTGCGACGCTGGCGCTCACGTCGTGCAGAAATTCCTGTGCGAAACTCAGGTAGCCGGAATCGGCCTGAAGCGACCGGCTCTCGGCAGAGAGCTTCGTGTGCTGCTGGGCGAGATCGGCGGTCGCGGTCTGAATCAAATCGCAATACCTGGCGGTCGCCCGGGGGATCTCCAGGCCCAGGGCCTCGGCTCGGCGTTTGACCTCCTGCGGCAGATCGTCGTGGATCTGCTGGAGGGTCTTGGCCGGAACGCCGATGGACTCGGCGATCCCGCCAAGCGGGTCCACGATGTCGAAGCTGCCGGACTGGCCGATGCCGGCGCGACGGGCGATGCTGTCGGCGGCCTTGACCAACAGGGCGATTCGAGCCTCCCCGACGGATTCGAGCGCCGAGGCGTCGCGATGGTGCAGCCAGATCGCCAGCATGATCGGCTCGGGCAGCCGCCACCGCTGGGCGAGTTGTTTGCCGAGCAGCGTGTGATTGGTGCCAAGGTGCCGGTGCTCGGCGGCGTAGAGCGCGGCATTCGTCGCTTCAGCCTCGCGGGCGATCGCCGCCAGACTCTTGGGCATGACGTCCTGCAGGGCGAACTTGCCAATGTCGTGCAGCAGTCCTGCCGACCAGGCAAGCTGCGGGTCGATGCCGGAGGCGGCCTCGGCAATCCGCCGGACGCAGCAGGCGACAGCCAGGCTGTGCAGAATCAGGTCCTTGCGGTCGGGTGAGCCAAGCTGCTGATCGGCGAAGTCAATCTCGAAGCCGGCGGCCACCTTGATTCGCAGGAGCGTGTCTCGAACGTCATTGGCGTCCAGGCGGTCAAGCACAAGGCGGACGGCGTGACGTTGTCGAACCGGGCCGGCGGCCTGACGCTGCGCGACCGAGAGGATCGCCGCAGCGCAGGCAGGCTCGCATTCGAGCGTATCGGCGACCGATGCCGGAGAAAAGCGGCTTGGAGCAAGCTTCGAGAGATACTGCACGGCGACGCACGGCGGAACCGACAGCGAACCCAACTCGTTGACGGCCAACTCCACCTTGCGGGACGCCGTCGCATCGATGTACCTTTTCGCCATGCGGCCACCCTGTGCTATCTCCGGCTGAGGGTCTCCATCCGCCACCGATGGCGTCGTTCACCCTCTCTCCGGCTCGGACCCAATCTCATCGTCGCCTCGCGGCGCCGCGCTCTCAAGCCACCAACTGCAAGGCGGAATTCACCTTCTCGGTGAGCTCCGAGATGTCGAACGGCTTGCGAATGAACGATTCGGCGCCCGACTTGAAGAGCTGATCGATCTCTTCTTGCTTGATGACGCCGCTGACGATGATGATCCTGGTGTTCTCGAATTCCGGGTTACTACGGATCGTCTGGCATACGACGTTGCCGTTGACATCCGGCAGCATGTAATCGAGCAGAATCAGGTCCGGGCGGAACAACTGCGTCACCATCCCTGCCTCGTACCCGCTCGACGCCGTGCGGATCTCATAGCGGCCGTCGCGCGTCAGAATGTCCGTGATCAGTTCCACGATCTCCGCGTCGTCATCGACGACCAGCACCTTTTTCCGCCCCGAATCCAGGTTGTCCAAGGGGATGCTGTTATCCCTCATGAACTTGATCAGATTCGCACGGGGGATTCGGCGGAACTTTGAGCCCGGCACCCGGAAGCCCCGGAGCCGGCCCGAGTCGAAACAACGGATGATCGTTTGCTGACTGACCCGACAGATCTCTGCGGCTTCGCCGGTGGTAAATAGATCCTTCATCCTTACCCTTCCTTTTTCGCCAACTCCATTTGACAGAAGGCCCACTCAGTTTGCCTTGCTGTCCCACCTTAACCTGCCCCCCTCGCCATGTCAAGTTGAAAAAACAGGAAAAACCCCGATCTTTGCCATGATACCCAATTTCTTATCGGCAACTCCCGCTGTTTCTCTTCGATGATTTTTTCCGGACGCTAAGCAACAGGATGGGTAACTTGCGGACGAGTCTCCGTGAATGGCGTCCTTCATGTCTTCACATGGACATACATAGAAGCAACCGCAGGTGCCTGCGATCCCGGTCGCAGTACCTACTGCCACGGGAAATGCCGCTGTCTATCGGGTTTCCTGGTGGCGATGCGCCGCCAGAGTCGAGAGCTGGCCGGATCGCGAGAACAGAAGATCAGATAGTAAAGCGGCTGTCCTGATGTGGTTGCGACGCGTTCGAAGTCGATCTCGCGGTACTTCAGCTCTGTGCGGATCACCTCAATATACGTGTCCCTTAAAACCTCCGCCTGACGGTGGGGAGGAGCCTCCCGCAAGCGGGTGCGCCAATCAATCGAATCGCCCAGACAACGATCCAGATTTGATTCTGGATCCTCAAGGTAATACGCGGCCCAGTTCCTCAGGGCATCTACTCTGTCGGGGAAGAACACAATCAGATCCATCCGCTTCACCGCGAGGACCTTGATGGTCTGAAGGTCAATGTGAAGTCCGTAGGGGTCCAAAAAGCACAGTGACAGTGTCTTCTCGGGAATGGCTTGAACGATCGCAGACGCCTGCTCATTCGCGTCGCCCGTGACAATCTGAGAATCCGGCCTGATCAGGCTAATACGTCTGGTCAGGGCATCGTGTTTCTTCTCGTCGCGCTCGCAAAGGTGCAGCCTCTCAAAAGGGTGTGGCGCATGTGCGGCTATCATCGGTGATCCCCATTCAAGTATGCCCGAATCCCGCAACCGTTCTATGCCGGCACCTGCGAACAGGTCAACGTAGTGCAACCCAGACCATCGTTTGCCTTTCATAGCCGTGGTGAAGACGTCAATGTAACGCCGGATGAAGTGATGTTTGTACTTTGAGTGCTCACCGACTTCCGGGATCATGAGGCCATCGTCATGAGGTGGCTCCAGTTGGAACATAAGCTGATTCCCTCCGCAAAGTGTCTTCAGGTATCTCGTTCCAGAGCTTATCTTCCAGCATCCGGCCTCTGGTCTTCTTGTTGACGCCGCCCCATTGCTTGAAGAAGAAGGGGATTCCCTCGGCGACGCACTGGTCGCGGATGTCGGTTGCCCACTCATGACACATCGGACGTGCGCCGGGGCCGGATTCGCCGCCGACGATGGTCCAGTCGATACCGTCGAGATTCATGTTGCGGATTGGGCTCAATAGCGGCTCGCAGGAAAGGAACTTGACGGCCGCGTCGGTCTGCCTGAGGTGGTCGATGCGAAAAGCACAGTCGCTGTTCTCGATGGTGACGCCCATCCAGACATTGTCCGGCCATGGGAGCCTGAGACCGAGTTCGGCGAGCCGCTCGGAGCGTTTCGTCAGGATTTGGAAGCAATGCTGCGGCGCTTGCTGCATCACGGCGAACACTCTCAGAATGAAGTCGAGCGGCACGTCTTTGTGGAACAGGTCGCTCATCGAGTTGACGAAGATCATTCGGGGCTGCCGCCAGCGCATGGGGACTTCGAGCATGTGTGGGTGCCGCGTGAGCCGAAAGCCACGGCGGTAGTTCGGCTGGCCCATTGCCTGGAGCCGCTTGCCCAACCGCTCAGCGTAACAGTTCAGGCAGCCCGGGCTGATCTTCGTGCAGCCGGTCACCGGGTTCCACGTGCATTCCGTCCACTCAATCCTGGAGTTCGCAGCCATCCACTTGCCTCCACAAGACTTACGGCATTGTCTCAGGCGGCGACGCCCCCGTCAACGACTTGCGATGCAAACCTATGTTTCCGCCTGTAGCGGAGGTGGCCAGGAGGATTCTTTCCCATTTCGGGCGAACCTGCACGCCGGAACATAGTAGTATTGACATATTATAGAAATCTAATGTATCGAAGGGCATTGATCATGGACAAGGAACTGGCGATACATGCTGCTAAGGTATTGAAGGCGGTGGCGCACCCGCTTCGATTGCTGATTGTCGAGGTGCTCCAGGATGGTGAGCGGAGCGTCGGCCAGATCATAGATGCCCTGGGCGAAAGACAGGCCATCACCAGCCAGCAGCTCAACCTAATGAAAGACAAGGGTGTGCTGGCCTCTCGCCGCGATGGCGCCAAGGTATACTACCGCATTCAGAACCTCAACGTAATTCGTGTGTTGGGGTGTGTTTACGACCATTGTGAGCCAAAAAAACGGGCAAAACCGTGAACGAGGGCACGAGCAGGCCGTAGAGCAACCAAACCGGGCAAACGAAGCGAACCGCCCACCGGCAAGTTCGCATCGATATCATCAAAACCGAAGCATCGGCAGCCGGATAAAAAGCAACAAAAAACAAAGGAGAAGAATAATGGAAGAACAAGCATGCAGACTCCCGTTGATCGGAGAGAAGGCGCCGTCCTTCGTCGCCGAGACCACCCAGGGGACCGTGCGGTTTCCGGACGACTATAAGGGCAAATGGGTGGTTTTCTTTTCGCACCCGGCGGACTTCACCCCGGTGTGTACGACGGAGTTCATGACGTTCGCGAGCATGGCGGACCAATTCAAGAAGCTCAACACCGAGTTGCTGGGCCTGTCCATCGACAGCACGTTCAGCCACATCGCCTGGCTGCGGACCATCAAGGAGAAGATCGATTACAAAGGCATGAAGAACGTCGAAGTCATGTTCCCGGTGATCAGCGACCTGACGATGGAGGTTTCCAAGCGGTTCGGGATGCTCCAGCCGTCGGCGAGCACGACGCAGGCCGTGCGGGCGGTCTTCATCATCGACCCCAAGGCGGTCATCCGCGCGATTTTGTATTACCCGCTGAGCAACGGGCGGAACATGGACGAGGTCAAGCGGCTGCTGATCGCGATGCAGCACAGCGACGAGCACAAGATCGCCACGCCGGCGAACTGGCAGCCTGGCGACGACGTGATCATCCCGCCGCCCGGCTCGTGCGGCAGTGCAAAAGAACGGGTGGAGAAGGCCGGGAGCGACTATCGGTGCCTCGACTGGTTCCTGTGCCTGAAGAAATGCCCGCACAAATGATGCGCTGACACAGAAGACGGCGTCGGGCTGTCCGTCGCGACAGCCCGGCCCGAACAAAGCAATCAACCATTCGGACAAGAGCTATGGACTTCAACCGCAGGGTTATCGGGTTTTCGCTGGATCATTACAAGCTGGTCACCTGGGTCATGGTGGCTTTCACGCTGGTCTGTGCGGCGTTCATCCCGCTGATCAAGGTGGATACAGACCCGGAGAACATGCTCTCGGAACACGAGGCGGTCCGTATCTTCCATGACCGGACGAAGGAGGATTTCGTCCTCAACGACATCGTGGTCGTCGGCGTGGTGAACAACAAGGACCCCAACGGCGTGTTCAACCCGCAGTCGCTGCAGCGAATCTACGAGCTGACGCAGTACGCCAAGACGCTGCAGTGGCAGAACCCGAAGGACCCGAACGCGATCATCGGCGTCGTCGAGGTGGACCTGCTGGCGCCGTCGATGGTGGACCACATCAGCCAGGGCGGCCCGGGCGAGATCCGCTTTGAGTGGCTGATGCCCGAGCCGCCCGAGACGGCGGCCGAGGCCCTGGCGGTCCGCGACAAGGCCATGTCCAATCCCCTGCTCAAAGACACCGTGGTCTCCGGCGACGGCAAGGCAATCAGCCTGTACCTGCCTCTGACGAGCAAGGACCTCAGCCACAGGGTATATAAAGAACTCAACAAGAAGATCGCGACGTTTTCGGGCGACGAGGAGTATCACATCACCGGCCTGCCCGTTGCGGAGGACACGTTCGGCTATGAGATGTTCATCCAGATGGCGTTCTCGGCCCCGCTGGCAATGCTGACCATCTTCATCCTGATGCTGGTGTTCTTCCGCAAGCTCGTGTTGATCGTCTCGCCGATGATCATCGCGATGGTGACGGTCCTGTCCACGATGGGCCTGCTCATCGGATTCGGCTTTCCCGTTCACATCATGAGCTCGATGATCCCGATCTTCCTGATGCCGATCGCCGTGGTGGACTCGGTGCACATCCTGTCGGAGTTCTTCGACCGCTACACGAAGGAAAAAGGCCGGCGGCAGACAACGGTTGAAGTGATGGACGCCCTGTTCATCCCTATGCTGTACACGTCGCTGACCTCGGCGGCGGGATTCGCCTCGCTGGCGCTGACCCCAATCCCGCCGGTCCAGGTGTTTGGCGTCTTCGTAGCCATCGGGATCATGATCGCGTGGCTCTTCACGGTCACGTTCGTTCCCGCCTATATCATGTTCCTCAACGAAAAGGGCCTGGAGAACTTCGGGGCCGCGGTCGTCCACGAGGAGAAACAAACCTGGCTGACCCGGCTGCTCCACGGCGCCGGCCGGCTCACGTACATCGGCGCCAAACCAATCCTTATAGGCATCATGGTCGTCATTGCCGTCGCCACCTACGGCATCACGCAGGTCAACATCAACGACAACCCGATCAAGTGGTTCGCGAAGAGCCACCCGATCCGCCGGGCGGATACGGAGTTGAATCAGCATTTCGCCGGCACCTACATGGCGTACCTCGTTCTGCAGGACAGCAGCGATCCGAACGTCACGGTCGAGTACGTCAGCGATCTCCGCGAGCGGCTCCGCGCGAAGGTCGAGGAACTCGCCCCGGACAATCCCAAGGCGAAAGAGGTCCTTGCGGAGGCGGACAAGATCGTTGTGGACGACGCCTCGATCAAGATTGCCAAGGCCGCGTTCCTCGACAAGCTGTCGGACCACGCCGAGCGGCGGCAGGCCTCCGCGCCACAAGATACGGCGGACGTCTGGTACGAGCTGACGGACTTCTTCGAGCTTGAAAAAGAGCAGCTCAAGCTCTTCAAGCAGCCGGAGGCCCTTCGCTACATCGCGGGCCTGGAGGACCACCTCGAAGCCACCGGCCTGGTCGGCAAGAGCAACTCCATCGCGGACATCGTCAAGAAAGTCTACCAGGAGCTGATCGACGGCAAGCCGGAGAACTACCGGATCCCGGATTCCAGCGCCGCGGTCGCGCAGAGCCTCTTGCAGTTCCAGAGCAGCCATACGCCGGATGATCTGTGGCACTTCGTGACCAACGACCTCGACAAGGCCAACATCTGGCTCCAGCTCAAGAGCGGCGACAACAAGGACATGGAGAAAGTCGTGGCGGCGGTCGACGAGTTCTTCAAAACCACACCGCCGCCGATGCCGATCCGGCACGACTGGGCGGGCCTGACCTACATCAACATCATCTGGCAGCAGAAGATGGTCTGGGGCATGCTCCAGTCGCTGTTGGGCAGCTTCATCATCGTGTTCATCATGATGGCGATCATGTTTCGCTCGGCGCTGTGGGGGCTGGTGTGCATGGTGCCGCTGTCCATCACGATCCTGGTGATTTACGGCCTGATCGGTCTGGTCGGAAAGGACTACGACATGCCCGTGGCGGTGCTCAGCGCCTTGACGCTCGGCATGGCGGTGGACTTCGCGATCCACTTCCTGGAGCGGGCACGGGGCACCTACGCCCAGAAAGGTGCATGGAAGGCCAGCGCCGCCGAGATGTTTGGCGAGCCGGCGCGGGCAATCAGTCGAAACGTCCTGGTCATCGCAATCGGCTTTCTGCCGCTGCTGGCGGCGCCGCTGGTTCCCTATAAGACGGTCGGCATCTTCCTCTGTGCGATCATGGCCCTGTCGGGCGCGGTGACGCTGATCGTCCTGCCGGCGATTCTGACCGTGGCGGAGAAACGATTGTTCAAGGTTGCGGCTGCTCCGCAATCCGCCAGGTGCAACTGCGCGTTCTGTTTCGTGATCTCGTTGTCGAGCGTGGTGCTGGTGCTGTTGAACGTCCACCAGTTCGGCAGGATGGGCTTCAATAGTTTCGTATGGTTCAGTATTATTGCTGTGCCGGTCCTGGCGGTGATCTGCGGGGCAATGTCCCGCCGTCAGGCATGCAGGACCACCAAGGCGCAGCAGACAAACGCGGCTACCGCCTGAATCCGGAGAATACGATATGACGGTTGAACGATCTTTACGAGGAATCGCAGGGTTTTTCATCCTGCTGAGCGTTCTGTTGGCTCACTATCATTCCCCCTACTGGCTGTTGTTCACCGGCTTCGTGGGACTCAATCTGCTCCAGTCGGCGTTTACCGACTGGTGCCCGATGATGACGTTTCTCAAGAAGCTGGGCGTCGGTGGCCCGCGTCAATCCAACGGAGGTGCGACATGTTCAAAGTAACGATATCGGCATTGTTGGCAGCATTGGGTCTGGGTCTCACGGCCGGTGCGGCCCGGGCCGGGGATATGCCCGATGTCCAGACCATCGTGAACAAGGCCAACGTCGTCGCCTACTACCAGGGCAACGACGGCAAGGCCACGGTCCAGATGGTCATTACCAGCAAGCAGGGGCAGACCCGCGAGCGCCTGTTCAACATCGTGCGCAAGGATGTCCGGGACGGCGGGGACCAGAAGTATTTCGTCTACTTCCAGCGGCCTGCGGACGTGCGACGGATGAGCTATATGGTGCACAAACACGCGGACGTGGGCAAGGACGACGACCGCTGGCTCTATATGCCGGCGCTGGACCTGGTCAAGCGGATCGCAGCCGGGGACAAGCGCACCAGCTTCGTCGGCTCGGACTTCCTCTATGAGGACGTCTCCGGCCGGAGTCTCGACGAGGACACGCACGAGCTGGTGGAGACGACCGAGGCGTCTTACGTGGTCAAGAACACCCCGAAGAAGCCGGAGACCGTCGAGTTCAGCTACTACAACGTCTCCATTGATCGCAAGAACTTCGTCCCGATGAAGATGGAGTTCTACGACAAGGAAGGCAAGCTCTACCGCACGATCGAGTCGAAGAAGGTCGAGGAAATCCAGGGCTTCCCGACGGTCACCGTGTCGCTCGTCCACGATCTCAAGAGCGGCAGCAAGACCGAGATGACCTTCAGCAAGGTCAAGTACGACATCGGCATCGGAGAAATCTTCGAGGAACGCTACCTCCGCAAGCCGCCGCAGGAGGTCACGAGATGACTGGGATCAGGATCACCGCGGTTCTTGTCTCTCTGACTCTGGGTTTGACTGCCGCGGCCCAACAGGAGCCGAACGAGGTGCGGGAGAAAAGAGACCCCGTCCGTGATTTCTTCGAGAAGCTCGACACGGAGTACCACGGTTTCTACGAAGTCCGCGGCGGCGCCCGGCTCATGGACGACCCCCACGAGAGCAAGGACCTGAGCATCGGCGAGGCCCGATACCAGTTCGATCTGCTCTCCATGCGGGATTGGGGCGACATCAAGGTCAAAGGCGACGCCTATGGCGATCTCGTCGAAGAGCAGGCGGTGTTCGATCTCCGTGAGGCGAATGTTTTTCTCCGGCCGACCGGCTCCATGGACCTGAAGCTCGGCCGCCAGGTCCTCACGTGGGGCACGGGCGACCTGATCTTCATCAACGACGTGTTCCCCAAGGACTGGGTCTCGTTCTTCATCGGCCGGGACACGGAGTATCTCAAGGCCCCGTCCGACGCGGTGAAGGTGAGCCTGTTCTCCAACACGGCCAACCTTGACGTGGTCTACACGCCGGAGTTCGACTCCGACCGCTACATCACCGGCGATCGGCTCTCCTACTACAACCCGATCCTCGGCCGACGGGCCGGTGAGGACGACGAGATGATGATCTCGCGACGCCGGGAGTTCTTCGAGGAGGATGAAACCGCGATCCGCCTCTATCGCAACATCCGCAACTACGAACTGGCCCTCTACGGCTATTGGGGTTACTGGAAGAGCCCCGCCGGCTTCAACCCGACGATGACCCGGGCGATCTTCCCCGAGTTGTACGTCTACGGCGCCAGCGTTCGCGGGACCGTCGGCAAAGGCATCGCCAACGCGGAGGTCGGCTACTACGACTCCGTGGACGACCGCGCCGGCGACGACCCGCTCGTCAACAACTCCGAGATGCGATACCTCCTCGGCTACACCCAGGAAATCGCCCGCGACTTCACTGCCGGTGTGCAGTACTACGTCGAGCAGATGCTCGACTACGGCGATTACGAGGACAGCCTCTTTCCAAGCAGCAAATCGCGGGATGAGTTCCGCCACGTCACGACCCTGCGGCTGACGAAGCTGCTGATGAACCAGAACCTGATGCTCTCGCTGTTCACGTACTATTCGCCTTCCGACGCGGACGTGTACATGCGGCCCCTCGTCAATTACAAGGCCAGCGACCAGTTGATGTACGAGGTCGGCTCGAACGTCTTTTTCGGCGACGAAGAGCACACCTTCTTCAACCAGTTCCACAACAACACAAACCTCTACTTCGGCGTGCGATACAGCTTCTGATGGTTTGCAGCAGGCCGGGTCAGTCCGTCCGAGCGCCGGTTTTCACCGTTGGCACGCCGGGCGGGAAGTGGCCCGTAAAGAATTCCTGCATCGGGCCGTCGTAGAGGGCGATGCGCACGGCGCCCCAGGCGGCCTGATCGCCTGTCGCATACATAAGATACGTCTTGCCTTCCCACTCGAACAGGTCCACGTCGGAGTTGTTGATCCCCTCGCCCGGTCCGGCTTCGAGGATCGGATTGAAGGGGCTCAGCTCCCAGGCCGCCAGGTCGTTCGACCGGGCCAGGAAGGACACATATCCCTTGTGCCCCGGGATGAAGGCGTGCAGGTAGATGACGTAGTAATAGGGCGAGAAGTACCGGAGCACCGGGCACGCGCTGTATTCGCGGTTCACGCCGGTGAAGACCAGGCCCGCAATCTTCTCCCACTTCGACAGATCGGCCGAACGGGCGAACTTGAAACAGAACTGCACGGGCTTGTTCGACTCGTAGGCCATGACGAAGCCCTTCCCATCGCGGCAGACGGACGCGTTGAACAGGTGCTCGTCGCCTTCCTTGGCGATGGCGGGCTCGCGCTTCCAGGTCTTGAGGTCGCGGGTCGAGAAGTGGAAGAGACTCTGGAACCAGTCGCGGTTGGTTCCTTCACTGGCGAAGACATGGAGCCAGGGCCCATCCACAAATGCGTTGGCGAACGAGTGGCCCTCGCCGAAGCGGGACACCTCCTCGCCTGTATCCATGTCCACGGCGTAGAGATACATGCTCTTGACGTAATCATCGGTGCCGTTCTTCGTGTCGTCGCGGCGATTGAGCACGTGCAGGGGTCGGCCGTTGAAGACGACCGGCGTGTTCTCCATGGCCTTGGGCAGGGCCAATGGCAGCTTTGTGAGTACGGGCCGGGTCGGGCTCACCGCTGAACCGCCACTGAGCCTGGGCGGGGCGATCTGCGCGAACAGGTCCGTGGGCCATAGACCCAGCCGCTCGAAACCCTCGGGCACCGGCTGCTTGAACTGCACATAAGCCTGCGTCCTGCCCTTGGTCGTGTACGTCACCGCCTTGGCGTCGTCACCCGATGTGAAAACGCTGTAGCCGGCCAGGGTGCAGTCCTCCAGATCGACATGGAGCCGGCCGGTGGGTGCGTGTCCTTGCGTGCAGATGACGCCGGTCGATTTGCCGCCCATCTCCGGCTGGGTGAAGTTCAGCACGATCATCCGGCAGTTGACGAACCTGGCCCGCGCACAGTGGCTGGCGTAGGAGATGGCCACCGCGTTGTCCGTGTGCACCAGCGTGCAGTCCTCGAAGACGACGTGCGGGTGCTCTGGCATCGTCTTCTCCCATCCGCCTATGAGGACGGCGGCGGTGTCGCCGACCCAGTCGAGGGCGAGGAAGTAGCAGCGCCGGAACACGCTCGGCTCGCCGGGCCGCACGGTCGGGTAGGCCACGCCGCCGCCGAAGGCCCGGCCGGTGCCCACGCAATCCTCGACGACGACGGTGAATCCCTCGCCGCTCTTGTTCGTCAGGTCCCAGAAGAAGCCGCCGTCGCCGCCGGCCGTGTAGAGGTGGCGGAGCGTCCAGCGGTCCCAGATGATGCTGGAGAAGGTCTCCTGGTTGTTGCCGTGCGGCCAGTGCTTGTCCGACGCGCGGAGCGGACCCCACCAGTCCCAGCTCTTGAAACCCTTTTCGGGATCGCCGGAATCGATGACGACCCAACCTGTTGCGCCGGAGCCGAGAGAGCCGTCGAAATCGCCGATCAGGCTGTTGTAGGCCCCCGCGGCGCCTTTGTGGACCGGCGCGAGGTTGGCCTCGACGTAGGTATCCGGCCGGACGACGATCTGATGGCCGCCCTTGTCGTCGGGCACCGCGTCCAGCGCCTTCTGGATCGTGCGGAAGGCGGTTTTCCAGCTCCGGCCGTCCGAGTTGTCCCCCAGCTTGGAGACGTGGAGGGTCACGCCGCGTCGAGCTTCGCTCGCGGTACTGGCCGAAAGGTTCATGGCAAACGTCGCGAGCAGCAGGATGGCTCTGGTACCTGACGAGACGACAATGGAATCAGCATGTTTCATAGACATCACCGAATTAGCTTGATGATTTCCTGGAGGTCGTTCGGGGCCGAGAGCGGCGGATTGCTGAACTGGCCCTGTCGATCTTTATGGTAATTGACGGTGACGTTGGGGTCCTTGAGGGGATGGCCGGTCAGAACGCAGGCGACCCGCTCCTCCTTGGCGATGATGCCCTCGGCCAGCAGGTGCTTCAAGCCCGCGACCGTCGCGGCGGAGGCGGGCTCGCAGCCCAGACCGAACTTGCCGATGAGGGCCTTGGCGTCACAGATTTCTTCATCGGTCACGGCCCGAACGATGCCCTTGCACACGTCGATCGCCCGCAGGCACTTCTTGAGGTTCACCGGCCGGGAGATCTCGATGGCCGAGGCGCAGGTGTGCGGTGAGAAGTGGCGGGCCGTCAGGTCGGCATAGTAGTCATCGATGATCTTCTGATCCACTTGGCCGCCGTTCCAGGCGAGCTTCCTGTTGTTGACCAGGTCCGTGAGCGTGTCGGCGCCGGTGGCGTTGATGATCGCCATGCGCGGGATGCGGTCGATCAGACCGAGCTGTTTCAGTTCGGCGAACGCCTTGCCGAAGGCGCTGGAGTTGCCCAGGTTGCCGCCGGGGACGACGATCCAGTCGGGCGTCTGCCAGCCGAGGGCCTCGATGATGCGGAACATGATCGTTTTCTGGCCTTCCAGCCGGAAGGGGTTCAGCGAGTTGAGCAGGTACAGGCCCAGCTCGACGCAGACGTCCTGGACCTGTTTCATGCAGTCGTCGAAGTCGCCCTGGATCTGGATGGTCTGCGCGCCGTAGTCCATGGCCTGGCTGAGCTTGCCGAAGGCGATTCGGCCGGAGCCGATGAACACGGTGCATTTGAGCCCGCAGCTCTGGGCGTACAGCGCAACCGAAGCGGACGTGTTGCCGGTCGAGGCGCAGGCGCAGCTCTTGGCCCCCACCATCTTGGCGTGGCTGAACGCGGCGGTCATGCCGTTGTCCTTGAACGAGCCCGAGGGATTGAGCCCTTCGTACTGGAGGAACAGGCGGTCCGGCTTCATGCCAAGATGCTGGGCGATCGGGCGGTTCTGCTGGAGGATAGTCTGCCCCTCGCCGATCGTGATCTTATGCTCGTCCGGGCAAAAATCCAGTAGCTCGCGGAACCGCCACACGCCGGAGAAGTCCGGCGGCTTGTCCCGGTTCGCCCACCGCCTGCCGAACTCCGCGAGTTTCTTGGGCACCGCGATCTCGTCCCAGTTGTACTGGATATCGAGCAGATCGCCGCACCGGGGGCACTTGAAGATCGACTCGGTGCAGTCGAACTGGGCCCCGCAGCCGGGGTTGATGCACTTCTGAAACGCCGCAGTTTTCATCGCCATGCCGTAAGCTCCTTATGGACCCATTCGTGGCGATGATTATAAAGGATGCCGCACGATTCCGCAATTCACTGCAGCAGCATAGATCGGTGTGCAGCGTACATCCTACTACGCCGCCCACCAAATTGACATGGACGGCGGCCAGAGACTGTCGCGACAAGTCCATCCCCACGAAATAGAACTTGTCCCGGTCGTCCACGCCCTGATTGCGATAATCACGAAGCTCATTCTGCTCCAGGTCGTGGTAGTATTCCGGCGGCTGGTCGTTGAGCATCCCATGCGCGTTGATATCGACGACGATCGCGTCGTACTGCTTCGCCAGCGAGGTCGCGTTCCGGGGCGAAGCCTTACACCAGTCTCCCGAGGCGCCGGCGGCCCGAAGGTAGAGGATCGCGGGGGCGCTTCGCGGCTGGGCTCCCTGGGGACACGCGTAATAGCCGCGAACGGGATTCGTCTGCGGACAGGGCCGCTCAATACTGAAGCACTCGATCTGCGGGGCAGGCGCACTGTAAACGAAGGAGGTGGCCGTTGACCTCGGTGCGGGCGTGTGGTACGGTGGGAATGTTGGTGTGGTTCAGTATGGTTCTGGAAAGGAGCGGCTCATGCATCGCAACGTGACACGTCGGGCGTTTCTTCATCGTGCGGCTTTGGCCGGGTCGGGACTGGTGATTTTGTCGAATAGTCGGCTGGTGCGCGGGACGCAGGCCAACAGCAAGCTGAACATCGCCGCCATCGGCGTCGGCGGGCGGGGGGGCGACGATGTCGCGGGCGTGGCGAGCGAGAACCTCGTCGCGCTGTGCGATGTTCACGAATCGCAGGCGGCCAAGACCTTCGAGAAGTTCCCGGCGGCGAAGAGGTACAAGGACTTTCGGCGGATGCTCGACGAGATCCACGGGCAGATCGATGCGGTGGTGGTCGGGACGCCGGACCATACACACGCCCCGGCGGGCGTCATGGCCATGAAGCTCGGCAAGCACTGCTACTGCGAAAAGCCGCTCACGCACAGCGTCTACGAAGCGCGGGTGATGGCGAACCTCGCGAACGAGAAGAAACTCGTGACGCAGATGGGCACGCAGATCCACGCGGGCACGAACTACCGGCGCGTCGTGGAGCTTGTGCAGACGGGGGCTATCGGTTCGGTCGGCGAGGTCCACGTCTGGATGGGCGCCAACCTCGAAGGGCCGGCCATTCCGACCGACCGTTCACAGCCCGATGCGCCGACGGATCGCCCGCCCGTGCCGGCAGGGCTGGACTGGGACCTGTGGCTGGGACCTGCGGCGTATCGGTCCTATAGCCCCGCTTATGCTCCGTTCCAGTGGCGATACTGGTGGAACTTCGCAAACGGTCAGCTCGGCGACTTCTTCTGCCACTACTGCGACCTGGCGTTCTGGGCGCTCAAACTACGGCACCCCACGGCCGTCGAGGCCGAAGGGCCGCTGCATCCCGAGAGCACGGCGAGGTGGACCATCGCGAAGCAGCAGTACCCGGCCCGCGGGGAGCTGCCGCCGGTGGCGTTGACCTGGTACAACGGCGGGCCGTATCCGGCGTTCACGAAGGAGCGCAATATCCCCGCCTGGAACAGCGCCGTGCTGTTCATCGGGTCCAAAGGGATGCTCCTCGCCGACTACAACAGGCACCAACTGCTGCCCGAGGGGCAGTTCGCCGNNCGGCCTGCAAGACGGGCGGGCCGACCACCTGCAATTTCGATTACTCCGGCGCCCTGACCGAGGCGGCCCTGCTGTGCAACGTCGCGCTCCGCACGGGCGAGAAGCTCACCTGGGATGCAAAGAACCTCAAGGCCGTCGGCTCCTCGAAGGCGGATGCGCTCATTCGTCGCGAGTACCGCACGGGCTGGACGCTCTGAAGAATTGATGATTGAAGCGGATCATCCAGTCGTCCTGACCAGGCGAGGGAGGCGACCCGCCAGACCGATGCGGTCGTCCTGGACGATCAGCACGCCGGCGACGCCTTCGATGGAGGCGATTCGTTCGAGAGCCGCGTCCACATCGTCCACGGTCCTGACCCAATTCGCGGCCTGCGTGGCGGCGGCGTCGGCCAATGCGGCGTCCTTTGCCACGATGGTGGCGAGGTCGCACCGACCCAAACTCATCGAGTGGCCCATCCTGCCGGAGGATGAGCAGATGGCCAGTGGGGTTTCATCCGGCTTGATACGGAATGCGAGCCGGTCGGCCAGCTTCGTCGTGCCCGTGCCGAGGGAAACGACCACCGGCTCGACGGCCTTGAGATAAATATCGCCGCCATTGTCTACGACGGCCTCTTCCGCCCCGGCGGCCAGAGCGGCCTTGGCCGCACACTGCGCCATCGCGCCGGCGACCGCTGCCATCGGTCCCACGCCGACACGTTCCGCCGCCCAGGCCATGTGCCGGGCGATCTCGGGCGCATCTGCGCGCAGCTCGATCGGTGTGAGGGACCGCTGGAATTCGGGATGACACCCGATGTAGTCTTCGAGAATATGACGCTGCCGGACGATCTCGGCCGTCACGGCATCGAATTGCCCGCAGCAAATCCGGAGCACCGCCTCGCGGTAGGTGAACGTGCGATAAGCTCGACTGCGGGTCATGGGTGCTTCCTACGCTTGTCATCCTGAGCCGAAGGCCAAAGATCCGGGCCGCGAACGGGAGGCTCTTCAGATTCGCGGGCCGGATCCTTCACTTTGCTTTGCTCCGTTCAGGATGACATGGGTACACATACGGTGGAGCCCCTCTCAGAACGCGGATGCACAGGCGTCGAAGGGGCAGACGCGGATGCAGGCGAGGCACTCGATGCACTCGGCCTCGTCGAACGCGATCCGGCGGGTGGCTGCATCGGCGACGTGCAGGGCCTCCGTGGGGCAGTGCGTGATGCACTGCCCGCAATGGGTGCAGCGGTGCTCGTCCCAGGTCACGCCTTTGCCGCTGTTGTTGACCGTGACGTTGCAGGTCTTGATGAACTCCATTGCCTTTTCGATGTCCTGCTCGGTCCCCGTGACGTCGAGCACGAGATAGCCTTCCTCCTCGGGCGTCACTTTTGCGCGGTAGACGTTCACGATGAGGTTGTGGTCTTTGACCAGATGGTAGATGATCGGCTTTTCGCAGTCGTATCGCGGGAAGAACAGGACGAGTTTCTTCTTGAGGGCCTGGCTCATGACGGTTTCTTTCTAATCACGAGGGGTTTCATCGTGGTGTCCTTGGGCAGCGGCTGGATGGGCCGGGAGATGAGGAATTCGCCCCGGCGGATCTCGTCGGCCAGAAGGTTGGCGATCTTCAGGGCCATGTGATAGGACGAGAGCGAGGCGACCGCGATGGGCCTGCCGTCGATCTCGATCTCGCCGGTGCGAAGCTGCTCGTAGTTGACGTGGCAAATGACCCGGCCGGTCTTCTGGGGGTAGTCCGTTCCATAGTCGATCACCGGCGCCAGGATGTCCCGGTCTCGGACGCAGGTTCGTTGGAGGATCTTCTCGTTGAGGATAGGGATGGGCACTCCGACGCCCAGGGCCAGGGAGACGCCGTAGCCACGAAGGCTGACGCCGCGAACGAATTCCGGCCGCATCTGTTTCATGTCGGCCGTCAGGGCGAGCGTGCCGGCCCCTTCCTTCGGCACGCCGCCGGGGGTGCGGTCGCAGGCGCCCGCGTGCTGGGTGCCCTCGGCATAGACGTGCCCCTGGGCGCCCGCCAGCCAGATCCGTGTGCCCACGCCGATCGTCTCGTAGAACGGGTCGTTCAGCAGGGGGGACAACTGGCCCGCGGAGCAGTAGGTTGCGTTGCCCCGCCGGGGTTCGAGCACCCCTAAGTACGTGTAGATCGTGCGATCCGAGTCGTTGATCCCCACGTTGTAGTTCTGGTAGCAGTTGCGCGGGTTGACCATGACGGCTTGGTTCAGGTCGTCGATGGTGAAGTACGTGCGGATCTCGCGGCGCGGGTAGTCGTCGGTCCCGTAGGACAGGGCGAAGAGCTGGAGCGACTTGCCCGCGACAAGGTCCTCGATGACGTGGCCGCCGCCGTAGCGGAACTCGCCGGGCGGGTACATGTTGGCCGGGTCGCCGTGGCGCAGTTGCGTGGCGCCGAGATAGACGTCCACCGCCGCGATCCCCGTGTAGACGAGGACATCCTCGATCCAGGCCTCGGACATACGAATCTTGGGCTTGGAGTGTCCGAAATTGATGAAGCAGCCGGAAGAACACATCGGCCCGAAGGTCGCGGTGGTGACCACGTCCACTTCCTTCGCGGCGGCTGCCACGCCTTTTTTGTCGACGTAATCCATGATCTCGTCGGCGGTCAGCACGACGGCCTTGCCCGACTCGATCCGGTCATTGATTTGTTCGTAGGTCTTCATCATTGCATGACTCAGTTCTCGACTCAGCTCCTCAAACCAGGTTTCCCATATCGGAAAGATGTTTGAAGTTGGAAGTGTGAAGCAGAAGGCGGCTCGTTCGCACTTGAAACTTCAAACGTGATCCTTGAAACGCAGCGTACTACTTGCCGCCGCTGACGTCCAGACAGACGAAATCGCCCGGACTGTTGCGGACGTAGATCCTGCCGTCCGCCAGGACCGGGCTCGTCCAGCACAGGGCCTTCGGCAGGACCTGGGCGCGGGCCAGCACGTCGAACTTCTGCGGATCGGCCTTCGCGACGACCAGCTCGCCCCCGTCGCCCATGAGGATCATCCGGCCGTCGGCGCTCATCACGAGCGACCCCTTGCCGAGGCTCTTGTCCTGCCACTGCTGGCTGCCGTCCTGGAGCTTGAGGCACTTGAAAACGTCCTCGTCGAACCCGTAGACGTGGCCGTCCCACAGGATCGGGCAGTTGATCTGCATGGCCAGGGTCTTGTTCTCCCAGATCTTCTTGACGTCGCCGCCGTTGATTTCCAGCAGCGTGCAACCTCGTTTGTAGCCGGTCGAGATGAAGACCCGGTTGCCGATGACGATCGGGTCGGGGGCATTCACCTCGTACTGCGTCTTCCAGGGATATTGCCAGAGCGTCCTGCCGTCGGCCGGACTGACGGCCACCAGGGTCACCTCGCCGAACAGGGCCAGGCCGGGCTTGCCGTCTATCGTGAACGGCATCGGAGTCGAGTAGCCGCACTTGCCCTTGCCGTTCTGCCAGACGAGGTCGCCGGTGTTCTTGTTCAGGGCCAGGCCCGCTGCGCCGACGTTCAGGACCACCTTGTCATCCACGATCAGGGCCGAGCTCGAAAAATGCCACGTCGGCAGCTCGAAGCCCAACTCCTTGTCCAACTGCTTCTGCCAGAGCACGTTGCCGGTCTTGGCGTCGAGGCAGAAAAAATCGCCCATCTTGCTGAGCGTGTAGACCTTGCCTGCGTCGACGGTCGGTGTCGAGAGCGTGCCGCCGGCATAGTATTTAGGCTGGAGCGGGCAGGAGTACGAATGTTTCCAGAGATCCTGGCCTGTCTGGGCGTCGAAGCAATACACGGTGTCTATATTCGTCGCCTTGCCGCTGTTGCCCATCGTATAGACTCGGCCATCGGCCGCGGCGGTCGTCGAGAAGCCGATCCCGACCGATTTCTTCCAGAGCAACTTCGGTCCGGCGTCGCCCCAACTGGAACTCCAGTCGGTTTCCTGGGTGATGCCGTTGTGGCTTGGCCCGCGATAGCAGGGCCAATCGGTCGCCAACGCCGTCTGACCGATCCCCGCCACAACCCCCAGCACGAAAAGCACGATCCTGCTCTGTCGAATCATCTTCATTCCGTACCCTTCCCAATCAGAATTCTACTGTCCGTTGTCATCATACGCAAAGTCCCTATTGTATCCTGTCTTGCACCCGGATCAAAGGGCTTGCTGCCAATTCACGCAGAGTTGGGGATGCCGCGACGACGAGGTGATCCGGGCGAATTCACCGGTTGCTCGAGGGGTGTATCGACGAGACGGGTCAGGATTGCGCGTGCCGCATGGGGCGAAGGCGTGTCCGTTGCAGGGCGTGCAGCAGGCTGCGAATCCTGCGGTGGATGCCCAGGGGGACCCGCACGGGCGTCTTCTGCAGAACGGCTACTTCCGCGTCCAGATCGAGGAGCGAGCCCAGGATATCCACGAGGCAATGGGCGTCGGACCGCGGCGGGGTTTCGTGGTTTCTACGCAGCCACAGAACGCCCCTCTCGCACTCCAGACGGGCGGCCAGCACGCCGAAGCAGCCTGCCGGGGCAAGAACGACGTTCTGCAAATCGAGCGCTCCATGGCATTTGCCCTGGCAGGTAAGTTGATGGGTGATCGAGATCAGTTGCCGGAGCAGGACCGTCATGACGGCGAGGGTCTGGTGGGGCCGTTTCTGCAGCACGTGGCGCCAGACGTCGCTCAGGCCCGAGCAGGGCGGCAGTGGTTCGACGAGGTAGGCGCTGCCAGCCACGACGAAATAGTCCGCAAATCGGGTCAGGAAGGGCCTTCGGAAGTCCGGCGGCTCCTGATCCACAAGGAGGGGGCCCAGGGCGGTCAGCGACGCGGCCGGCCGGAACTTGTGCAGCAGGACCGGCATCCCGTCATTCCGGCGACTGGCGCGAAACGACTGAGCCCTACAGCACTCACCGAGCTCTGCGGCCCCCTGGATCGCGAAATCGCGCAGGGTTGTTGCAGGGCGTGTCTTGTGTGCGTATCGGATGGTGCATGTCATATCGAATGCGACGGCGGCCCTTCTGCCAGGTTTTGCATTTCTATTTCCCGGTTGTCCGTACATCCGGTCCGGCGAAGCGACCGATTCATCCCGGCAGCCGATCCGCCTATCCTTCTTTCTTTCGGCTTCGCCGCCCATCAGCTTTAATTCTTCCCTCTGCTGCACAGGCGAGCGTGCGATTACCGGACGACGGACCTGCGGATCGGAACACTCCGGAGAGACGGTTTCGAGCGAGACGACGATATTTTCGTTTTTTCTCGCATCCGAAACATTTTTCACATCAACATTGGACGACCCACAAGCGCCTTTGTTCCAAACGAGTATGAGAACCTGACCCCGCAGGATGACTTGTTTGAGTCGCACTCTGGAGACCGAGCATGAGGGAGCCTGAGGGAATCTGTAGAGGGTTGAGCACCAATGAAGCGCGTATGTGAGACATGTGAACACTTCTCGCCGGCTCACACATGCATCGAGAAACCCACTTGGGGTTATTGCATGAGACTGGCCGGCGGCAACACCGAGCGGAAGGCTGAGCGAGGTTCGCCACGGTTTACCTGGGCCGACGCGGTGTGCGATGATTTCCGGCTGAAGGCGCCGGTTCCAGCCCGGCGATAGAATAGATAGAACGCCCGTCGTTATTGAACTCGTATTCGCCCGCGTCTATAATGGGAGGGTATGAGGTCTCGTGGGTTCTCGCTGGTTGAATTGATGGTCGTGATTGCCATCATCGCGTCGTTGGTCGGATTGTCCGTACCGATCCTTCGGAGTTCACGTGAGCGAGCTCGCACGGCCGTATGTGCCGGTAGGATCAAGCAACTGCTCGTAGGACTATGGAGCTACCAGACCGAGAACGGGACGTTTCCCTACGGCTTTCAAAAGGCTTCGGGCCAAACGGCGTCGCGCGACCATTATGCCGGGATCGCCGGCTCCGTCGATCTCGCCGGATGGTGGTGGTTCGACTATTCGCAGGAAGTCAATCATGCAACCGGGGATGGGCTGGGGGTGCTTAGCTGTCCCTCGAAACGCCAGAGCGATGCCTTGCTTGCGGTGAATCTCCTCTGTGGCAATTATGGTGCGAATCTCTCCGTCTGCAGGGTCGAGCAATACACGCAACCCTACCGGGACGGCTTCTATGGCGAGCCCCTGTCGTTCAACCAGATTCCCCAGCCGGCCGAGACGCTGCTGCTGGTGGACAGCGGGTACAGTCTGATCAGTTGGTGGCACGCGACCGAGTCGCCCCCCGTCCAGCTCCCGCCGGCGTCGATGATGCTGGGGGGGATACAGCACGCGGCCTATGTGCCGGGCATGGGGATCAACAAGGACAGAACGCTCTTGCAGGGCCAGACCGACGATGCCAGGGGCGGTCGCCACCCGCACAAAACCGTGAACGTTGGTTTCACCGATGCGCACGTGGCGACGAGGAAGGCCGATGAGATGCTCGTCGAGAAAACGGCGGACAGCCACTGGGACAACAGTCCCCTGTGGCAACCCAAGCCGGACCCGGTTAAGGCTGCATCGCCGTGACGGCATCTCTCATCTCGGGCTCACTGAGATACTCGAAGGTCTTCACCTCCGCAAGCTCCCACCCGCCCTCCGGGGAGTCCTGGCAGTAGTACTCGATCTGCACGGGTAATCGCGTTGCCGGATCGACGGACACTCGCCACCGATACGATGTCGCCCTCATCCGGCCGTGGACGGTTCGTGTGAGCTCATACACCGACAAATTCCCGCCTGTCCGGTCTGAAGGAACGCTCTCCACCGGTGACAAGTCGTCCGTCAAAAGGGCGTTGGCGAACATGCGCTCCACGATCTGGCTCCCGTATCGTCTGTAGCGGTCGAGATCGTCCGCCTTCAGCGTGACGGGGTCGCCGGGGCCGAGGGCCGAGTCGCTGACGGTCACCTGCCGCCGACCGAGGTCGTATAAGATACACTCCGTCCGGATCTTCTGCACAATCAGGTCTTTGCTCACCAGTATCTCGTAGCTCGGCTGCTGATCGCCCGCGTACCTGCTGATGATACGGACGTGGGGCGCCTGTTGAATCGCCTTGACGAGGCTGCCGACGGTCATGCTCGCCGTGGTCGGTGCGTTCACCAGGAGCAGCAGCGCCACCGTGACGACGGCGACTGCCCCGAGAACGACTCTGCGGGGGAACTTCACTGTCGCTCCGGCGGGCGCCGGTCTCGGGGATGTGCTCGGCGTGTCGCCGGCGACGCGCGCCGGCTCGCGTCGCAGAATCTCGACGTTGACGGGATAGCGATACATAGGCCCCTGTGCCTCGGGCGCGTCCTTCTCATCGTCCTGGGGCTTATACCGCGTGGATATCGCCGAATCGGCCCTCTGTGCGATCGAATGGATCGTTCGATGCAACGATCGGGCCTTCTTCATACAGTGCCGGCAGGCGTGCAGGTGTGCAATGACGGCGTTGCGCCGCTCATCGTTTCCGGCGAAAGTCACTGCATCCGGACCCAAGGGCACAACGCAGTCGAAGAGTTCGGCCGCAGAGATCTCGCGGCACGAGAGAGAATCATCCAGGTCGGACTCGGTTCCATCACAGAAGAAGGCCGCCGATCTTGCTTGCCCATGGCCGGCAGACTGGCCGTAGAACAGGCTCAGTCGTTTTAACTGGTCGGCGGTCAGACCCAGCTTGCGGATCGCGGCCAGATCGTTTGCACACTGCCGGCAATGCTCCACGTGAACGGTGATCGGCGTGGGGATTCGTATCTCACGCGAAGGGATGAGCAGATCGGGCAGGAACAGTTTGACGTGGGAACAGGTGACAGGCTCGCCGACCAGCTCAAACTGCCGGCTCAACGCATCGATGACTCCCTCGTCTTCCGGGTGATCTGCCGGGCTGGGTCGATTCTCCGCCTGGACGAGGGCCTCCCGCAGTTGCCTGATTTGCTGCTCACAGAACGGACAGGTTTTGACGTGAAGAGCGATAGCCTCCGGAACGACGGCGCCGTCGTGGCGCAGAAGCTCATAATAGTACTCCCTCGCCTTGTGACACAGGCTCTTGCCGTTTCCCGAGACTGTCATAGGGACCCCTCATTCCGCCGCCAACCCCCTTTGAAGCTTTCGCAAGCTCTCGGACAAATACCGGCTGACGGTCCGCTTGTTGATACCCATTTTCGTCGCGATTTCCAGGATGCTGCAGTCATCGCGATACTTCAACAGGAAGGCCTGCCCCTCCCGCCCCCGCAGGTAGCGGGCCAAACAGGCAACTGCCGTCTCCTTCTGTTCTTCAAGGGTAAAGGCGCTTCTCGACTCCTGATTGTTGATGGAAATTTTGAATTCCTTCGCATATTTTTTCAGAGTATGCGAATAGGTCTCCTCCAGGCGAATCCCGTTGACCACGTGGTGGACGATGGCACGATACAGGTATCCCTTGATGTTCTGCACGTCCGGCGGTACGGGTTTGCGGATCAACGCGAAGAAGAATTCCTGGTGCAAGTCCTCGACGTCAAGCCTGTCGGCGGCCTGAAAATGGATGATTGTGCGAATAAAGTCGCCATATTTGGCGAAAATCGCGGTGGCCCGCCGGATTGCCGACTCGTTCGTATCCACTGCTCTGCAAACTCCAACCACAGCCGGTCGCTCCGAAAGCAACCCCCTGCGCCCTCTCGACGAAAGATACGGTTCAGCGAAGTCAGAAACGCCGATCAGACGCGCCACACTATTATACCCTGAACAGGAAAAAACACAATCCGCCACGCACGTTTTTCCGTTTTTCGATCCGGACCTCCGCCTTCCGCCTGGCCTGCGGCCTTCGGATCCGCCCCTGGGGGGCCGGCTGCGAGGTTGCCGACGGGTGTAACTCCACCAATGCTCAAACAGGGGCTCTGCCCTCCGTGCGGGTTCCACGAGATCCGATCAAGGGTCCAGCAGATACGATTGCCTTCGTGCCGTCAAGTGCAGACGTAGCGTTCGCCCGTACCGAGCGGTGCAGTTCACCTCCGACCGATGATGTCTCGTACGGTGCGCACGGATTGTCGCTCACTGTGGCCACAGGTGTCTTCACTCGGATCGTGCCGGCATCGCTATTGGGGCTTGATTGCCGGGGATCGCAGGTCCTCGATGGTTGTGGGACAGCCTTCGTAGGTGTTGCCTTGCAGAAAGACTTGGCCGGCTTGGTCGCCGATGCGGATGCCGACTGCCTGACGTCCGTTCGCCGTGTTCTCGACGCGTGTATCGCGGACCGTGATATCGTGCGTGCTTCCCTGAATGTCGATTCCGATCCCCGGTTTCTCTGTGCCGTTGTCGCGGACCACGCAGCTCTCGATCCGATTGCGGTGGCCGCAGCGGAACTCGCCGGCCTCCCCGCGCAGGAGGATGCCCACCTCGTCGTTTCGCTCGATGGTGCAATTCCGTATCGTGTTGTCCGTATCGCGGTGCCCGATGCTGATCCCGTAGCGGCTGTTTTGCGAGAGGGTGCAGTCCTCCACCAGTCCGTCCGAAACGGCCCAGCAGAAGAAGATGCCCTGGCTGTTTCCTCTCGCCTCGCAGTTGCGGAAGACCGGCCGCTGCGACCCGCTGCCCGGATGGAACCCGAGATCGGCGTTGTGCAGGGCCTTGCAGTTGTGGAACTGAACGTCATCGCAGACCTGGAAGCTGAAGCCGTCGCCGTTGTAGTCTCGGGCAACCACGTTCCTGAATCGCCAGCGATTGCAGCCCTGGATGAACACCGCGCCGGCGAAGTTGCCGTTGATGTGCTCGTTGTTGTCCCGATTGCCGTCGAGCACGAGGTCCTCGATTTGCACGTTATCGACGTCCTCAGCCGTGAGGATCGGAAAGAGGGTGGCCGCGGTGGCGTTGTTCCGGATCCAGAAGTTTTTCTCGGTCAGCCGGTCCAGGAAGAGCACGTTGCCCTCGATGGCGGTAATCGTGGCGCGCAGGACGTCGTATTGCCATTCGCCCGGCCCGGTGCTCGACCGCAGCATGATGCCGCCGCCGGGGACGAAGCCCGCGGGATCGCCGACCTCGACGCCGTATTCGTACCAATCCGAATCCCGGGAGAGCTTCGTCACGGTGCTGTTGCTCTTTCTCAGGACCGTCTTCTCTCCTGAGCCGCTCAACGTGATGCGGGGGTGCAGATAGATGGCGTTTCGCAGCTCATACACGCCCGGCAGAATACGAAGCGTTCCGCCGCCCAGTCGGTGCAGGTAATCCACCCCGGCCTGGATGAGCCTGTCGTCCGAGCCCTGCAAATCGCCGCCTGTCCTACCAACGGTGAAGACCAGAGTCTGTTTGTTTCGCATCGGGCGATTGCTGTCCGCCGCTTTCGGCGTGCCCACAAGTCCGCGATCGTCCTGGCCTTCGGTCGCCTGCCCACAGATCGCGAGGCATATTCCCGCCACGCAGACGGCCCACATCGCGGGAGACTTTCCCGACCCCTGCGCATATTCTGGATGCATCGTTCCTTCCTTCCATCCTGGAGAGAGCCCGGCCGTTCTCGGCTCGTTTTCGTGGTTCTCGGCCTCGAACGCCGGCCCCCTGAGCACATGTGGGACATTATGTGCCCGGTCAGCCGCCGGTGTAAATGCAAAAGGCAACCCGAGGACAGAGGCGGGTCCTACCACCAGAATCTGCGCGTGTCGCCATAGCGGGGCTTGGGGATGTCGTCCGACAGCTCGTACTCGGCCGACTCCCATTCGGGCTTGAAGTGACGCCACTCGACGTGACCGTCGAGAAAGCCGATGTTCATGCCCGTCGGTTGTGCATCGTTCTTCAAGTGACTGGTGCGGTCGTACAGTTGCACCTGGTCGAGCGTTCCCCCGGCCACCATGCCGAAGTTGCCGTTGGGGTATGCCGCCCCTCGCTTATCCCAGGCGCAAAGCGTGGCGTCCACGCTGAGTTCCCGCAGGGCGGGCTGCTTCTCGTTGCTTGTCTTGAGCCAGATCTTGGTGTTGTTCGGGTTATTCTGGATCGCGGGGCGGTCCCCCTTGCCGGGGGCCAGCTTCAGGACGTAACAGTATCCGGACACGATGAAACTGCCCGACAGTTGCTTGTCGCTCACGACCCTTGCCTGGAACGTCCAGAAGTGGTCCATATTCGGGTGCATGGCGCTGTTCGAGGGGCAGTAGAACATCTCCTGGGTCATCCCCGTCTGGAGCATGAAGTTGACGACGTCCACGTCCAGGTCCCACAGCCAGCCGCCGGGCGTGTCGGGCAGGGGGAGTCGCCCCGTGTAGTCGTCGGCGTACATGAGAAAGGCGAGACAATGCTGGCGGACCTGACTGCCGCAGGATTGTCGCCGGCCCTGTTCACGCACCCGCTGCAGGGCGGGCATCAGGATGGCCATGAGAATCGCGATGATGGCAATGACCACGAGCAGCTCGATCAGTGTGAATCCTTTTCGGGGCTTCATTTCTCACCTCCGGCACATTCGGATACCCTTCGCCCCCGCCGCTCACCACACATCACATCGGACAAATGCAGCATGCCATAGAGTATATCACTTGCAGACGCCAACAACAATCCTCGGCAGGAGAATGGACTCTTTTTTTGTCAGGATGGAAAACCGCAAAGTGGGTGCGATGAATGTCGCACGCACAACGGTATCCGAGGTTTACGACAGCGGCAACCAGACGGCCCCGCGAAAGGAAATCCGGATTCCCGCCCCTCTCGCTCCGTTTGTACGCACGACGTTTCCCGCCCCCTCGTCCTATCGCTTCTGCGGAGCGTGTCCTGCGCCGCGCGGGCGGCATCGTGCGTTCGGGACCCTTCGGGACCGTGGCTCCGCGTGAGATAACGCATTGCGAAACAATAGTTTACGAGAATTTCAGTTCAGAGATATGGCAGAAAACTATTTCCTGGATCTTGGCGGCACCCATGCCGCATCTTTGCGGATCGAAGCACTTCGCGAGATCGCCACTGAGTTTGTCGAACAGCCCCGTCTCTTGAGCAGGTATGCACGTCACTACAAACGATGCGATTTATCCCTTTTCCGCCATCGGCAGGTTCTGGTATAATAGATGGGCCGTCTCCCCGGAGGCGGAATTGGACAAGTGAACGATCACGGACCAATTGGACACGCCCCCCTCGGGTCTTCTGCCGGGGGCGGCGGCAGGCCGGCGAAAGCCGGCATGAAGGAAAGGAGGGCTGCTGCAATCCAACGGAGTCAGGGTACAAAATGATGTGAATCGACTGTCTGTTCCTGTGGAGTGTCTATCCTTAGAGAGGTGAAGCAATGCACACGCGAATTGTACTGACTTGCATCTGCGCGATGTTGTGTGTCCCGGCAGGGATCGTGAGGGCTCAGGCTCTCGTCGGCTACTGGGATTTCGACGGGAATCTGAACGACTCGGCCGGCAAGAACAACGGCGCCTTCAGCGGCGGCCAACCCACCTATGTCGCAGGCAAGGTCGGTCAGGCTATTTCCTTCGATGGCGTCAACGATTTCGTGAACATTCCCTCGCTGCCGAGTCCTGCGACCTACTCGATTGCGGCGTGGGTCAAGCCCGCGCAGACGGACGCGGCCGGCATCGTGACGCGGACGGACGCAGCAGGGCCAACCACCGACTGGTCCCACCAGATGCGCATCCAGAACGGCGTGTTTCACCACTACTTGTGGGTCGGCGCCGAGCGGAATGTGCCGGGCACGACCACGGTGTTGGCGGACACGTGGTATCACGTCGTCATCGTGGCCCAGAACAACGGGCCGATGCGACTGTACGTCAATGGGGAGGAAGACGCCCCATCGATCGATACCGCCGGCACCCTCTGGTCCGCTGGTGATCGGATCCATGTCGGCTCCAATTCCGGGCACGGCATGGGCTGGTTCAAGGGGTTGATCGATGACCTGCGCATCTACAACCGCGAGTTGACCGCCGCCCAGCTCAACGATCTGTTCAACGGCACACCCCCCGCCTTTGTGAAGGCTGAGAACCCGAATCCCGCC
>DCUI01000184.1 GCA_002327785.1 Phycisphaerales bacterium UBA2218
ACCCGAATCCGCGAAGTCGGGCTACCTGTCACCGACAGGTAGCACGGGCACAGGATTCTCTGTGCAGCGATTCTGCGTATCCGGAGGTTCTTCATGAAATGCGATACCATCCTGTGTGTCGCGGCGAAATCGGCTGGCTCACAGACCCAAAACGCCCAGGCGGTTGTTATATTGGCGAACGGACGTTTCACGGGTACCCAACAGGCCGGCCTATGATGGAAGATAAGCTGCTTGTGTTTCGATCCAGACGCGGGAGCCGCGAGGCCCTCACGCGGATCTACGAGAAGTACAAGGCGGATTTGCTGCTGCTGGCCATGGGTTTGCTCAACGACAAGGCCGCGGCGGAGGATATCGTGCACGATGTGTTCCTGTCCTTCGTCCGCAACCTCGATGGGTTCCGATTGACCGGCAGCCTCAAGGGCTATCTGCTGACCTGCACGGCCAATCACGCCCGCAACTGGAACAAGGCCCAGCGCGTGCGGCTGCGGTCGGCCGGGGCCGACGGTGGGTATGGCCCGCCGTATGAGTCTGGCGGTCGGGCGGTTGCAGACGAGCCCTTGGAGACTTTGGTCTGCAACGAGCAGCTCGAGATGCTCAGCGGGGCCCTGGCTGAGTTGCCGTTTGAGCAGCGTGAGATCGTCATGTTGCACCTTCACGGGCGGATGACGTTCCAGGCAATTGGCAAGGCGATGCAGATCTCCACGAATACGGCCAAGAGCCGATACCGGTACGGAATCGACAAACTGCGGGTTACCCTCAATGGCGAGGTTTCCGAATGCAACCAGCAGACGACATAAAGAGACTGATCGACGAATCACGGATTTCATCGTCCGCGCAGGTGGATCGGCGGATTCTGGCCGATGCCCTGGCGGATTTGGAGAAGCGCCGGATTTCGAGCGACGCTCAGACCGGTGCGTGGAGAATAATCATGCACAGCAAGACATTCAAATTGGCCGCTGCGGCGGCCATTGTGATAGCGGTTCTGTTCGGACTGCAATTCTTCGGAGGTTCCGGCGTCACGTTCGCCCAGGCCATCCAGCCCATCCTCAGCGCCAATACCGCGATCCTCGACATCGTCATCGGCGTCGAGGGCCCGAACACACCGGTTATCCACGACATGATCACGGGCTCGCGAATCCGTCGAACGGTGGCCGGCATCGAAGGCAATGTCAGCATCATCGATCTGGAGACCAGCCGCGTCCTGAGCCTGACCGAAGAGAACAAGCAGGCCGTGTACATCGATCTGAAGGGGCTTCCGTCCATGCCCAACTACCTGGACAATCTGAAGAACGTCTTCGTCGAGCTTCAGAACAGCCCCCATTTCGAGATCCAGGATCTGGGCACGAAGCAGATCGACGGCCACGATGCCGTCGGTTTCCTGGCGAAGCATCCAAAGGCCGAGATCACACTCTGGGCCGACGCGAAAACGGGCCTGCCCGTCCGCATCGAGCAGAAGGGAGGCCAGATGCTCGTCATCTGCAAGAACCTCCAGTTCGATGTGCCGATGGACGAAGCCCTGTTCAGCATGGAAGTGCCCGAGGGCTACCACCAGCAGCAGATGGATCTGGACCTGCTCGGCTCGACTGAGGCGGACTTCATCGAGGGTCTCCGCATCCTGGCGGAAACCTTCGGTGGCAACCGGTTCCCCGACGGCGTCTCGCTGGAGGACTACCTCAAGCAGGGCGCGGAAATCGAGAAGAAGTTCTACGAACTCGGTCTGTCGCAGGACGAGCAGACGGCTCTGGGCACGAAGCTCTCGAAGTACGTCCTGTTCATGAGGTTCTTCCAGGGCGAGGGCAAATGGTACTATCGCGGCAAGGGTGTCGCGCTCGGCGAGGCCCAGACTCCGATCTTCTGGTATCGGCCGAAAGACTCGCCGACCTACCGGGTCATCTACGGCGACCTGCACGTCGAGGTCGTCGCTCCGGAGAACCTGCCCGAACCGCTCGACGCCGACGACGTGGCCGAAGTCAAGATCGAGTATCAGCAGTGGTCGAAGCCGGACTTCGTCGGGACCCAGGAGGACTACTGGTACGCCCTGCCGGACGGCAAGATCCAGGTCAAAGCCTATCTGACGCTGCTCAAGGGCCCGATGGGCGTATCCTCGATGCCAATCACGCTGCCCTATCCGAACGCCCCGTTGGAGGCGGCGTGGCTCATCGGCGGCGACCCGCTGACCTTCCGGAAGACGGGCGAAGGCGTCTACAACATCGAGCTACCTCTGGACAAGCTGGCCGCCGGGCAGACGAAGCTCATCTGCCAGTGGCACGTGTCGCCAGGCGATTTGCCGGGCGAGCCGGGCGAACCCAGGACGGTGCTGCGCAGCCTGATCCCGGTGGTCTCCTACGCCTTGAAAGTCGGCGCCGATCCGCGGAGCGGATTCGAGCTCACCAAAAAGCCGGATGGTCTGTGGGTCACACCGTTCACTGGCGGTGCCCGCGAGAAACCACTTGGCGAGTTCGGCTCCTGCGGCCTGCTGCTCCGCCCGCGCAAGTAGAGGCACGACGACGTTCGATTATCCAAGGCCGGGACAGCGGAGCCCCGGCCTTCTTATGTAAATCGCGTCGCCGGAAGAAGGTATGGCCGCCGGACGTTTTTCATGCGAAAATACCAGGATGGAAGAATCGCAGGACACGCCCCGGCGTCTGTTCGCATCCTGAAGGAGGTCGCCAACGATGGACGTTCTGAAGGTAGGCCTCGCACGAGACCATGTGCTCAAACGCGCTCTCTTGCTGTATGGCGCGCACACGATCCTCTTCAACATCTTCTTCGTGTTCGCATACTACGTCTTGCCCGAGGGTTTCATGCGGAGCAGCCCGCCCATGGCATCCGCCGAAGCGGTGGCGCGACAGTCGTCCTTCTGGTCGCAGTTCGCCATGACCGTATTCTTCAACATGGGGGTGGTGACTCTCATTATCGTCTTGTGCAACTTCAATCAGATCAAGGGCATCCCCGTGGGCTATCTGATTCCGATGTCTCTGGCGATCACCGGCGGACTGATCGTGGGGACGAACTCCTTTCTCTCCGACGACCTCGACCGATACGACTCCGTGCGGGAGGCGATGGCGCTCGGGCAGACCATCGGTGGGCTCGAAACCCTCGGATTCATCCTCATCGCCGCAGCGACGGTCTCGCTGGGCGTCTATCGTTACCGCAGTTGGTGGCGGTGGAGCGGACGGTGGAAGCCGGAGAAAGTGATGAACCTCCGCGACATCCGGCTGTCTCGGTCGGAGGTAATCTGCCTGGTCGTCGCGGCGTTTCTGCTGATCGTCGCTGCCTGCCGGGAGACGGCCATGGCGGCAAACCGGTAGGCTCGCACCCGCGGAAACGACCGAGGTTGTCTTGCATCTGCAATCGAGTGATCATGGAATCAGGGACAAGCTCTGCACAACATCCGTGGAGGACCCCCGTGGCAATTACGTCCCTCATGAGGTACATTGAGAACGGAGTTATGAAGGCACGTGCCGGATGTCATTGAGAGATCGCGATATGAAATTGACACGCAGAGAAGTGTTCGGAACACTGGGCGTTGCCGCAGGGTCTTGTGTGTTGTCTTCGTGCGAACGCCAGGAGACGAGAACCGCCCAGGAGAGGATCGACCCCGGCGCCCTGCCCTGGCCGTATCATGAGTTGGACCCCCAGGCGACCGCCGAGCGGGCGTATTCCTATCATTATGAAGGCCACTGCATGTATGGGGTCTTCACGAGCATCGTCGGACAACTGGCCGAGCGGTACGGCGGGCCCTATCGATCCTTCCCTTGCGGAATGATGACCTACGGCGCCGGCGGGGTCGCAAGCTGGGGCTCTCTGTCATCCTTCGGTGGTCGCTTGGTGCAAGCCCTCGGGATATCCGGTGGCGGGCAAGGAACACATGGAGCGGTGCGCGCGACTCGCGGCGGACACCGCCCGGCAGACTGTCCTCATGCTCAACGAAGGCCTTTCGGGAACGGTCGCTCACCCGATGATCGTTGATGAGCAAATGGGCCGGTGCAACGCCTGTCACGGACGGGATGGCGAACGAAAGGACTCTCTGGCAAAAATGACGTGCGGCAGTTGTCACACGTCATTGAGCGACAAGCACCCCGATGGATCGCCCAAGCTGTAGGGTGCGTATCACGCACCAACTCTTCTGTAACGACGCCGGTTACTTCGCTTCGAACTCGGCGTCGATGACGTCGTCGCTGCCCTTGCGTTTGACCTCGGATTCGCCGGGTGCGGGGCCGGGCTGAGGCTGGGCCTGTCCTGCGGAGGCCGCCTGTTTCTTGGCCGCCTCCTCGTAGAGGGCCTTGCCCAACTCCTGGGTCGCCTCGTTGAGGTTGTCGATCGTTGTGCGGATCGCGGCGGCGTCCTCGCCTTTGAGGGCCTCCTTGAGGTTGTTGACCGCGCTTTCGATCTTGCCGCGGGTCTCGCTGGAGACCTTGCCGCCGTGCTCCTTGAGTGTCTTCTCCGTCGAGTAGACCAACTGGTCCGCCTGGTTCTTGAGGTCGATGACCTGCCGGCGCTTCTTATCTTCCTCGGCGTGGGCCTCGGCGTCCTTGGTCATCTTCTTGATCTCCTCGTCGCTCAGACCCGAGCTCGATTTGATCTCGATGGACTGCTGCTTGCCCGTGCCGAGATCCTTGGCCGAGACGTGCAAAATGCCGTTGGCGTCGATGTCGAAGGCGACCTCGATCTGCGGAATACCGCGCGGGGCCGGCGGGATGTCCGTGAGCTGGAACCGTCCGAGCGTGCGGTTGTCCCGGGCGAACTCGCGCTCGCCCTGGAGGACGTGGATATCGACCGTCGTCTGGCTGTCGGCCGCGGTGGAGAATGTTTCCTTTTTGCTCGTCGGGATCGTCGTGTTGCGGTCGATCAGCTTGGTCATGACGCCGCCCAGCGTCTCGACGCCGAGCGACAGAGGCGTCACATCGAGCAGCAGGATGTCCTTCACGCCGGCGTCGCCCATGAGCACGGCCCCCTGGATCGCGGCGCCCAGGCCGACAACCTCGTCGGGGTTGAGGCTCTTGTTGGGGTCTTTGCCGAAGATCTCCTTGGCGATCTGCTGGACCCTCGGGATTCTCGTGGAGCCGCCGACGAGCAGGACCTCGGCGACCTCGGCAGGCCGCAGCTTGGCGTCTTCCAAAGCCCGCAGGCACGGGGCCTTGAGCCGCTCGAAGACGTGGTCGCACAGCGACTCGAACTTGCTGCGCGTGATCGAGATTTGCAGGTGCTTGGGCCCAGACGAATCGGCCGTGATGAACGGCAGGTTCACCGTCGTCTCGAGTTGCGAGCTCAGCTCGATCTTGGCCTTCTCGGCGGCCTCCTTCAGTCTCTGGTGGGCCATCGGGTCCTGACGCAGGTCGATGCCCTCGGTCTTCTTGAACTCGTCGGCCAGGAAGTTGATGAGCACGGCGTCGAGGTCGTCGCCGCCGAGGTGGGTGTCGCCGTTGGTGCTGAGCACCTCGAATACGTTGTCGCCGATGTCGAGGATGGAGATGTCGAAGGTACCGCCGCCGAAATCGAAGACAGCCACCTTCTCGTTCTTCTTTTTTTCCAGGCCATAGGCCAGCGCCGCCGCGGTCGGCTCATTGATGATGCGCTCGACCTTGAGACCCGCGATCGTGCCTGCGTCCTTCGTCGCCTGCCGCTGGGCGTCGTTGAAATAGGCCGGCACCGTAATGACCGCCCGGTCCACCTTCTCGCCCAGGTAGGTTTCCGCCGTCTTCTTGAGGTCCTGGAGGATCATCGCGGAGATCTCGGGCGGCGTGTACTCCTTGCCTCGCACGGTGACCTTGACCAGGTCGTTCGGCCCGCCGGTTATCTTATAAGGGACGAGCTTCTCTTCCGAGGCCACCTCCCCATGTCTTCGCCCCATGAACCGCTTGATCGAGAAGACCGTGTTCTCGGGGTTGGTCACCTGCTGGTGCTTGGCAATCTGGCCCACCAGGATCTCGCCCTTGTCCGTGAACCCCACGACCGAGGGAGTCAGCCGCCCGCCGGATGCATTGATCAACACCTTAGGCGCCGAGCCCTCCATCACGGCCACAACGGACAGCGTTGTACCCAAGTCGATTCCGATGATCTTGCTCATGTTGAACGTCCTTTCTTTGCTCTGTCATTGGCATCCGACGACGATCTGCTCAATGCTTCGTACCGCCAATTGCGCACGAGATTACATGCTCTATCAGCACGTGCAAAACCCGTGCCAGTGCGTGGGAATGGCCCTCTCTGAGTGTAAGTTCAGATATTCAAGGCACTTAAGTCGCCGCCGTCGGCTGCCGTCCAGGGCGTGGAGGCCCGAACCAACGCGTGTTTGTCATCTCTCCGTGCCATTTTGGCAGGAATGGGGATTTCTCCTGAATTCTTAGTCAACTTCGGGCCGTATTGTGCCGAAGAGAGTGCAGTGAAAGGCTTTTTTGCGGATGGCTCCAATGGAAAACACCGAGAACAGATACGAACAGAGACTATTGTACCGCTGGCCGGTCTGGTTTGGCGAGGACACCACGCAGATGGTCCACTCCGGCCTGATGGTCGATGTCTCCAGCAGCGGGATGGCCTTCACGTGCAAGACCGCCCATGATTTGCTCCGGACTGGGCAACAACTCACCGTCCGGTTCAGCCTTCCCCGATTCGACGAGCAGGACCCGGCCGCCACTGTCGGGATCACGCGGACCGGCCAGATCTGCTGGGTCATCGCCGTCGGCGGCGGCTACAAAATCGGCTTCCAGTTCGACACCCTACTATCCCNNCCGTGGACGCAGAGGCCAGACGGCAAGACACTCAGAACGCGAGAAAGTGAGAGTCTTCTTTCTACCTTCCAGGAATAACTCCTAAATCGAGATGCTATACCCATCCTGAATGAAATTTCGGTGTCACGCTGGGATGACCTGGAAGTTCTCCGAGAAGATGGCGGACACCGCTACCTCGGAAAACAACCGGATATCATCGACATAGAGCACACCGGAGCCGCCGGTGCCGTTGGCTCTCTCCAGACCGATGCCGATCTTAGCCCGCATATTTCATTGGGTTTCGGTGTTTTCTTGTAGACAAATGGCCTAACTGTTTGTAGGGTGAGGAGTTGTAATCGATTCCATGCCCCAACAGAAACGCCATTTCCATGACAACAGACTGTACCACCAAACCCCTGCTGTTTTCAAGCCTCAAACGCCAGAACATCCAAGCCGATTCCCAGGGCGGCAAACTGACCTCCGACGGCGGGGCCCTGCTGTTGCGCGAGACGGATCGATCCCTCGGATTGATCGATGCCCTCAATGGATGCATCCCCGATCCCCGCCATCCGTTCTTTGTCGTCCATTCGCAACGGACCCTGTTGGCCCAATGAGTCTTTGGCATCGCCCAAGGCGATGAAGACCTCAACGACCACCAAGGTCTGCGGGAAGACCCCTTGTTTCAGGTCCTGTGTGAACGGGGTATTCAAGAGGATCTGCCGTTGGCGTCGCCGCCGACCTTGTGTCGCCTGGAGAACCGGGTGGATCGCAAGGCGCTGGCCCGCATGGCCGAGGTCTTTGCCGAGGTGTTCATTCGTTCTCAGACGACCGCTCCGGAGGAACTGATCCTGGACTTCGACCCCACCAACGATCCCGTCCACGGCAACCAGGAGCAGCGGTTCTTTCACGGCTACTATGACCAGTACTGTTTCCTGCCGCTATACGTGTTCTGCGGCAGCCAGTTGCTGGTGGCGTATCTTCGACCGGCCAACATCGATGGAGCCCTGTACAGTCGGGCCATCTTGAAGCTTCTGGTCCAGTGGTTTCGTCGGCAGTGGCCGAACGTGCGGATCGTGTTTCGCGGGGACAGCGGGTTTTGTCGCTGGAAACTGATGCGATGGTGTGACCGACACGATGTGGGCTATATCATTGGCCTGGCTCGCAATACGGTGCTGGAGAAATTGGCCCGGCCCTGGACACAGACCTCTGCGGCCCGGTTTGCCCAGACGAAAGACAAGCAGCGGCTCTTCGGCGAGTTGCTCTACGGCGCCCAGACGTGGGACCGCGAGCGTCGGGTGATCGCCAAGGCCGAGCACCTGGAGCAGGGACCGAACAGCCGATTCCTTGTGACCAATCAGGCCGGGGAGCCACAAGACTTGTATGATGCGCTCTACTGCGCACGAGGGGACGCCGAGAACCGGATCAAAGAGCAGCAGTTGGGACTGTTCGCCGACCGGACCAGTTGTCACGATTTCGTGGCCAACCCGTTTCGCGTGCTGCTGTCGGCGGCGGCGTACCTCCTGCTGGATACCCTCCGCCGGCAAGCCCTGGCGGATACGGAGTTGGCCCATGCCCAAGTGGACACGATTCGTCTGAAGCTGCTCAAGATCGGAACCCGGGTCGTCTGCTCGGTTCGACGGGTCGTGATCCATCTGGCCGGAGGCTATCCGCTGCAGGACCTGTTTGCC
>DCUI01000029.1 GCA_002327785.1 Phycisphaerales bacterium UBA2218
CCACGATCACGGCAGTGCCATTCCTAACAGACACGGTCTCCCACGGACAAAAACGCCCGTGAGAGTCGGTGGAAGTCCGTGTTCGTCCGTGATTTGTCCGCAAGCCGTCTACCCGAACGCCTTGCCGTTCCAGGCCCAGTGGGTGGCGGCCAGTTCCTGAAAGGTGATATAGACCCGATCCCCCGGGATGGCCAGTTCCTTTTGGAGCATCTGCGTGATCTTGCCCGCCAGGTCCTGGTTGACGGTCCTGCTCAGCCCGCCGATGGCCTTGATGGTCACCAGGGCACAGGGCCCCGCCTCGCCGGCCATGGTCATGGCCACCTTGTCTCGCACGCAAGCCATCACGTACTGCTCGGGCTTGCCGGTTCCCTCGGCGGCCAGCCGGGATAGCGCCCCGACCAATGCCTGCCTCTTGCCCGCATCGGCCAGCTCGCACGACGTATCCAATTCAATCAAAGGCATCGTCAGGTCCCTTTCCAATCGATCCCAATCCTTGGTGATCTATTCAATGACGCAGGGGCGAAAAATCGTTCGCCCTACGCTACCATCAACCGCCTCGCCCTGCAATACATGCGCCCGTCAATCACAAGGACCACCGGAAAAAAGGTTGCGTAGAAAATGGGGGAATGGTATAAAATGGGTATGTCATGGGTGTTGGCTCCGGCCTTTCGGCACCGCCGCAAGGCTCGGAAGTCACGCCTTGTCTTGCAGTGAGCGGAGCCCATCGTCGGCCACGGGAGAGGAGTCGGAGGCACGGGGCAATGGGTTTTGGCATTCACATCGCTGGTGAAGCAACCGGCAGCATATCGGGCCCCATCCTCAATCCATTCGATTCGTTCTCGTCGTGCCGGTTATTCACGCCGCACGATCGCTTGCTTTTTCACATTTTATGGGAAGGAGGATTATCATGTTCGGGAAACTCAATCGCCTGACCTTATGCCTCGCGGCGTTGTGCATGGCGGCCCAGGCCGGCTATGCTGATCTGGTGGGCCACTGGAAACTGGATGACGGCTCCGGGACGGTCGCAGCCGATGCCACGGGCAATGGCCACGACGGCACGTTGCTGAACGGTCCCACATGGGTGGAGGGCTTACTGGGCGGCGCCCTAAAGTTCGCTGGCGGGTCGCAGAAGGTGGATGTCCCGTTCAGCGCCAAGCTCAATCCTGCCGACGAATTCACCGTCAGCGTATGGGCAAACGTGGACCCGACGGGCACGAGCCATCGCTCTCCGATCACATCTCGCGACGACTACCCGCAGCGAGGGTACATCCTCTACGTCGAGCCAGGCAATACGTGGCAGTTCTGGACCGGCACCGGCACCACAACCACGGCATGGCACACCACCGCCGGCCCGGCCGTCACCTTTGATGAGTGGACCTTGGTGACGGGGACGGTCTCCGGCACTCAGAAAAAGCTCTACATCAACGGCAGCCTGGTCGCCGAGGGCACGGCCGCCTTTGGGCCGAACACGGCGCAGGTTCTGCGAATCGGCGGCGGCGCCACGGAAGGCGCCGGGAACTATTTCTTCGTGGGAATGGTTGACGACGCTCGTGTCTACAATCACGCCCTGAGCGAGATGGCACTGGCGTACCTGATCGAGGGCAAGCCGTATCCCTTTGCCGACTCCCCGAAGCCCAGCATCGGCGCCATGACCGAGACGGGGCAAGTGACACTCCAGTGGAATCCGGGCGAGTTGGCCGTTTCGCACAACGTCTACTTAGGGGACGACGAGGAGGCGGTGACCAACGCCACGCCAGAGGATGCGGACCTGTTCCTCGGCTCCGTGACGGCCAATAAGGTGCAGGTCGGCGGGGCCGGAACCACCTATCCCGCCGGCCTGACGCCGGGCAAGACCTATTACTGGCGGGTCGATGCAATCAACGACGGCGAGCCCGACAGCCCGTGGAAGGGCCAGGTCTGGAGCTTCTGGGTCAAGCCCGCGACGGCCTGGAATCCCTCTCCCACCGAGGGACTCAAGTACATCCTCACCGATCAAGACCTGAGCTGGTCGCAAGGCCAGGACCCGCTTTTCCACACGGTCTACTTCGACGAGAGCTTCGAGGCGGTCGACACGGCCACCGGCGGCATCAACATGACCACGAGCACGACTTACGATCCAGGCACGCTGGCGCCCGACACGGCGTACTACTGGCGGATTGACACGTTCACCAAGGCCGGCGTCACGGAGAAGGGCCCGGTCTGGAGCTTCCAGACGGCGCCAGAGATCGCGGTCGGCGACCCGAATCTGCTCGCCTGGTGGAAGCTGGACGAAGGGGCCGGCAAGAACGTGCTGGACTGGTCGGGCCACAATCACCACGGCACGCTCGGCGGCAGCCCGCAATGGGTGGGCGGCTACGCCGGCAGCGGGTTGGCGTTCAATGGCTCGACCGACTACGTGAACTTCGGAACGCCCGCCGATCTATACCTGCCGCGGAGTTATTCGTACTGTGCCTGGTTCAAGGTGGGCAAAAATCTCTTCGGCAACAGCGGCGCCCAATATCTGCTGTGCATCGGCTCGCGAAGCGATCTGGTCCTGGGCGTCGAGGACCAGGTCGGCGTCAACGGCGACCTCATGCTGCACTACTACGACACGGCCCCCGGCTTCCACGCCGTGGGCGTCGGCCAGGTGGTCTGGAAGTCCGATGAGTGGCGTCTCGTGGTGGCAACGAAGGATGCAACCGGCCACAAGATCTACCTGGACGGAGAGTTGAAGAACTCCGACACGAACGCCAACAACAACAACTATGCGACGACTCGAATGATCTCTCTGGGGGCGAAGGCGTGGCTTAGTCCCCAGGTGGCGTTCTTCAATGGTTTGCTCGACGAGGTCCGCATCTACAACCGGGCGTTGAGCGAGAGTGAAATCGAGCAGCTCCGCCGCGTCAATCCGCTGCTGGCCTCCGAGCCGACTCCGGCCCGTGACGTGACGGTGGATATCCGAGACGTGGACTCGTTGAACTGGGTCGCGGGGGATTCGGCCGTCTCGCACGATGTGTACTTCGGCACGGATAAAGCGGCCGTCGCGGCCGCCGGCAAAGATTCGCCGGAGTTTCAGGGCAACCAGTCGGGCACAAGCTTCACGCTGGCCGGCCTGATCGAGTTTGGCGGCGGAAATTACTATTGGCGGATCGACGAGGTCGAGGTCGATGGGACTGCCCACACGGGCGATGTGTGGATGTTCACCGTGCCGGTGTACCTGCCGATCGACGATTTCGAGAGCTACACAGATGATGACGTGAACGAGCTGACCATCTACCAAGCCTGGATCGACGGCTTCAGCAACGAGGCCAGCAATTCCATGGTCGGCTACTTGAACTCCCCGGGCGGCACGTTCGGCGAAACGGCGATCGTCCACAGCGGCGGCCAATCCATGCCCCTCCAATACGACGACGCAAACACGCCATACTTCTCGGAGGCCGAGCGGACCTGGACTTCCGCACAGGACTGGACGGCCGAGGGCGTCGATACCCTGACCCTGTATTTCCGGGGCCAGGCGAGCAATGGGCCGGACCAGCTGTATGTGGCGCTCAAGGACAGCGCCGGCAAAACCGCTGTTGTCGCTCATGAAGATCCCGAGGCCACGGTGGCCATCGGGTGGACCCGATGGAATATCCCGCTCAGCGCCTTCACAGGCGTCGATCCGAGCAGGATCAAGACCATGTATATCGGCCTGGGCGACCGCAATACACCCACCCCGGGCGGCACAGGACGGCTGTTCATCGACGACATCCGGCTGACCCGGGCCGAGCCGTAGGATGGCAGGGGAAACCGTGCATAGAGTAGTGAGGTAGACAACGAAGGGCTGCAAGTGTATACTGCTTGCAGCCCTTTATTCATCATGGCCTTCTTTCAGACGAGGTGGAACATGACGACGGCAAGACGCGCCTTCACATTGATCGAATTGCTCGTGGTCGTGGCCATCATCGCCCTGCTGATGTCCGTCCTGCTGCCGAGCCTCCACCGGGCCCGCAAGCAGGCCCGGGCCGTCGCCTGTCTGTCCAACCTCAAACAGTGGAGCTACATCTGGCACATGTACACCGAGGACAACAACGGCAAGTTCAACCCGGGGAACACCACCACCGGCGGCGCTGCGGCGAACGACTGGCCGATTATCCTGATGCCCTATTACCTGGCACGGGGGGCGTTGACCGTCTGTCCGGCAGCCACGCGCCCCATGAACATCCCCGGCGAGTGGGCCACCCGCGCCTGGTCCTGGGACAAGCAGGGGTGGAGCAATATCAAGGACAAGAACACGGAGGATATCGGCAGCTACGGTGAGAACGAGTGGATCTGCGACAATGTGGGAGAGTCGTTCTGGAGGAACCGAAACACGATCAAGAACCCTGCAAACGTGCCGCTGTTCTTTGATTGCGCCTACGTGGACGTGTACCCCAGCGCCACCGCCGGCCCGCCGATCATCGAGGGAGACCCTTCTTCCCTCAACGAATGGGTCCTCGTCTGCATGAATCGCCACAACTGGTACGTGAATCACCTCTTCGCCGATATGAGCCTTCGCAAGGTCGGACTCAAGGAACTGTGGACCTTCAAATGGAATCGCACATTCAATACCGCCAACGTCTGGACCACCGCCGGCGGTGTCGCGCCCGACAATTGGCCGGCGTGGATGAGGAGCCTCAAGGACTACTGAGAGCCCATCCCCACCGGATAACGGTCAAGTCTGAAGACGTAAGTGCCGACGTGGTTTGGAGTTGCAGAGAGGAATTCGGATTGTGGTTGATTCGCAATTCCTCGATATGCTAAGATAGCGGTGTTGGGTTATTGGCGCGATGATCGGGCCTTATAGGTGGGTCTTTGGCTCCGGGAGGAGTTGGCACAATCACGAATGCAACACTACATCGAGACGCGTTCTTTTCTTGATTCATCGCAGAGTCAGCCGCCAGGTGCTTTGAGTGTGCAGACATAGCGTAAAAACATCGGTGCGCAGTACGTTTTGAAGGAGGACAACAATGTTTAGGAAATCAGTTTTTGTGATGCTGTGCATTGGGGTGTTGGGACCGGCCTGGTCGGCTCTCGCCGGGCTCGACCCGGATCTCGCGGCCTGGTGGGCCTTCGATGAGGGCAAGGGCACCGTGGCGGGCGATGGAAGCGGCAACGGCAACGATGGAACGCTCACAAATGGGCCCACGTGGGTTCCAGGTCGGCTTGAAACCGCACTGCGCTTCAACGGCAGCAACTCCAGCGTCCGGGCAAGGAATATTCCGTTGAACAGCCGCAGCTTCACGATCGCCATGTGGATCAATCCGGTGTTAAGCGGCTCGGCGATCGTCTTCTCCCAGACCCAATCGAGCGAGACCAACCTGAGCATGCACTTCCGGATCGGCGGCCCCAGCAGCACGGATGTCACCGTTCGTGCCGTTCTCATGGGATTCTACGGCAACGACCTGACCACCCCGGGCAACCTCATTCAGGACAACACATGGTATCATTTGACGTTCTGGTACGATTTCCCGACGCAGAACAGGAAGATCTTCATCGACGGCGTCCAGGTCGCCCAGGGCACTGCAGGACCCTACCTCGGGACGTCGGGGGATACCGTGATCGGCTCGTGGGCCAGCAGCCAGTACTTCAATGGCATCATCGACGACGTGCAGGTGTATCATCGGGCACTGTCCGATGCGGAAATCCCAGAGATCATGAAGGGCCTGGTGGACCCTTCCGTCGCGGCCAATCCCGTCCCGAAAGACCAGGCGACTGAAGTGCTTCGCGATGTGGTGCTGAGCTGGTCGGCCGGCGAG
>DCUI01000315.1 GCA_002327785.1 Phycisphaerales bacterium UBA2218
AACCCTATATGGATGACCGAGCCGCCGCTACGGCTTGATGCAATGTTGCCGTCGCTGTAGCCAACGAGTCCACCGATAAAGTAGCTGGTTCCGTGGACCCCGTGGTAGCTGGGTCCGCTGATCACCCCATTGCTGTAGCTCGTACAGACACTACCCCCGTTGTAACCAGCCAGCCCCCCGACATACTCCGTCCCATGAATATCCACTGCTTCAAGCCCCAGATTGGAGACGCTCGCTGTACGGGCGATTTGGCCGAATAGACCGCAGTGATAGCCGCCTTGGATATGGAGGTTGCTAAGCACGTAACCGTTACCGTTAAAACTCCCTCCAAACCAAGGGACGACGGCCATCGACCACGTAATCCCTGATAGATCAATAGCCTGAGCCAAGTGGTAATGGGCGAAGGGTTCGAACCACACAATGCCTAAATCCCGACTATCTCGAATCAGATAGGGCTGGTCGGCCGTTCCCCGTCCTTCCGTCATCACAGGATGGGCCTGGCCACGGTAGTGCAGCCGAGGATAGTTGCCCTCCGTGATTTCCCAGTAGTCGCAGGTGCCATCGGCCGTCTCGCCTACGAAGTCCCACCCCGCATCGCGGAACGTACTGGCCGTCTGCATCTCGACCGTGGTCTTGCCTGTCCCCTCGTCACTTGTCGCCTGACCCGAGGTTTGAATGTCCCAGAAGGAACCGGTCACGGAGCCCTGTGGTACAGGAAGGAAAGTTCCCCCTCCATCATAATCGTAGTTGGTCCCAACGAGTCCGCCAACGTGCTCCCCAGTGCCGCAGACTAATCCGACACTGTAGCACTGGGTCAAATCTCCCTCGATGTTGGACCCTGCCAAGCCGCCGATATCCGAATTCCCACTCACCACACTCGCGCTGTAGCAGTTGGTCACACTGCCACGATTCCACCCTATTAGCCCACCGACTTTCTGACGGCCTCTGACGGAGCCACTACTACTGCTCGCAACGATGCTGCCGCCCGAGTTGTGGCCTGTCAGAGCGCCGACGCATTCACCGGTTCCACTGATCTCTACCTCGTCAAGTTCCAGATTGTACACGATTCCATCAGAAGCCAATTGGGCGAAGAGTCCGAGATAGTCACTTCCTACGATCGTGAGGCCCAAGATCGAATGTCCATTGCCGCCAAAGACCCCGGTAAAGGAAGTCCCCTGAAACCCCTCGGTTGCATCATTGACATCTGCCGCAATGACGGCCCTATCGAAGACCTTGCCTCCCGGCAGATTGGGGTCCAGGTCGATGTCGGCGGTCAGAATGAAGTGCTTGTCGTAGTCATCGGGCGTCTCGCCGAGGGCGATCAGGTCGGCGGCCGTGGCGATCTGGTACGGGTCGTGCGGCTCGCCTGTCCCGCCGCTGTACTGGGCGTTCGCAGGCAGGGCGATGAGGCAGACAACGATCAGATACGGGATCGGACGCAGGGTTCGGGGAGTGCAAACGGATACCATTTCCGGTCCTCCATCCCCCCAACGATAGTCAAAGATAACGACTTGGCCGCCGGCACGGAGCCCGCGGGTCGAAGTCGGGCTTTGCTACGCATAGTATAGCCAATGCACCTTGCCCACGTCAATGTCCTATCTTTTCTGGCTCATCCGGTTTTCGCGTACTCTTCCTTGGAGAAAGATTCCGGCGCTTCGGCACAGGCATACGCGGCCGACCACAACGGCCTGCGCCCGCCCGATACCAATCTGTGCGATATCAACAGCCTGCGTTGACCTGCCGCCGCGACGGCGCGAATCGCCGGTCCGGGCGACTATCTCCGACCGGGTATCGAACCGAGAACGGATTATTGACGATAGAGGGGAAAAGGCGTATCTTCCTCGTGTGCTTTGTCGTCGGAACCACATTGAAAGTAGTTGAATGAGAGCAAGCGATACTCTTGGAACGGGCGAGTCGCTCGTCAGTCCGACTCGCGAGGTGTTTGGGGGCTGGCCGATGATTATCGGCTGGACCGCCATGCTGGTCTTCGCCTTACATGCGTGCACCCACATGGTTGCCGCCGGGGATACCTGGGTGGCGATGGCCTGCGGGCGGCACTTCGTCAACCACGGCGTCGATACGGTCGAGCCGTTTAGCGCCAACTCGCACAGAGCCGGGCCCACGACAGAGGAAGTCCAGACCTGGCCCAAATGGGCGCGGTGGATCACGGACAAGGTCGGCCTCAGGACGATGCAATGCTGGCACCCGACCGGGTGGGTGAACCAGAACTGGCTGACGCACGTGATCTTTTACCGGCTCACCACAACTCTGGGCTCAGAGTCCGAGCCGTACTATGACGCGCTGGTCCTGTGGAAGTTCGCGATTTACATCCTGGCAGCGGGGGCCCTCTACTATGTGTCGAGGCTCTACGGCGTGAACCGGGGTCTGGCGGTGGTCTTCGTCTGTTTCGCCTTGTTTATCGGGCGGTCGTTCTTCGATATCCGACCGGCGGGCTTCTCGAACCTGCTCGTGGCGATGCTGATCCTGATCCTGGCCTTGTCGGGCTACAAACGCTCACTCTACATCTGGCTGATTGTGCCGCTGATCATCTTCTGGTCGAACGTCCACGGCGGCTACGTGTATGCGTTCATTGTCCTGGTCCCGTTCATTGGCTGGCACGCCATCATGAACCTGCCGCGACGATGGATGATAGCCGCGTACAGCATCCTACTGTGGCTGGTGCTCTACGGCATGGCCTACCGATTCCTGGCGCACGAGGATCTGGAAACCCTCGCCCCGCTCAGGGATGTGATGTTTTACGTCGTGGTTCTTGCGATTGGAGGGAGCATCGCGCTGTCGGTCAATCGCAAGGTGGACGACGGAGCCGTCGTCGCCTGCCACGCCGTCGCGTCCTGCATCCTGTTTCTCATTCTGCTGCTGCGTTTCTTCCCCGGCATTCCACTGGGACTGAGCCGTCGGGATCGCGAGTCGCTGGAGATCTACATCGCCGGATCGCGGCTGGCGTACCTGGGGATCTTCTCACTGGCGATGCTCGTCGGAGCCGTCGTCGCATCCCTCAAGGAAAAGATCGTGCAGGCAATGGATTGGAAGGGGGTGCTCCATACGGTTGTGGCGAGCGCCGTGGCGTTCGTGGCGATGGTTGTCTTCAATCCCTTCCATCTGACCAACCTCACACACACCTTTGTCATTTCCGTCAGCAAGCACGCGGAACGGTGGCGCGACGTCCACGAATGGCACCGGGCCTTCGACTGGACAAACCCGGTCGGCGATGCCAGACCCTTTCTGGTCATGTTCATCCTTGCCTGGCTGGTTCTCGCCGTGTGGGCCGGTGTCTATGTGTACGTCTCACGAGTTGCGAAGGTCCCGGCCAAGAAGAGGGGCAAGACGCCGGTGGACTACATATGGCCGAGGATGGACCTGTCGCTGCTTGTCATCGCGGGGATGACGGTCTATATGGCGATTCGATCCCGCCGATTCATCCCGATCGCCGGGTTCGCCGCCTGTCCGATCATCGCGTTGCTGGTCGACCAGCTTGTGCGGGTCATTGCCTACGTGCAGGCCGACCGGAAGGGCAAGTTCGAGGCGCCCTCCCTGCCGGTGGTATGGCGCCGGGGTCTTGCCATCGCGGGCGGGGCGGTTGTCCTGGCGTTCGCCTTGGCCTGGGGCGTGCGATTCTACACGGTGTATCTGGATTACTGGCCGGCCGATACCCAATACACGTCGGTCTTCATGCGGATGACCGCATCGGACGCCAAGCCGTTCGCCGCCTGCGAGTTCATCCGCAAGAACAAGCTCAGCGGCAAGATGTTCAACTACTGGACCGAGGGCGGCTTCATCGCCTGGGGCCAGGACCCCGATCCCAACACCGGCAAGATCCCGCTGCAACTGTTCATGGACGGCCGGGCGCAGGCAGCCTACGATGTGAATGCCTTCGATCTTTGGACGGACATCATGTCCGGCGGGCCGGCGGCGACTCCTGCCCTCATGGCGCAGAGAAGACCGAATACGAGCGAGCGCATCCAGATCGGCAATTGGGTCAGCGAGCAGCTCCAGAAGCAGAATGTGTGGGTCGTCCTGATGCCCAACAGCCAGTTCGACAAGCCGTTCACCGACGGGCTCGAATACGCGCAGGACTGGCGCACGGTGTACATGGACGACAAACAGAGGCTGTTCGTGGATATCACGTCGCCTCAGGGCCAGGAGCTTTTTCAGGGCATGTTCACCGGCAAGGCGGTCTATCCAAACAAGTATTCCGCCAATCTGACCGTCGGCCACAACCTGTTGCTGGTTCAGGATCCGGCCCAAAAGAGGAGGGGGCTCGATCTGCTGATCGAGGCGATGAACGAGGCTTTCGCGCCGGCGCCGCTGATCGAGATGCTGATGATCGGGACCCAGTTCGCCGACCTTTGCCCGCGAATCGATGAGGTCTGCGGGCAGTACGTGGACGATTTGGAGAAGAACATCAAGAGGTACTCCAGACGGGATGGATACAACCTCCGTCTCGAAGCGATTCGTCTGGCCCTGATCCGGCTGCGACAGGTGGCCCGGGCGAATGGCAACACGGAGCTGGCCGAGACGTATGGCCGGCAGATCGACGATTATGACGGACAACGGGAACGAATCCTGAAAGCAAAAAGGTGGTAGCCATGGCAGAGCAAGGCGGGCGGCAGGACCTGCAGAGCGATTCGACGCCGCCTGTTTCCATTACGGTATTCTTCCCATGCTATAACGAGCAAAACAATGTAGCCGGGGTCGTCCAGCGGGCGGTCGAGGTGCTGGAGGATCTGCGGGCGGATTACGAGATCATCATCGTGAATGACGGCAGCGTGGACAACACGGGCCGGGTCGCCGACGAAATCGCCGCGACCAACGAGCGAGTCCGGGTAATCCATCATCCGCGCAACCTCGGGTACGGCGCCGCGCTGCAATCGGGTTTTCGCGCGGCAACCAGGGAATTGGTGTTCTATACGGATGGCGACGGCCAATTCGATGTGAAGGAGATGCCGCTCTTGTTGCCTCTGATGGCGGAATACGACATTGTCAGCGGCTACCGTATGAATCGCCAGGATCCGCCATTTCGCAGGCTCGCCGGCTGGCTCTGGACGAGGATGAACGATTTCCTCTTCGCACTTGATGTTCGCGATATGGATTGTGCATTCAAGCTGTTCAAGAGAGCGATTTTCGACCACATCACGATGGAGAGCCAGGGGGCCCTGATCGCCACCGAAATTCTGGCTCGTGCCGTTCGCAAAGGCTACAAGATCACGGAGAGGGGGGTCCACCACTATCCGCGAACCTCCGGCAGACCGACCGGCGGCAGCCCGAGGGTCGTTCTGCGGGCGTTCAAGGAAGTCATCAGGCTTCGCGGGCGCATCCTGTCCGATGGATAGCGCCGCTCCGGCCAATTCCGCCCAGGGACTACAACAGCTATGCAGGACCAGAAAGTCAATCTCTTCATCTATGGCTCACTTCGGGACAGCCGGATCTTCCAATCCGTCAGCGGCTATACGTTCACGCGCAGGCCGTCGCGGCTGGATGCCAGAACTTTGTTTGCCGAGTTGGCATTTCTGCCTCATTACCGCAGGGTCAGTCCCGACAATGTCTACTATTATGCCGTGCCGGCGCAGGCGGCCAGGATTGAGGGATACATCATTCACGATGTCCCCCTGACCGCCATGGCGGAGATCGACCGCTACGAGGGCAAACGCTACCGGCGGGAGACGGTCCACGTGCACACCGGGCATGGAATCGAGGAAGCGCAGGCCTACCTCGTGACCACCGAATCGATGCGGAAGCAGTTCGGGGATCGCTTCCACGTCAACCTGATCCACGAACTGTGGCTGCGCAAACGTATCCAGCAGTTCCTGAAGAAACACACCCGCCCGGGCGACCGCACGGCCGACGCCGAGCTCGAGCGACAGGCGGAACGCGAGTTGCTCGCGGCCACCGAGCGGGACCTGGTCATGTCGCACTACCACCGGGATGCGGTCAGCGATTACTACCTCGAACGCGAGCTGGATCGGCCCCGACCCAGCATCAAGCCCCTGTACGGCGAGTCGCAGGCCCAGCCGTACATTCGCAACTACCTGGCCCTCGTGATTCGACAGGTCCTGTTGAACCAGTTCGAGGAGCAGATGGAGGACCGGTTCCGTTTTGAGCTGGAGCACATGCGGACTAGTCTGCGATATTTCGCGCGGTCCGTCAGCCTGCTGGCCTGCCTGCAAATCATGAATGCCAACCGCAGCGTGGTCGAGCCGATCATCCAGAAATGCTTCGACGCCATGCCCTGTGGGAAGTACGACCTGATTGACTACGTCAAATACGCCGTCCGGGCCGTCAAGAGCATTTTCGATCCGCGGGTGGCGGAGGACCATCTCCATCGCATTCGCTCCAACCTTCAGCCCGGACTGGTGCCGCTGGGATGCGAGCTGGAGTTGAGCAATCTGGGGGTCGCGGCAGTCGAGCCGCTGCGCAGTGCGGCGAATGCTGTGGACGCCGTCTATGACGGCTTCAAGTACTTCTACGATTTCCGCCTGGACGTCCTGTGCTGGAAGCTCGGCGGCTACATCGACGACCACAGCGGCTACAACGACCGACCCCGGCGGCAGGGGTTCTTCGAGATCGCCCCGGGCCGGCTCAGCGTCGCGGGCGAACTGTCTCGGCCGGCGACGGGCGACCCCTGGCTGCTCAGCCGTCTGATTCATGAGCTGATCGGCTTCTTCCAGATTCGTCCGCACAGTCTGCATCTGTCGTTTCAGATGCGCAAGAACCAGATCAGCCGCCAGCGGGTCCTCCCTCTGGGATTCGTCCAGTGTCTGCTGGCGCTCGGCGGGGGGCTCGAGCGATGGGCCGGTGGGAAATGGATCTCGCGTATCTGCAAAGAAGAGATCATCCAGCATGCCTATGGCGAGGAGCTGGTCTTTGCGAGGACGAGCCGGAGGAACTGGTATCTCGGGGGCGATGAGATTGCGGACAAGCCGCCCGCCCAGGCGACCACGTGCATCCAGCAGTACAAGTTCATCCGGCTGGACAGGCAGATGAACTATGAGCCGCTGATCATGGGTCTCAAGGGGCTCCAATTGGAGTACAATCCGGGCGATTATCTCACGGCCGAGCAGATGCAGCGCGATCCTCGCCTGGCTCGCCGATACCGGGAACTGAAGGAATGGTCGCACAACCCGGCCGAGATTGGCGAGGCGACGATCCGCCGATTCCTGGACACGATCTATCGCGGATTGATGAAGGAACGCCATCGCCAACCGGCGCACAAGCTCCACTACATCGACTACGCCGTCAGCGAGATCGAGGCCCAGTTGAGGCAATTCAACGAGCAGGTGAGAGACCCAGCCTCGGACCCGATTGTCTATTGAGCCGCTCAATCGCGCAGCGGGCGATCTCATCGTGGTCGAAAGCCATCTGCGGCAGGTTCTTGATGTCGAACCACTGGACGCGTTCTGCGTCGTCGGCTGCTCGAATCCGGTCCCAACCCTCCTCCACAATGCCGAAGTAAACAACGGTGATCGTTCGGCCTCGCGGATCCCGGCCGGGCCGGCCGAAGGCGCCAAGCTGCTCCAAGGAGATGCCTTTCAGTCCGGTCTCCTCCCCGAGTTCGCGGGCTGCCGCGTCGGGCAGGTCCTCGTCGGTCTCGACGAACCCGCCGGGCAGGGCCCAACAGCCTTTGTAGGGATCGATCTTCCGCCGGATGAGCAGGAGATTGGGCCTGCCGTCCAAGAACGCGAACACCGCCGCATCCGCCGTGACCATCGGTCGCGGCCAGTCGTAGACATATTTCCCTTGCTCCGCCACCTGCATCGACTCCTTTCTGCGTCGCCGGCACTCGACCGCCATTGTACGTCCCCCGAACATGACTGCAAGTGCGAAGGCCGGATGCGGATTGCATCGCCGGCCGTCGTCGCGTAGAATCCCGTCCCTATGCCCGAGATGTACAGGAACATCCTGCTGATCAAGCCCAGCTCGTTGGGCGATATTGTCATGGCCCTGCCTGCGTTGGCTTCGCTGCGCCGCAGTTTTCCCCAGGCGAAGATCAGTTGGCTCGTTCGCCCGGAGTTCGCCCCGATCATCGAGGAGCATCCGCACCTGGACGAAATCATCCTGTTCGACCGCAAGGCCCTCGCAAGTGCATGGCGCCATCCCGGCGCATTCGGGCAGTTGATGGACCTGATCCACCGTCTGCGTCGCGGCCGGTTCGACGCCGTGCTCGACCTGCAGGGGCTCTTTCGCACTGCCTCGTTGGCTTGGCTTTCCGGCTGCAAACGGCGTTTCGGACCGGTCTGGCGCCGAGAGGTAGCGCACTGGTTCTACACGACGAAGATTCCGCCTCGGCTCGAATGGGTCCATGTGATCGACTACTACCGCAAGCTGATCGAAGCGATGGGCGGCAGCGACCTGGGCGTGGAGTTCATCTTGCCCGAGAAGCCTGCTGCCGCCGCGTCCGCGAGAGACCTGTTGCAGCGCAGTTTGAAGTTTCAAGTTTCAAGTGTGAAGTTTCAAGCAGGAGCCGGCACTGCGGAGGGCGAAGTCTCTGACTTCGAACTTCCCTACGCAGCAATTATCCCGGGTTCCGCCCAAGTCAGCAAATGCTGGCCTGCGGATCGATTCGCCGCCCTGGCGGACCGGCTTGCTTCGGAGCATGGGTTGGCTGTTGTCGCCACTGGCGGCAAGTCGGAAAGCCCGATGATCGAGCAGATTCAACGCCTTGCGAAACACCCAATCGCCAACCTCGCCGGCCGGACCTCGCTGCCCGAACTGGTGGAAGTGCTGCGTCATACAAGGCTCGTCGTCAGCAACGACACGGGCCCCGGGCACATCGCCGCTGCCTTGGGCAGGTCGTTGGTGATGATGTTCAGTTGGTCGAATCCGCTGCGAGTCGGTCCCTACGGCCGGCCGGAATGTGTCGTGGCCCGCGACGCTGCGAGCAGAGGCCTGGCGATCAAGAGCCGCGATCCACGGCACGCGATTCAGAACATCACGTTCGACGAGGTCTATGCCAGAGTTGTTGAGCAGCTTCGCAGAGTGAATCTTTGACCCATGCGTTTCCCACGCCGGCCCAAGTAATTTTGTGGCTGAACGTTCGGGAGGCCGTTTGGAGTTCCGCCTTCAGGCGGGTTCGAGAGTCTTCCGGCGAAGCCGGCTCCTCTCCTGTAACCCTGGGAGTTGTAGAGGCTGTTCGGACTGTTTTGACCCGCGTGAACGCGGAACTCCAAACGGTGTCCTCGATCTCCACTCACCCAATTAGTACCACAGCGCGAGATAG
>DCUI01000289.1 GCA_002327785.1 Phycisphaerales bacterium UBA2218
AAGGGGCTAGCGCCCGACCATGACGCCGAGATCTTCGGCGGTACGGATGAGTTCCCCCTCGGGATCGACCCGGTTCAGTTCCCCCACCGCTTCCTCAATGGCGACCGCTTCCACCCGCCGACCGCGCAGGGCGACCATCTGGCCGAAAGATCCCTGCTCCACCAACTCCACGGCCTTGGTGCCGAAACGGGAGCCGAGAATCCGGTCGAAGGGGGACGGTGTGCCGCCGCGCTGGACATGGCCGAGGACGACGGTGCGGGTTTCGATCTCCAGGCGCCGGGCAATCGATTCAAAATGCCGCACGAGGGCCTCGGCGTTCAAGCGGCTGCCTTCGGCGACAACGATCAAGGCGTGTGGCTTGCCACGCTTGTAGGCACTGGCGATCTCCGCGGCCAAGGCAGTGGGGTCGGTTGCAAGTTCCGGCAACACCACCGCTTCCACCCCGCCGGCAATAGCCGCCATCAACGCCAGGTATCCGCAGTCGCGGCCCATCACTTCGACCAAAAACGCGCGGCGGTGCGACGACGCCGTATTCTTCAGACGGTCCATCGATTCCAGGGCGATGTTCAGCGCTGTATCCACTCCGATCGTGACATCCGAGCCGTACAGGTCGTTGTCGATCGTCGAGGCCACGCCCACGACTGGGAAACCGAGCTTCGATAACTCGTAGGCTCCCGCCTGCGAACCATTGCCCCCAATCACGACCAACCCTTCGATGCCGGCCCGTTCCAACTGGGCGAGGGCGTGTCGACGACCGTCGTCGCTGCGAAATTCCTTTCTCAGTGCCTGAGACCAGCATACCGGGTCAGGGAAGTCCGCACACCCTGAGGTACTCGACTACGTCGGTTGGCTCCTCAACGGGCCTCCCCGTACGGCGGGGTTGCCCTTCATCCAACTTTGAGTTTTCTGCTGGGGACCTTGAGTTCCGGATTCCCGGCCGTGGCTCGCCCCCGTCGTTGATTTTGGCAGATCAGCACGAAATCTGCGTAGGCCTTGCAGCTCAAGCGAAGATTGCTCCGGTAGGAAAGATTACCGATCAAGGTGATCAGCGGTCTGCGGCGGCGCCAGAGGTTTCTCCAGAGCCTGCGCAGGACGCGCGGCAGGGAATAGAAGCGCCCGTCGCAGGACTTCATTTCCTGGATGATGCCGTCGCAAGCAAAGTGCCGATAATGGGCCACCGGATAGGTCAGGGTGTAGTATTTCCAGTCCTCCGGGAACGAGTCGAGGGCGATGCGGTCCTCCGCCTTCATCTGGTCCCACAGACGCGTGCCGGGCAGGGGCGTCAGAAACAGGGTGTTGAGGTAGTCCACGCCGTAGTGGGTGGCCGTTTCAGCAATCCGCTTGCCGATGCCCGGTTCGTCAATATCCAAACCGAGGATAAAGGAACCGGCAACCAGGATCCCGTGTCGCTGGATGCGGCGCACCGAGGCGCGGAAATCCCGGCCCTTCGAAAGGTTGAATTTCTTGCCGAGTTCCCGAAGCCCTTCCGGCGTAGGGGACTCGAAACCGATGAAGACGCCTCGGCATCCAGCCTTCGCGGCGAGTGACAGGAGTTCCTCGTCATCGGCAAAGTTAATGGTGGCTTGGGCAATCCATTCCTTTTGGAGGTTCGCCCGGGCCAAGGCGCGGAACAGGTCCTTGGCGCGGGCGATGTGCTCGGGACGAATGCCGATGAGGTTGTCGTCCACCACCAGAACCCGTTTCTCGCGGATCGACTGAAATTCCCGCACGACATCTGCAATCGGTCGCTGTCGGTAGTGGACGCCGTTGAACGCCGTCACGCTGCAAAAGCTGCAGTTCAATGGACAGCCGCGTGTTGTCTGGATGGCCCCTAAGGCATATCCGGTCGGCAGCAGATCGTGACGAGCAGGCGCCACATCGGTTATTTCGGCGAACCCTCCGTCATACCGGCGCTTCAGGCGGCCATGCCGGGCATCGTCCAAGAGCTGCGGCCAAACACCCTCGGCTTCCCTGGTAACAACCGAGTCCACACGTTCGATGACCTCGTCTATGCACATGGTGGCGTGAATGCCGCCCATGACAATAGGTACACCCTGGCCCCGGAAGTGATCGGCCAGCTCATAGGCGCGGTTCGCCTGTGATGTGAAGGCGGTAATGCCCACCAGGTCGGGCCGAGGCATGGCCAGATAGTCCGGCACGCCGAGGTTCTCATCCACAATCGTGATGTCCCACCCCGCCGGCGTCACACCCGCCAGGACCATCAGACTCAGCGGTTTCCACACGCGATAGCGGTTCCAGCGGCTTTCCTTGACATTGACGACGCTCACAAGTGGGTTCGAAGGATTGATCAGATAGAGTCGCATAGGCTTATTTCGTCAGCGGCAGAAAGCCGGCCATTTCCCCGATGACGTTGACGAGTTCGCAACCGGAAGGAATGACGATCTTGGCATTTTGACGCAGGGATTTCTCGAGGGCCTCAAGCTTGCGGAGAAGCTGCGCGTTTCCGATGAAGTACGTGTTCGCGGCCTCGTTGACGAGCCGGATCGCCTCGGCCTCGCCCTCCGCCGCCAGAATCTTGGCCTGCTTGATCCCTTCCGCCTTCTTGATCTCCGACCTCTTGACCCCGTCGGCCTGCCGCTCCACCGCATCGGCGAAATCCAACGCAGCGACCTTCTCATTCTCCGCCTTGACCACTTTGTTCATGGTCTCCTGGACATCCTTGGGAGGGTCGATCTCCTTCAACTCCGTCCGAACGATCTCCATTCCCCAGTGCTTGGTTTCCCTGGCCAACGTCTCAAGAAGCGAAGTGTTGATCTTGTCTCTCTCGCTGTTTGCTGATTTCAGCGTGAGCGTCCCGATGATATTCCGCAGCGTCGTACGTGCGAGGTTGACAATCTGAAACTGGTAGTTGTTGACATTGTACTGCGAGCTCTTGACGCTCTCCTCGTCGTCCTTGACCTTGAAGTAGACTTGGGCATCCACCCTGGCATTGAGATTGTCATTCGTGATGATCTCCTGCGGCTGGGCGTCCACCATCTGCTCCGTAATATTGACCTGGATCATTCTGTCGATAAGAGGAATGATCCAGTTGAAACCTCCTTTGGCATAGCGTCTGTACTTGCCGAGCCTTTCTATGAGGCCACGATGCGTAGGGCGAACCACCCGTATGCCCGCGAGAAAGATGATCACAACAGCCGCAACAACAAACAACAGGACAAACACGATCGGATCCATAGGATCCTCCTTTCACGGTGGTCAGCCGAGCGCATATCGTCTCGGATTAGCAGCTCTCCGGATCCCGGACTCATGGGCAACACGTTGTCCCAGATGACTCGTCACATTGTGCAGCAGGTCATCGTCATCCTATGCGATGTCCGACGCCAGCCACCGGCATCGAACACAAGCACACAATCGCAAGTGCTGTACTCCGATTGTGACGAACCCTCGTGCGGTGATCGGGCCGGGTCCTTCGCGTATCTGAGGGTCATCTCTTCGAGCGTGTCAAATCGCGATATGTAGCAGGACGCAACGCGCTCTCGCCG
>DCUI01000063.1:0-33618 GCA_002327785.1 Phycisphaerales bacterium UBA2218
TCCCGATCCCGACGATCAACATCACACGGGATTTCGACTGGAATGATCCGCAGATCAAGCCACTCTGGGAGGCTACGGCGCGGTACGGCATCCCCTATTTCGCTAATTTCGTCAACTCCGAACTGTCGCCGGACGATGCGCGTTCGATGTGCTGTCGGCTCCGGCTGGACGTTTCGGAGCTGCGCCGTCGCGGCGGCGGGCTCTTCGGCGCCANNACCCCCTCACCGGCTCCATCGGCGTAGTCACCATGAACCTGCCGCGATTGGGCCATCTGGCGAGCGACGAGGCCGATTTCCTCCACCGCCTGGACCATCTGATGCATCTGGCCAGGACCAGCTTGGAGGCCAAACGCAAGGTGCTGGAATCGTTCACGGACAGGGGGTTGTATCCATACACGAAGCACTATTTGCGGGCGGTGAAACAGGCACGGAGTACATACTGGGACAATCATTTCTCGACGATCGGTCTGGTCGGAATGAATGAGGCGTGTCGAAACCTGCTCGACTGCGGCGCGGGCGATCCGGCGGGACGCGATTTCACGCTGCGGGTCCTGGACTTCATGCGGGCCCGCCTGGAGGAATTCCAGAAGCAGACCGGGCACCAGTACAATCTCGAAGCGACGCCGGCCGAAGGAACCTCGTACCGCCTCGCCCGGTCCGACAAGCAGCGGTATCCGGACGTCGAAGTCGCCAACGAACCCGACGTGGCTGGCGGTGCCAAACCGTTCTACACCAACTCCTCGCACCTCCCGGTCAACTACAGCAGCGATCCGTTCGAGGTGCTCGATTTGCAGGACGAGCTCCAATGTCGCTACACCGGCGGGACGGTCTTGCACTTCTACCTGGGCGAGGCGGTCGCCGATCTGGAGGCGGTCAAGTCGTTCGTCCGGACGGTGTGCGGCAAGTACAAGCTGCCGTACTTCACGCTGACGCCGACGTTCTCGATCTGCCCGGNNAGTGGAACGACGGCAAGCAGGCCGAATTTAAGATGCGAAAGTCCTTTTCCATGGAGGCTCGCTCATGCAGATAGGCGGATTCGTGCCGTTCTCGCTGTGTGACTTTCCGTCGCATCCGGCGGCCGTGGTGTTCACGCAAGGGTGCAATTTCCGGTGCCCGTTCTGCCACAATGGGGGGCTGCTGACCCTGAAGGCCGGATCGATCCCGGCGGGGGAGGTCCTGGATCGCCTGGCCCGGCGGCGAGGTCTGTTGGAGGGCGTGGTCGTCAGCGGAGGCGAACCATGCGCGCAGCCGGACCTCGCCGCATTCTGCGCTTCCGTGAAGCGTCTCGGCTTCGCGGTGAAGCTCGACACGAACGGTAGCCATCCCTCGGCGCTCAGGGAACTGTTGGCTCAGGGCCTGATCGACTACGTCGCTATGGATGTCAAGGCCCCGCCGGAGTTGTATGCGAGATTGGCGGGCGTGGAGGTCAATTGGAGCGTCATCCAAGAGAGCCTGGACATTCTGGCTGCCTGCAAGGTCCCGCACCACTTTCGCACGACCGTCGTCCCTTCGCTGCTGTCCGAGGGTGACCTCGACGAGATCGTGAGCCTCCTGCCGGCACGTGCGAAGCATGTCCGGCAGGACTTTCGTGCCGATCTGGCGAGAGATCCTGCCTTGCGAGCATCGACAGGCCATATGAAAACACCAAGAGCAGAGGAAGGAGTCGTTTGTGTCCATTCGACCTGATACCTGGATCATTCGCAAGGCCCGCGAGAACAAAATGATCGAGCCCTTCGAAGAGCGGCAGGTGCGGTCCCGCGACGGCAGACCCGTGATTTCCTACGGGACCTCGTCCTACGGATACGACGTGCGGGTGGACCGTGTGTTCCGCGTCTTCACCAACGTGTACGGCGCCGTGGTCGATCCGAAGGCCTTCGATCCGCAGGGGATGGTCGAGGTGGAGAGCGACGTGTGCCTGATCCCGCCTAATAGTTTCGCGTTGGCGTTGTCGGTCGAGCGGTTCCGCATCCCGAACAATGTGATGACGATCTGCGTGGGCAAATCGACATACGCCCGGTGCGGGATCGTGGTCAACGTCACGCCGTTCGAGCCGGGCTGGGAGGGCCGGGCGGTTCTGGAGATATCGAATACGACTCCGCTGCCGGCGAGGATCTACGCGAACGAGGGCTTGGCCCAGGTGCTGTTCTTCGAGTCGGATACGCCATGCGGCGTGTCCTATGCGGACCGCGCTGGAAAATACCAGAATCAGACGCAGATCACTGTCCCGAGAATGTGACGGGGCGGACGATAAGGAGAGGATTGCTGTCGGTGTGCTCGTCATGAAGAAGAAAAGAAGAAGCGAGCTCTCTCGAGAGGTCGGTCTGGAGATTGGCTTGATCCTGGCCAGGAACCTGCTGAAATCCAATCACCTGCATTATGGCTATTGGCCCTCCGGACTGGAGGTGCACATCAGCAATCTGCGGACGGCGCAGGAGAATTATGCCGCATTTCTGCTTTCCCACATTCCCGCGGATGTCCAACGGGTATTGGACGCGGGGTGCGGCTCGGGGCAACTGGCGAAGATGCTGACCGATGCGGGGCGCGAAGTGGACTGCATCTCGCCGAGTTCCCACCTCAACGCCCAGGCGAGGCTGCTTCTGGGCGACGGATCTCACGTGTTCGACGCTCCCTATGAACAGTTCGAGACGTCGAGCCGGTACGACTTGATTCTCTTCAGCGAGAGTTTCCAATACGTCAATCCTGAACAGGCCGTCGCGAAGTCGTTGCGGCTGCTTGCCTCGCCGGGCCATTTGCTGATCTGTGATTTCTTCCGCAAGGATGACCCTGGTGGAACTGCGCGATGCGTCGCGGGCGATACGCAAGCTGAACTGGACGCTGCAGCGCGAGTTGGGCGTGGATTTCATCCCGAGCAACGACTTCTCGTTCTACGACCACGTCCTGGATACTACGGTCATGCTGGGCGCGATCCCGTCCCGGTTCCGGTATGCAGGCGGCCCGATGGACCTGGACACCTATTTCGCCATGGCTCGCGGCGCCGAAGCGGTCAAGGCGATGGAGATGACCAAGTGGTTCGACACGAACTATCATCACCTCGTTCCGGAACTGGAGGCCGACCAGCAGTTCCGTCTGGCATCGACCAAGGCCGTCGATGAATTCGTCGAAGCCAGAGAACTCGGCATTACGACCCGTCCTGTGCTCCTGGGACCGGTGTCCTTCCTGCGATTGAGCAAGGCTCGGACTCCCGGCCTGGAACCGCTGTCGCTGCTGGATCGGATTCTACCTGTCTATGCGTTGGTTCTGGGCCGTCTGGCGGCCGCAGGCGCTGCGTCGGTCCAGATCGACGAGCCGGTCCTGACGCTTGATCTGGACAGAACGGCGGCGGCCGGGTACGTCCATGCGTACGAGACGCTGGCCTCCGCGGCGGGCCGGATATCGATTTGTCTGGCGACGTACTTCGGGCCCTTGCAGGAGAACCTTGATCTGGCCTTGAAACTGCCCGTGGCGTGTGTTCATTTGGACTTGGTGAGAGGGCCCGAGCAATTGAGGGACGCCCTGGCCCGTGTTCCCGGCGACAAGTCGCTCTCGCTGGGCGTTGTCAATGGGCGGAACGTCTGGAGGAGCCGTCTTCTCGATGTTCTTCCTTGCCTGGAAGAGGCCCTGCAGATCCTGGGACCCGACCGGCTGATCCTTGCGCCGTCGTGTTCGCTGCTGCATTGTCCGGTAGACCTGAAGGCCGAGCCGGACTTGCCCGAGGAGGTCCGCGACCGGCTGGCCTTCGCTCTGCAGAAACTGGAGGAGTTGTCCGTTCTGAAAGCGGCACTGACGCTCGGCCGGGAGGCCGTCCGGCCGGCCATCGACGGGAACGAAGCCCTGTTCGAACGAATCGCCCGATCCGCCGATATCCACAATCCGCAGGGGCAGGCCCGCATGGAAGGGTTGTCGCCCGCGATGTTCGCCCGCAAGAGTCCTTTCAAGGACCGGCTGGGTCGTCATACGGGTCTCCTCGCCCCTGCCGTTGACGGCCCGGAACTGGCGATGGGCGACCTGTTCCGCGGTTGGATCGGCCCGAAATGCGTCGGCAAGCTTCAGGATGACGATTGAACTCCGCAACAAACAGCCTTTTGTACTCCTGCCTCCAGCTCAACGATGGGCATAGAAACAACGAATTCGTGCTGCGCAAGGTCCGTATGGGGGAGCCGACCGGTCGCGCCAAGAAGAAGAAACCTAAGAACGATTCTCTTATCAGAGCCCAAGGAATCGGATGGCGAGGCCGCCCGCCAAACTCGATTCATAAGACCTTACAAGGGAATGACTTATGAACAAACACCGCAGATAGGCTTGAAACTCCTCTCTCGGATGAGGTAGCATATCAGGTGCCGGCCGGCTTGTTTGCTTCCGGCGTTGACTGATTCTTTGCCTCTGGAGTACATGTACAGGGTGTATGAAAAAGGTGGGAAAGCAACAGATGGCAGCGGCAGGCTGCGGAAGACAACACGTATCGAGTCAGTCGCGGGTCCAATCCGGCGACTGGGAAACCGTTCGACACACGCTGCTGACAAGACGCATTTGTGACCTCGGGCTTCGGATCAAGGGATCGCCTCTTGAGCCGTTCATCCGGCAGCTCAGGCGGGAGCTGGCAGCCAAGGGATTGGACTATGCTCCTGCCTTCTATCTGACCGATACCTGGGGCTGTCCGGACAGGGTGCCGACCATCGGCATTCCCTTCTACCTGGCCAGCGCTCCACTCGGGCGCATCGAGAAAGAGCAGACGGGCGCCCTGGAAGACATCCAGACCGTCATGCAACTGCTGCGACACGAGACCGGCCACGCGATCAACTATGCATTCCGGCTGTGGGAACAGCCGAGCTGGAGGGAAATCTTTGGTCCGTTCTCCAAGCCCTATCGGGACGTCTTCCATCCGAATCCATGGAGCCGGAGATTCGTTCGGCATATTTGCAGTTGCCCCTATCGGTACACTTACGCACAGAAACACCCGGATGAAGATTTCGCGGAGACCTTCGCCGTCTGGCTGACCCCACGTTCTGGTTGGCGCCGCAGGTACCACGACTGGCCGGCCATCAAGAAACTGCGGTATGTGGATCGCCTGATGCGGAAGCTCTCCGGCCAACAGGCCCTGCGGAAGCGAGGAAGGCTTGTCAACCCGGTCTCCAAGTTGACCATGCCTTTGGCCGAACATTATCGTCGCCAAGCCGGACGGTATGGCAGAACGGCCTAAAGCAGCATGGAAACGCTGACATCGTAGGGGGGACCCTCGAGGGCTGCGCTGAGAATCATCTGGAGCAACTGTGGGTAGCTGATGCCTGCCTTGTCGGCGGACCGCGCCAGAGCGACGCCCTCTTCCAGCGATGCGTTGCAGTTGACCTCCAGAACTCGGGGCAGGCCGGCCTCGTCGAGCCGAATATCGACGCGGCTGTAGCCCCAGGCCCTGACCGCTCGAAAGGCACGCATCGCAATGTCGCTGATCTGGCGAGCCAGCTCGGGCTCCACGGCCGCCGGACAGATGACTGAGGTCTTCTTGTACTCCACCGATGTCTCGATCCACTTGGCGGCGTACGACATGATCGGCGGGATATCCGCAGGCAACTCTTCATAGTTGACCTCGGCCAAAGGCATCACCCGCGCGCGTTTGCCTCCCACAATACCCACGTTGAATTCCCGGCCGGGCAGGAAGAGCTGGACCAGCGCGGGTTGGTTGTACGTCTGTACGATCCGACGCACCTGCTGGCGAAGGGCTTTCTTCGATCGCACGATCGAATCGCGATCCAGACCGATGCCCGCGTGTTCCTGGCTGGGTTGAACAATGAGGGGAAACCGCCACTCGTGCCGGTCCACATCGCCCACCCTCTCCAGCAGTTCCGTGCAGGGCGGGATCGGAATCCCCGTCCCGTGGAGGAGACTGGCGGACATGTGCTTGTACCGGCTCAATCCCAGGGCCAACGCGGGCGAGCCGGTGAGCGGAAAGCCCATCATCCGCACCATTGCGGCGAACCGCATCTCGTAGAGGGCGCCGTGAACGACATCGTCGTACTGGTTGAACACTACGTCGGGGTCCAAATGGCGCAGTTTCCGCTGGAACGCGAAGAGGTCATGGGCCAGCGGCAGGACGGTGACTCGATGCCCCAGCGACCTGAGCACGCGAGCCATGTCACGGATCATGTGTCGCAGGTCCGCCGTGCTGCCTCGATCCTCCGGCGTATCCGGTATGATTCCCGCGTCCGCGTTGTACACCAGTGCCACATGGAGAGACTTGCAGGATCGTCTGGATCGGTTCGGCATATTCTCGTCCTCACACTCCCTGATCGGTTACCCGAGGTTGCCTTCTCTCGGGACGGGGGCCTCACCCCGAACCACGCCGGTCTTGCGGGCCGCCGCCAAGACCACATCCGAGGCACTCCCAGCGCCCGCATTATCGTCCGCAAGGTCCGAGCCGTCAACCGCGTCGCCGGGATATCTCCGGCCTCCCCCACCACGATATCGAGTGCCGATGGGTCGGCAATTCCACGGCCGAGTCTTCCACGGCGTGCGGCTGGCCACTATAATGACGAGCCCGTAATATCACGATGGCGAAACCGCCAATGAGAGGTGCCGTATGAGAAGGTTTTTGTGGATCGCGTCGGTTCTGCTGGTCTCATGCCTGGGTTGCGCCGTGGATTCCCGGCAGGATGACGCCGCCCGGCTTGTCCAGGGCTACTCGGCGCAGGTCGAGCCGCTGACGACGCAGGCGAATCGGCTCTATTGGGAGGCGACCACAACGGGCAGGCCCCAGAAATTCGAGGAACTCAAGCAAGTCCAGTTGCGCATCCGCCGGATTCAGAGCGACCCGAACGATTTCGCCCGCATCCGGGCATACAGGGAGTCCGGCCGCATTCGCGAACCCCGACTGGCCCGGCAGGTGGACAAGCTCTACTACGGCTGTCTCCACAATCAGATCGATCCGGTCCTGATGGAGCGGATCGTCGAGCTGGACGCGAGGATCCAGGAGACGTACAACAACTATCGGGGCACGATCGACGGCCGCAAGATCACCGTCAGCGACGTCTATACGATCATGACGACCGAAACAGACGTCGGCACGCGCGAAGCCGCATGGTGGGCCAGCAGGCAGGTCGGCAACGTCATCATCGACGACTTCCTCGAATTGGCCAGGCTTCGAAACAAGGCCGCCCGACAGCTCGGCTTCGACAACTACCACACACTGTCCATCGTCACCGGCGAGCAGAGCATCGACGACCTGGACCGCATCTTCGATGAGCTGGAGCGGCTTACGCAGGAGCCATTCACCAGGCTCAAGCACGAGCTCGACGAGATCCTTGCGAAAAGCTACGGCGTATCGCCCGAGAAACTGATGCCATGGCACTACCACGACCCCTTCTTCCAACGGACGCCGCTCGTCTACGAATTGGATCTGGATCAGTACTACAAGGAACGAGATATCCAGGAACTGGCCCGCAAGTACTACGCGAGCGTGGGCCTGCCGATCGACGACATCCTGGCCCGCAGCGACCTCTACGACCGCGAGGGCAAGTACCCGCACGCCTACAGCCACGACGTGGACCGCGGTGGCGACGTCCGCATCCTGGCCAACCTGCAGGACACCGAGCGGTGGATGGAGACGATCCTCCACGAACTGGGACACGCGGTATACGATCGATACAAGGACCTGAACGAGCCTTGGCTGCTGCGTGAGCCGGCCCACCCGTTCACGACCGAGGCCGTCGCCATGTTCTTCGGAAGGCTCAGCCGCAACGCCGACTGGATGCAGGCCATGCTGGGCCTGTCCGACACAGAGACCGCAAAGATCAAGAGCGTCAGCGACCGGTACCTGCGTTTTCAGCAGGTCCTTTTCGCCCGTTGGGCGTTGGTGATGTGGCACTTCGAGAAGGCCCTCTACGCGAACCCGGACCAGGACCTCAACAGCCTGTGGTGGGACCTGGTGGAGAAGCACCAATTTCTCAGGCGCCCGCCCGGGCCGGCGGACGCGGGCTGGGTCTCCAAGCTGCACTTCGTCGTAGCCCCCTGTTACTACCACAACTACATGCTCGGCGAGCTGCTCGCCTCGCAGTTGCACAACACAATCGTCCACAGAGTATTGAGGCTTGAATCGGATGCCGGTCTGAGCTATGTTGGCGACGAACGCGTGGGGCGGTACCTGCGCGAGTACGTATTCGGCCCCGGCGCCCGGTACCGGTGGGACGACATGATCGTCCGCGCCACGGGCAAGCCGCTGACACCGGAGTGTTTTGTCAACCAGTTCATCCAATGAACCAGCCCTAGAAGGTGCGCGTGAATGGTCTATCTAATTGCGATCCTCATCTATTTGCTGGCCCTGGCCGGCGTCGGCATTCACAAATCGGGGCAGGTGAAGACGCAAGCGGACTTTGCGGTGGCGGGCCGGACGCTTTCACCCTGGGTAATGGTGTGCACCATGCTCGCGGTGTGGATTGGCACCGGTTCCATCGTGGCCAACGCCGAGGAGGCCTATCGCACCGGTATGGCCGCATTGATCATCCCGACCGGGGTCCTGTTTGGAATGATCCTCCTGTCGCTGGCCGCCTCGCGCGTGAGGAATATCGAGGCCACTTCGGTGCCGGAGATCATCGGCTCTCGCTTCGGCCAGATCGCCCGGGCCCTGTCGGTCGTCGCTCTGATCCTTGCGTACATGGTGATCGTGAGTTACCAGTTCAACGCCGGGGGAGCGGTGCTGGAGGTTATCACGGGCGACAAATCCCCGGTGGCGGTGCAGGTTGGCGACACGTTCAGCTCCGCGCAGATTCAAAAGGGCGTTCTGGTCTATTTCCCGCAAACCGATTGGAAAGGCTCCGACGCGGTCCGGCTTGAACGGACGCAGCCCAATGGCGATCAGATCGTGACAATCCGCGTAGTGGAGGCAAGCTCGTATTTTGACGCCAAGGAGCAGACCGCCCTGTCGCCCGACACGGTGGCGACCAAGATCAATACCAAGGCCCGCATCGTGCCCGGCACACCTGTCGAGGCGGATGCAACCTACAGGATCGCCGCCCTGCCCGAAAATGGGCATCTGGAGCACATTGAGCCGATTCTGACCAAGCAGAAGGCTACGATCATTGCGGCGTGTTTCATCATCTTCTACACCATGCTGGCCGGTCTCAAGAGCCTGGCTTATACCGACATCGTCAATGGAACCGTCATTATGGTCACCATGGTGGTGACATTTCCCCTGTACTGGATCAAGGCCGGTGGCTGGTCCGGCATGGAGGCGGCCTTCGCCCAGATGGGGGACAAACCTCACCACATGCAATTCTGGGGCGTATACTCGGCCACCGATCTGGTTAACTTTCTGCTTCCCATCTTCCTGCTGATCCTGGGTGACGCAAACCAGTACCAGCGAATCTTCGCCAGCCGCAGCGCCAAGGGCGCACGGACAGCCGTGACGACGATGATCTTCGTGGCCTACGCAATCGAGCTGCTGATTATCGCCTGCGCCTGGGTAGCCGCCAGCCAGACTCCCGATCCGGACAACGGCAGGTATATTCTGATCCATGCCGCCAAGCATCTGATGCCGACGGCTCTGGGATGTGTGTTCATGATCACGGTTGTGGGAATCATCATCTCCACGGCGGATTCCTTCCTTCTGGTGCCGGCGACCACGTTCATCAAAGATGTCTATCTGAACTACATCAACCGCAACGCCTCCGAGAAACGCGTGATCTTCCTGAGCCGTTTACTGGTGGTGGTATTCGGCCTGGTCGCCTACGGCGTGTCCCTGATGTTTGCCCAGTCTACGGGCTTCTTCAGAAAGGCCCTCTATGCCTATACGATCTATGGCGCCGCGATTACGCCGTGCCTGGTCGCTGCGCTGTTCTGGAACCGGGCAACGAAGCAAGGGGCCATTGCCTCCATTCTCGCCGGGACAGCAACAGCCCTGCTCTGGTCCTGGCTGGGCAAAGATTGCCTTCCGACGTGGGCCACGCAATTGGATGCGGTCTTGCCCGCAATCATTCTGTCAGTGACTGCCTTGATTGGCGTCAGTCTGATCACGCCGGGAAAACCCCGGCCACAGGGGAATGGATGATGTTTCCCGCCGCGATCTATGTCGAGAGACGGGCCCGTTTGCGAGAGCAGATCGGCTCCGGGCTGATTCTCCTGCCGGGCAATGACGAGTCGCCGATGAACTTCGCGGCCAACACCTACCCGTTCCGGCAGGACAGCACGTTCCTGTACTTTTTCGGGCTCGATCTGCCCGCCCTGGCCGCGATCATCGACCTCGACGAGGGGGCTGAGTGCGTCTTCGGTCAAGACCCGGGCTTCGAGGAGATCGTGTGGACCGGGCCGCAACCCCTGCTGCGAGACAAATGTGAGCAGGCCGGCGTCGCACACACCGGTCCGATAGAAAAGCTGGAGCAGATCCTCACTGACGCGGTTCGGCACAAGAGAACCATCCACTTCCTGCCCCAGGACCGGCCGGAGAATGTCCTCAAGATCTGGCGCCGGCTCGGCGTCTTGCCGAGCGACATCGGAAAATACGTCTCCGAACCGCTCATCCGAGCAGTCGTCCAGCAGAGATCAACGAAGTCGCCCGAGGAGATCGAACAGATCGAGGCGGCATTGGCGGTCTCCTACGAGATGCACAAAACCGCCATGAGAATGACCCGGCCGGGCGTTGTCGAGCGCGAGGTGGTGGCCGCAATCGAGGCAATCGCGACATCCCACGGCGTGCGACCGGCCTTCCCGACCGTGTTCTCCACACACGGCGAAACCCTGCACAATCCCTGTCGCGACAACGTCCTGAAGGCGGGCGATCTCGTCGTCAACGACTCGGGCGCCGAGTCGCTTTTGCACTACGCCAGCGATATCACGCGGACGATCCCCGTCGTGGGCAGATTCTCGCAAAGACAACGAGGAATCTACTCCATCGTTCAAGCCGCCCAGGAACGGTGCCTCGCCGCTGCCAAACCGAGCGTCGAGTGGCGAGAAGTCCATCGGCTGGCGTCCGTCGTATTGATGGAGGGCCTCAAAGCGCTCGGCCTGACGAAAGGCGACCCTCAGGAGGCGGTGGCAGCCGGTGCGCACACGCTGTTCTTCCCTTGCGGCGTCGGCCACACGATGGGGCTGGACGTGCACGACATGAGAAGCCTCGGCGAGGATTACGTGGGCTACACCGACACGATCACGCGCAACCCCGCGTTCGGCTGGCGGTCGCTGAGGCTGGCCAAACCCGTCGAGCCGGGGTTCGTTGTCACGGTCGAGCCGGGGATCTACTTCATCCCGCATCTGATCGATCAATGGAAAGCCGAGCACAGGTGCGAGCCGTTCATCGAGTACGGCCGGCTCGAAGCCTGGCGAGACTTCCACGGCGTGCGAATCGAGGACGACATCGTAATCACGGAGAACGGCTGCCGCATCCTCGGCCCGAGAATTCCCCGGACCATCGACGAGGTCGAGGCATTAGCCAATTCATAGAGTGTGCCATGCACACCCGACATGCTGCGTCCTGCCCTCGCGATGAATCAGTCCGTCCAAGACCTCGCTGTACGTGCGTTGGGGTCGAAGCCCGATCAGGCGGTCAAGAACCTTGCCATGTTGGAAGAACAACACCGCCGGGAGACCTTGCACAGGGCGCTGAGAGCGAAGACAAGCGGATATAATTCCTCGGAGTACCAAAGCCTCGCGAAGTACAGGCCGATGGGGGATGCCGGGAGGGACACCCCGCGATTCGTGCTCGCGATGAGCCACTGCGTCCCCCGATGAACGGCGCAGATGACGGACGATGGATCGCGACAAGATGCGCAAGCCGCCGCGAGGGCATCCACGGCCAGAGCGGTCTCCTCAATCGAGGAAACAACCGAAGCATCGCCCCCCCAGCCACCGTCGGCATTCTGCACCGACACAAGCCAGTCGCCGGCCCGCTCGCACATGGGTCCGACAAGTCCCATCGGTCCATGAGGCCCAATTCCCGATGCGCAAGTCGTCAGATGCCTCAAGGCCCTGCTGGTCCCATAAACCGGGTTCTCCTGATTCGCAGCGGATTGATTTCCGAACCACAGAGGCACCCAGGAACCGTTTTGCCGCTGAGCCTCTTGCAGATAGCGCAGCGCCCTGAGCATGGCCTCTTCGGTCCGACCCCTGAGCGATTCGGGCAGCGTGTGCAGCCAAATCCCCATGGCTGCGACCGCATGGGCCGTGATGTCCGCGGCGCTTTTGTCGAAGGGCAATTTGGTCCAGCCGCGGCAGAAAGTGGGAATCCCGCCATCGGCGTTTTGCAGGCCCAGGAGCCACTCGATACCGGCGGGAACAGCGTCGCGCACTGCCGAGCCGGCTGTGTCGGACGACAATTCATGGAGAGCAATAAGCGCTCCCGCCGTGTCGTCCGCATCCGGGACGGCCCCGGGGAGATTCGTCCAGGCCCAGCCACCGGGGGCGGCCTGCGTATAGGGATGCATCTTGTGATGCCGGCACGACAGGAGCCAGTCCAAAAGCCCCTCTCGCTCGGATGAGGACAATACATTCTCAAGCCCCCCGGCGGACAATGCACCGATCGAGAGCGTCGTGGCCCATGTGGCGAGATTCGTGTCGATAGGCCAGCTCCCGTCCTCGCGGATCGAGGCCGCCAGAAACTCGACACCCTTCATGACGACGGGATGCTCGCGATGCCCGGCAGCGGCGAGACTCATGACGACGAACGACGTTAAAGGAGCCGCTTCGAGGAAGCCCCCGTTCTCGGGCTGGAGCGTGGCCAGGACCCGCAGGGTCTTCGCCACGGACAGGTGTCGAACTACCCCGGTCAGCGGGTTGCGGGGCTTGCGATGCCTGTAGCCAACCTGCCCGATCGCGATCAGCGCGGGCAGTGCGTAGCTCACGACCGGCAGGCGCAGCCACCTGAACAGCCGATGGGGAAGGACTGCCAACTCGAAGGGCAGCGGGCGAACCAGCCTCCACCCTCTGCCGGCGTCGCCAAGCCGGCAGGCCAGAGCGCACATCGTCAGGATAGGCACGGAGAACGTACGGTCTTTGCCATACTGCAACTCGACGGCCCTCGCGAGCGCCTCCGGCTCGAGGGTCCGGACCATGCGTCTCAGCCAGGATTCCGTTCGCTCCACGCACGGTTGACATGCATTCGGACGATCTACAACAGCCATCGCGCTGTAGCACAGCATCGTCGTGCTGAGGTTGCTCGGACTGTCCGCCGTATCACCCCAGCCGCCGTCGGGGTTTTGATGCTCGCAGAGCCACGCAAGCCCTCGATCGACAAGAGATCGATATCGGTCCCTGTCCACGACGGCCAGGGCAAAAACCGCGGTGGCGGTCGAAAGAGCACTGCTTGACAGGCGACCCTCCCAATGACCGTGCGGCCCGCGAGCGGCAAGCAGCTTCGACCGCAATGCAGCAATCGTGTCCTCCAGGACTTTCTTATCGATCGCGGCATTCATTCGGACAAGGTTCCCAGGACCAGAAGCCCGTAGTAGGTGTATTCGCAATCCACGATCTCATCGGCCCAATGGCCTCGAAACCCTCCTTGTGTACTCCAGAGAGTATCGAGATAATCCAGGTGCTTGTCCTTCGTATCCCCCACAGGAGCTCCGACGAGGGCGAGGGCGTGCAACGCCGTGGCGGTGGAGAGCAGGTCGGGAGCGCCGCGACCATCGCCGAACGAAATGGCCTCGAAGCCGCCAAGCGGATGAACCCGACTCAGAAGCCATCGGATCGCAGACTCCGGCACAGGACAGCTCAAGTAATGAAGCACGGAAAGCGCAGCAGCCGTGGCGGGCGTCGCGCTCGCGGTCATCGAAGCGTCGTTGGCGTAACCACCGTCCGATCTGTGCAGGGCGGCAATCGACCGGGCCATGGCATCCGCGTCCGGGCAGCCAATCCCCAGATCGTGGCAAGCGCCCAGGGCCAGGAAACTTCCATATGCACTGCCCCCTTCTGCGCCAGGGGTCATGTTGAAGCCGCCGTCACGAGACCTGTACCTCATCAGATGTCCGGCGGAAACCTCTCGCGCATCGATGTCCGCCACGTTCGCCCGACACCGGATTAAAGACGCCAGATGCACAAGGTCGAGGGCTTCGCCCATCCCGAAACCATCGAGGTAGCCGGATATGAGATCGAGCGGCAGTTCAATGCCCAGTGACAGGGAGGCCTCGAGCCCGAAGACCGTGTAATACAGGTCGCTGCGCCCATCCCGCCCTCGAAAGCCGCCGTCCTGCGCGAGCTGTCGACGAAAGAAGTCTCGGACCGCCTCTGCGGAGTCATCGAGAGCGCCGGGAGCTCGGCTCACGACCTTGCGCATGTCCAACCTGAGGGTCATTGCAGCAACCCATCATCTCGAAATCATGGAACATCTTGCCGATCACGCGACGGAGCAGACCCTTGAGATTCGCGTTCTTCAGGGCGATAAGACTCCCGACGGCCTGCGATTTATACGCCTCCATGAGACGCCACGCCGCGGCCTCGGCCCGGGACGAACTGAAGGCTGGAGACTGCAGGCCGGAGGCCGGAGCGGCATCTGCCGTGTCGCGCGCCAGGGCCGGGAGGATCGAGGGCCGTTTGCCGGCGAGAAGCTCTTCGCTGCCGGGCAAATGGAGGTCTTCCAAGTCGTCGCGGATCTGGTACGCGATCCCAAGCGAATCGCTGTATTGCTTGAGGACCGTGTGGACCTGCTCGTCAGAATCGGCAAGGATCGCGCCAAGACTCAGCGCAACCTCAAAGGCCGGTGCGGTCTTCATACGAAAGATGTCGATCACCTCTGTAACCCGCAGCGGTTTCGGCGCCCGCATCCAGGCCAACTCGCTGCCCTGCCCCAGGCACAGGTTGCGATGTCCCTCGGCGGCGGCGAGAAGGAGCCTTGCTTTCCGGGCATCGGACGCGTCCACCTCGGCCAGGAGTCGATACCCCTCGCCGAGCAGCAGATCGCCCACGTTCAGCGCGATGGGAACCCCATGTTCGGCGTGCAGCGTCTTCTCGCCATATCGCTCACAGTCCCCGTCCTCGATGTCGTCATGGATCAGCGAGGCCTTGTGAAAGCACTCGACGGCAATCGCAACCTTTCGGAGGTCCGTCTCGCGGGAGAGGGAGTGGTCGCCGGACAGGGCGCTGTAGGCGCAAACCGCGAGAAACGGCCGCCATCGCTTGCCGGCCTTGGCCATCCAGTCCAGGGCCACCTGCTCCGTCGGACTCGCCTGCGGCGCAATCGCAGCCGCGAGGGCCTCCCGCGAGAACCAGTCGTTCACCTGCCGGTGCAGCACATCCAGGTTGAACCGCCGCGTCTGGTCCTCGGTCGTCTGGTAAATGGCCTCCCAGAGCCATTCGAGGTCCACGCTCGTATTGGCGCAGCCATCCTGCAGCAACGGAATCGCGATTCCCGGCACCGCGCCCGCCTCCATGTACGGGTAGACCCGCTCCAGAACGGACAGGCAACTGGCCCCCACGACCGCTTCGATCCGCCCCGCCTCGATCAGGGACATCACGACGGGCGAACCCTCGGCGACCAGCACGGCGTACCCAAGCTGCTCCGCCTGGCTCTTGAGATCATCGATCACGCAGCGGCCGCAATGCTCGCAGAGCAGGCCGATTTCGTCAAAACTCGCGGGACATTCCTTGGCGTCGCGCAGGCATTTGGGCAACAGGAGCAGGCGTTTGTCATAGGGGATGGCCGCCACCGTGTCGCGCCAGACTTCGTTATTGAGCAGGACCGCCGCAAAATCGGCGTACTTGGGTTCCATGCCGGCCTGTTCGAGCACAGCGGCTGTGTGCCCGCGCAACTCCTCGATGCTCAGAGGCGGCACCGGCCGCCGGCATCCCACATGCGCACGAATCACCTCCAGCAGCCTGTCGCGCGCGTGCTTGCTCTGCGGGACATTGTCCTGTGGCTGCCGCAGAGGCTTGGACGCAATCACACGGTCATCAGGCATACGCTGGCTTCTCCTCAGCCGACTCGTCGCGCGTCGAGCGTTCTGCGTCGAGCGCCACACAATTCACTTTCAGAAACCCCAGATCCATGAGTCACCAATTGCCTGCCCAGCTTCTTGAACGCCCGCCGCCAGGTCAGGACTTCCCCGCGCCCCATCACCTGCATGATCGCACGCTTGGCCCAGGGGACGCCGCCGGCCCGCTGGTTGTCCCAGAACAGCCGCGGGACCATCTCGAAGTTGATCTCATAACACGTTCGATACAGCTCCAGGTGCGCGGGCGTCATCGTCGCGAGGGTGAACCTCCTGCCGGCCGCGATCTCGTCCGCCGTCATAGGCTCGTAGAACACCGGGAACACCACGGCCCTTCTTCGCCGCAGGTCCTTTACCAACTCCAGGGTCGCCACAACGTCCGCCGGCGTTTCGCCCGGCAGGCCGAGCACAAGGCTCAGGACCGGGAAGAAACCGCAGCGGTTCATACGGTCGACCGCCTCACGGATCATCCGGCCCCAGTCCGCGGGATCGAACGGCGCTATCTTACCAGGACTGTTCGCCGCGACCAAGCGCCCATTTGCACTCTCGGCCCCCATGTTCACCCACAGATAGTCGCTCCTCTGTTCCCAGGTCAGGAGCTGCTTGATCTCCCTGAGCTGTTCGTCGGTGAGCTGCAGGACCGACGTGATGTTCGCGTGGTCGATCTGCATGAAGGAGAGCCCCTTGATCTCTCGCATGCGAACCAGCAGGCTGCAAAGCCTCTCAAAATCGGGAGTCAATCCCTTCGCTCCATAGCGGAAGAAATCCTCGCTGCCGCTGACGACCGCCTTGAGGCCGCCCGCAACGTTGGTTTCGAGGTCTGCGAGAATCGTGTCCTCGTCCAGATGCGCCATCTTCTGTCGGGCCATGGCGCAGAACTTGCAGCCGCGGCCGCAGCCCCGCGACAGCTCGATGATCCCGAGCAGCGAGGGGGCCCGAATCGGCTGGATTCGATCGGCGCCGATGTCCGATTCGACGATGCGATTCTCCGGCAACCGGCCGGCGAGCAAATCGGAGAAGACCTCCGGGCCCGAGCATTCGAAATAGCCCTGGAAAACCAAGTCAATATCGACATCAGGTTTCTTGTCGGCGTGCAAGAGCCACTGCCAGGCTCCGGCCCCGCCAACAATGATCCGGAAGTCGTACGTGTGTCTGAATGCGGCGAGTTGTTCGAGAGTCTGGCGGGTCCAGTGCTTCGTGTACAACTCGCCTTTCCAGAAATTCGCGGTCGTTGTATTGCTCATCCCCATGCCCAGCGGATCGCTGGAACTGAACGCCACGAGCTTGACCCACGGGCCCATCAGATCGGACAATCGCTCGGGCGTGGTGCAGACAACATCATCGCGGGTCAGGGACGTGAACTTCAGCAGGGCCGATTCGACCCGCCGCAATCCCAACGGGGCCGTGCGTGCCCGGGACTCGAGATCGGTAGACACCGGCGGGGCCAGGAACCGCCGCATGAACACTTCAGGCAGTTGCGTCGTCTGCATCGTGGCGAACATGCCCTCGAAGAGAATGCGGTAGCTCGCGCTGAGCGTCCTGTCCGCGATAAGAACGACGGCAGGTCGTAGCGGTTTACTCATGGTGATCGTCACCCTTCTCGGCGCCGTCCGTGCTCGACGGCGACTGGGATTGCCTGATGATGCGCTGCATTTCCGCCGGCGACAACGAGGCCAGAACATCGTCGGGAATATTCAACTCGCGTTTGAGGCTGTCCAGCGTCGGGCAGGATCGGGAAGCATCACCCGCCTGGGTGGAGAATCGCTTGCCCGGGGCGGTCCGGCGACGGATTCGCTCGTACACATCGCCCGCAGCCGGAGGGGCGCCCCCCTGCGGTTGCCCGCTATCAGAGCCGGCACAGGAGCCTGCCCCTACATCGCCATTGATCGGGGAATCGGCATATTTGGGGAAGATGATCGCCTTCTGGGGACACATCCGGGCGCAGGCCGGACAGTTCGTCTTGCAACCGGAGGGATTTTGCACCCTGACTCGGCCATCGTCCGACGGCCCATACACGCCGAACAGGCAGAAATTCATGCACTGCTTGCAGTTAACGCACCGGTCGTAGTCGATCACAGGGAACCAGGAAACCCAGTTGGACTGATGATTTGCTGTTGATGATTGATGATTGGTTGAGGAAGGCACGGACTGTTCTTGAGTCTTCGACGATCTATCATCCTTCATCAATTCCCGGATGATCTCCTCGGGAGGCTGCGTTCGCATGTTGAAGAATCGCACCCGTTCCTGCGACAGCGGCACGTCAGCGGCATGAAAGAGCCATCGGACCGCACGCGGAAAGCAGGCCACGATTGCCGGCGACGGCGTCTGCGACCATTCCCGCAAACGAGGGTCACGGCTGGCCGCCAGACCGCAGAGGTCCGCGACCGCCTCGAACTCCATGCCCGACTGCCCGAGAAAGCCGAGCACCTGCTCCCTCGTGGCCTGAGGAATGACGTCATAATGGACGCAGTTGCAGAAGAGAACATATTGCTGCCCGGTGGGCCGGCCTGTTGTCATAACTTGTTGTCCTGCCTTGTGATAGCATTCTTGCAGCGTACCCAGTCCGCCCGGGCAATTCGCCATTCGTAAGGCCACAGCCAAACGATTCTACCGTGTGACAACGATCAATGTTCGGGGGATCTGCGATCTGGCGCCCCGGCGTCGCCGAACACCACACGTAAACCGCGGAACACAGATACCTCAAGAGCCGGACTTGATGTCGTAGGCCATGAGGGCGTCGCCGTGGCGAATATACAACCGCCCATTGGCAATCGTCGGATGGGCCCAGTGCTCGGCGGTCCCGCCTGTGACGGTAAACTGACTCACCGGCTCGAACACAGCGGGATTCGGCTTGACCAAGCGCACCGTTCCATCCACGCCGTAGATGTAGAGCATACCGTCGGCGGCGACTGTTACGCCCTGCTTGGTCTCCGGGGCGGTCCACATCACCTCGCCCGTCTTCCATTCCAGGCAGACGAGGCCCTTATTGCCGCTCTGGGCGGTCCCGTAGATGTAGCCGTCGATCAGGACGGTGCCCTGCATCTGGCAATCCAGCGTCTTGTCCGCCCATTTCGGCTCCGCGGTCGGGCTGTTGTCACCCAGCGACAACATCGCACCGCCCGCGCCCATGCCCGAGCAGATGTAAACCCTGCCATCAGCATAGAGTGGCGGGTTGGGCTGGACCGCGGCCCGGTGCGGGTGTTCGTGCTGCCAGACGACCTGGCCGGAGTCGGGATCGACCGCGACGACGCCCCCGCCCAGCATGGTGAGAATGAGTCGGCGACTGCCATCCTGGACAATCCTCGCTGAACAGTAACCGGTCGCCTGGCTCAGGCCCTTGGTCTGCCAAAGAGTCTCGCCTGTGTCGCGATCCAGGGCCACGAGCGATGCATCGGGTCCGCCCGGCGAGCAAATCACTTTCTTGCCATCCACAAGTACGGACTCGGCAAAACCGAACTGCGCCTGCTTGGGCCCAAACCGCTCCACGAGATCCACGGTCTTGAGCACCTGGCCCTTCGCGGCGTCAAAGATCACCAACTTGGCGAAACCCGTCATGAGAAAGACCCGGTCGCCATCAATAGTCGGCGTGCCGCGAGTGCCGGCCACCGCCGGACCGCGCTTCTCCAACTCCGGGCCGTACGCGGTCTTCCATTTGGGTGAGCCGTCCAGGTTGAAGGCGAAGAGATAGCCCTGCTTCTGGTCATCCATCCCGGTCTCGTAGACTGTGCCGTTGACGATGACGGCTGAGGAGTAGCCCTGGCCCAAGCCTTGGGCCGTCCAAGCGAGTTTGGGCCCACCTTCCGGCCACTGCTTCAACAGCCCTGTCTCAGGGAACTGCCCGTCGCCGGCCGGACCACGGAATCGAGGGCAATCGGCAGCCTGAACCACCATGGTCAAACCCGCCATCAGAACAATCGCCGAAACAAGCATATTCTTCGTCATGATTTGCCTCCTTCACAAGTCTCTCAACCGGACCCGTTGAACCGACATCTCGTCACATTCTTCCATTACGCAGGATAGCCGACGGTCTGAGCGAAAAGCACTCGCTGCTGGGGCCGCAGCTTGAATTCCTTGATTGTATTATCCTTGTCGCAATTGTGGAACCAGGCCGCCAGACCCTGCGAGGCCGCGAAGAGATAGACGCTCTGGGCGATCAACCCCGACGCACAGTAGTAATAGGATTTCTGGACCTCCGGGTCGTTGATCCTCCGGTCGGGATTGCCCTCCAGCACATACCGGGCAAGGTCCGCGACGTAGAAGATGTTCACCGGTGCGGTCGTCGCAGCCCTCCGGCCGGACCTTGCACGAAAGTCCCCCGCCGCCACAGGGACAAGACGGTGCGGCACCGCTTCATAGAGGTAGACCCCCTCGGGCAACGCCACATAGAGATCAATCTCCTGTGAGTTGCTGGCGGAGGGGGCCGTCCGTCCCGGCTTGCCGAAGTTGCCTTGTGCGCGGTTCACCCCGAACGCCGCCCACAGGAGATTCGACAGCACCTGCGGCCCGAGCTTCTCGGCGCGGATGTTGCGAACCGTCTTTCTCTCCCACAAGGCTGCCAGCACGGATTTGCCGCCGTCTTTCTCGGGCTTGGGCAACACGATGGGCTGCAGCTCCGCGGCAGGTTTCGCTGATTCCTGAGCCGGACCAGACGCCGGACCGGCCAATACGGCCAATGCCGGTAGTGTCTTCACGAAGGTTCTGCGATTCATGTGGTTCTCCTTATTGCCAGAAGATAGCCTACAAATCGCACTCGCTGTCTGAAAGTAAATTCTCGCCGCAGCCTCGCGGGCCCGATTTCCAGACAGTCGCTTGGATCACAGCTTGAACGTTCGGGGAGGCTGCCCACTGAGATCGGCGATCGTCGCGGCAGCATCGTCGAGATAGAAAAACGCCCATAGCGGATTGTCGGGCGTCTTGTAGATCGCTTTAATAAGAGGAACTGCCTCCTCGATAATCCTGCTCTTGGTAGAGCGATCCTGAGAGAAGACAACTTTGCCGCTCAATCGGAGCCAGGACCAATTCTCCCCACAGGCACACAGTTCAACATAGGGATGCTGGGTAATCTCTTTGTATACTTGCTTGTCGTTCGTCGTACTGAAATAGAGCTTCCCGCCGTCTTCCAGCTTGAACTGGAACGGGCGCACTTTCGGTTTTCCGTCAGTTCCAATCGTGGCCAAGTACTGGGTTTGACTCTTCTTGAGAAAATCGACTACGAGTTTCATGGCTGATCCCCTGAGACAGAAGGTCATTCAGATAGATGCACAGAGTTCCACCCGTCGCCAGAACTGCCAAGAAGACTTGGAGTCCGTTCTTGAGATCAATTCCTTGAATCAGAGTTTGATCGTCTGAGGCGGATTGCCACTGAAATCGGCAATTGTCGCTACGGCTCCATCCAGGTAGAAGATCTCGAAGGCCGGATTATCCGGCGTCCTGTAAATGGACTTGACGAGGGGATTCGCGTCTTGGATCTTCGCCTTCATCGCCCGATCTTTGGAGAACACGACCTTGCCGCTCAGGCGGAGCCAGGAGAAGTTCTCGCCGGACGCACAGAACTCGACGTACGGATGCTTCTGCATTTCTTTGAAGACATTCTTCTGGTTGGAGGTGCAGAAATAGAGTCTCGTGCCCTCTTCCAGCATGAACTGAAAAGGACGCACCTTGGGTTTGTCATCCAAACCGATCGTGGCAAGATACTGGACCTGGCTCCTGGTCAGAAAATCGGCTACGACGCTCATGATGAAAGTTCCTTTCCGAGGCACAGCCTCTAATGGTTCGTCTACGAACTATTGTCGCAAAAAAAACTACTGGCTCAGATTGTCCTCGATATTGTCCAACTGCTCGACGAGGCGTTCGCGGTCCTGCCTGCTCATGCGACCGTAGAGTCTGCTGCGCAGGGTTTCGGAAATCTCATCGAAGTCCTTCTGCAGCCTGCGACCCTTGGGGGTCAGTTCCACATAGGTGACGCGTGTGTCCGTATCGCAGGGGAACTTGCGGAGATAGCCGTGCTTTTCAAGGGTGCTGATCGTCACGGTCACAGTCGATTTGACCCTTCGCACACTCTCGACCACGGCCCTGATCGGAACGGGCTTGCTTTGCCGCAGCAGGAAGGCCAGTACCGGTCCGTGGGCCGGGACGATCCCCTTGAGCCTTCGGCTCTTCAACTCCTTCTCAATCAAGGCATTGGCCTTCTCTCTGATCCTGCCGATCTGCCCTGCAATACCGTTGACATCAACCATAACCGCCCTATTCGTTGCTTGAACGCTACGTGAAGGGAGTTTAGTTCGTGTACGAACCATTGTCAAACAAAATCAGAAAAGGAATCCGAAATGATCTTACGGCGATGAATCCCTGCGTGCGCCGGAATGACAGCGTCCGCAGGGTGCGTACGTCCTACTCCAGCATCCAGAGGGCGAGCGTCTCTTTGTCCTTCACATAGATGCGGTTGCCCGCGACAATGGGGAAGGCATAGACTTGCTCTTGGGCGACTTTGTATCTGGCCAACTCCGTGTACTTCTGGTCGCTGGGCTCGATCACGAGCAAATCGGAGACAGGCAGGGCCAACAGGACCGAGCCGGCATACTCGCCGACGATAGGCAATCCCAAGCCATACCTGGCCTCGAAGGCAATGGTATCCTTGACGACCGGGCAGCACGCACCGGGCAACTCCGCTGCACGATTTGCACCCCCATCGCACGATGATACGCACTTTGGGCGCGCCACATGCGTACCACCGTTATTGTCCTCCGGTCCGTGGCCTTGGGGACTCAAAGCCCGAACGGAAATTCGGCCGGAAACTCCAAAACACAAGTGGGAAAGGGTATGGATTATGACAACGAGTTTGTTTCGCAGGGATCTCCTCAAGATGGCGCCGCTGGCCGGTTTCGGCATGGTTCTCGGGAGCAGTCTTCCGGGTGGCAAGAGCTCAGCCGCCGTTAAAAATGCGTTCGCCGGCGCCTATGAAGGCGGGACCTACCACCTCCCGCCGCTGCCGTACGACTACGACGCCCTGGAGCCGCTGTACGACGAGAGGACCTTGCGAATCCATCATGGCAAGCACCATGCCGCCTATGTGAATGGACTGAACGCCGCATTGGAGCAACTGCAGGCCGCTCGCGGGAAGAATGACTACACCGCAATTCGGGCGTTGAGCCGCGACTTGGCCTTCAACGGCAGCGGTCACGTCTTGCACACCCTGTTCTGGCACTCGATGAGCCCAAACCGCGAGGAAATGCCCGAGGGCCTGGCCAAGGCGATGACCCAGAGCTTCGGCTCGGTACAGAATGCCCAGAACCAGTTCACCGCCGCCACCAAGGCCGTCATGTCCAACGGCTGGGGCGCGCTCGTCTATGAACCCATTGCCGACACGCTGCTGATCCTACAAGTCGAAAGACACCAGGACCTGGCGGTCTGGGGAGCGACTCCGCTGCTCGTATGCGACGTTTGGGAGCACGCCTACTACCTGCAGCACCAGAACAACCGCGGGGCCTGGGTGGACAACTTCATGAAGCTGGCGAATTGGCCGCTGGCGGCCGCTCGACTCGAACAGGCCCGAGCAACCGCAGGAAGACAATAGACCTCGGCAGACGACAGGGGCGCGATCAGCACCGGGGAGGCAGTACCCAGGACGACCGGAACCACGAGGCAAACGTCGATCCCACACATACCCTGCCAGATCGCAGCCCGAGGCAAGGCGAAAATTAAGGATTTTCCCTATTGCCTGAACATAGGCCCCGGCATGTATCCTCAGTGGCGTGTGTTTGTTGTCCGACCTTGCCAGGACGATTCGTGGGGAGGTTGCCGGCTTTTCAAAACCAGGATGCCGCATCTGACAGGGAGGTATCGATCATGAACCTGTACAATGCAAGCAGACTCTCGGGCGGAGGCCTAACCCTGGAAATGGAGGAAGAACGGCTCTGTCCGGAGTGCGGAGCAACCATGATCGAGTTCGACAGAGTGACGGAAGATGGGGCCGTGTTCATCTGGTACGCGTGCACACGGGAGGATTGCTCCGGACAGTGGTTGACCAAGAGGGCGATGCGGATGTGTGGGGTCTGACGGGGAGACTCGATTGACAACCGTAGTCTCTCAGTGACCCGAAGGTTGTCGGCTTCCCGAACTCTCAGACTGGGAATCTGAGAACGCCCCGCGACGCAGCTTGCGCTCCCATGCTATCATTCTGGCCGAACCCACTGTTTCGCCCCCGCGGTGATGGTGTTTTCCCAACCTGCCTTTCACCACCCCTGCACCACCCCGCCGGCCAGGCGAAACGATATCCCCCCCGCATAGACCGACGTCGCCTCGTGATGTATAGTGCTCGATCAGTGGCGATGTCACGTGCATCGCGCGGTTCTTCGCAATGATCGACAAGACGGGAGTCCCTATGAATTCTCGCTGCCTCGGATGGGCGTTGCCGGCGTGCTGGCTGCCGGCGCTTCTATGGCCGGCGTGGACAATCGGCGCAGATCGGATTCGCCTCGAGGCGGACATGCTGATCAACCTTTCAGGGCAACGGCCTGCCTCCGAGCTGGCTGATGAGCAGGATCTCGCCGGCGACCCTCGCACGGGTGACGCACAGCAGCCTCAGACTTCCTACTCGAACGGCTGGATCCATGCCAAACTCTACTACCCCCTCTCGGTCGTCATCGACCTGGGAGCGCTTCACGATCTCACGGACATCCGCTGTTTCGACGTGGAAGGCCAGGGCCGGCTCACCGCCGATTCGTGGAGCGCGGACGGGTGGAGGCTGCTCTTCGTCGATGAGTTGGCTCAATACCGCAAATGGTCATCCCACAGGGTGTCGGTCGCAACGCGGTATCTTCGCCTCACGTTTGAGAACCCATCCGCCCAGATCGCCGAGATCGCGCTCTATGGGAAGGCGCGAAGCGCGCGGGTGCCCGTCCCACAACCAATCCGACACGAGCCCCAACTGATGGATTCCTTCATCGGAATCAACGGATTCGTCGATGATCCGATCGAGCGAATTGCCGCCTGCGGGCATCTGCGGGAATACCATCAGTGGCAATGGGACGAAGGGAACCAGGATTCCTCCTACGCTGGCTACCCCAACCACCAGTTGGCCTGGAGTCCCAGTTGGGTGAGCGGCCCTGGCTGGGGCTGGGACTTCGACCGATTCTACCGGCAATTGAAGGACGTGGGCGTGGAGACGGTGCCCTGCTTCCAGGGTTGCGCCCCATACCTCGTCGGCTTCGACGGGGACCGGACGGACGAGAAGCCTGTCCTCGACGGTGGCGATCCCGCGCAGCCGCAATCGTACATCGCACACGCATCGTATCTGTTCCAGTTCGCCGCCCGCTACGGCAGTACAGCCTGTGAAGAGGCTCTGCTGAAGCTCAAGGCCGGCCAGCCGGCGCGCAGTGGACTGGGGCTCGTCCGGTACATGGAGAACTGGAACGAGCCGGACAAATGGTGGAAGGGACGAGCCGCGTACTTCTCTCCGTTCGAGTTGGCCGCGATGTGTAGCGCCGACTACGACGGCCACCGGCGATCCATGGGCCGCACCGTCGGTGTCAGGAACGCCGACCCGAATATGAAGCTTGTCATGGGGGGCCTGGCGAGCCCCGAAATCGAGTACCTCAGAGCTATGAAGCTCTGGGCAGACCTTTACCGCGACGGTGACTTCCCCGCCGATGTGATCAATCTGCATCACTACAGCAATGATGCCGGCGGCCAGGGGGGCCAGCCCACAACCGGCATCAGCCCGGAGGCGGATGGTCTCAGAGAACGGTTTCAACGCGTGGTAGAGTGGCGGGATCGGTTCCTGCCGGGCAAGGAGGTCTGGGTCTCGGAGTTCGGCTACGACACGAACCCCCAATCCGTGCAGCGGGCCCCGGCCATTGGGGCTACCGACACCGAGGAGGTCCAAGGCCGTTGGATCGTGCGATCCTACCTCGCGCTGGCGGCCGCGGGAGTGGACCGAGCGCAACTCTACATGCTGCGGGATGTCAACGCTGCCAGCACCACCAAATTCGACAGCTCCGGGCTGACGAGCGAGAAATCGAGCGGCCACCAGCCCAAGCGGGCTTGGTACTACGTCGCTACCCTCCGGCACATCCTGCTCGGAACGCGGTTCGAGTCCGAGATCGCCTCGGGCAACGCCGACGTGCGGATCTATCGATTCCGCTCGGAGGGCCGGCCTTCTCGCGAGGTCTACGCCGTATGGTGCCCGACGAGCGATTCGACCGAGGTGAGCGGCTTCTCCCTGAGCCTTCCCGACACGGCCGCGGCCATACTGACCAGCCTGGAGCCACAAAGCACCACGGAACGGTCAACGCCCCTGATCGTTGAGGATGGCAAGCTGGCCTTCACCGTCACCGAGCGACCCGTATTCGTTATCGCGCCGTAGGAAGCTCTGATGCGAATCTGAGATCGGCATACTACTTCAAGAAACCGAGCTTTTCCGGGAGCCAGAGGGAGATTTCGGGGATGAAGGTGCATAGGAGCAGGACCGCGATCATCGCCAGGAAGAACGGCAGGATGGGACGCATCACCTTGGTCACCGTGGTTTGGGCGATGCCACAGCCGAGGAACAGGCACGTGCCCACGGGCGGCGTACATAACCCGATGCACAGGTTCATGATCATCATGACGCCCAGGTGCAAGGGATGCACGCCCAGCTTCTCGGCGATGGGCAGGAAGATCGGTGTGAAGATCAGGATCGCCGGCGTCATGTCCATGAACATCCCCACAACCAGCAGGATCGCGTTCATCATCAGCAGCAGGATGGCCTTGTTGTCGGTCCAGCTCACCAGCGAGGCGCTGAGGTCCTGCGGAATGTTCTCGGAGGCCAGGACCCAGGACATCGCCATGCTCGTGCCGATCAGCAGGAACACAACCGAGGTCATGATCCCGCACTGGAGCAGGATTCCCGGCAGATCACGGACCTTCACCTCGTGGTACACGAGCACCGCCAGGATGAAGGAATACAGGACCGCGACGGCCGAGGCCTCCGTGGGTGTGAACCAGCCTACCAGGATGCCGCCGATGACGATGATGACCAGCAACATGGCCGGGATCGCCCGCAGGAACCGGACGGCGCTCTCCCAGAAGGGAAACGTCTCGCCTCTGCCGTAATTGTTGCGGATCGAGATCACGCCGCTGACGACCAGCAGGCCCAGGCCCACGAGGATGCCGGGCAGGTAGCCCGCCATGAAGATCGCGGCGATCGAGACGAATCCGCCCGTGGCGAGCGAATAAACGATCATCACATTGCTCGGCGGGATCAGCAGGCCCGTGGTTGCGGCGGTGACCGTCACGGCGGCGTTAAAGTCGCGGTGGTAGCCCATCTTGTTCATCAGGGGCACCATGAACCCACCGACCGAGGAGACGGCCGCCGTGGCCGAGCCGGAGATCGCGCCGAAGAGCATGCACGTCAGGACGTTGACATAGGCCAGCCCACCGCGGAACCGGCCGACGAGGACGTTGGCGAAATCGATCAGCCGGCGGGCGATGCCGCCGTGACCCATGAACAGGCCCGAGAGGATGAAGAACGGGATTGCCAGCAGCGCGAAGCTGTCGATGCCCGTGGCGATGTTGTGCGCCACGGCGGTGAAGGCCGGCACATCGCCCATCGCCAGGAACGCCAGCATCGTGGCGATACCCATGCAAAACGCCACAGGGACGTTGAGCAGCAGCAGAACTGCGAAGCTGACCACCAGAACCAGAACGGGCAAATCCACCGGGCCTCCCGATTCACGATTCACTATTTGCTATTTGCTATTTGAGATAGTCCCTGGAGTCTTTCCGCCAAGCCGATGGCCGCGTAGAGCGTCAGGAAGAAACCGCTGATCGGCACTGCCAGATACACGTAGCCCATCCTTACGCGAAGCGCCGGTGATTCCTGGCCCAGTTCGAGATTGCTGGCGACCAGGTCGATGCCCCCGACGATCATCACCAAGAATGAGAACACCGCCACGGACAGGAATACGAACACCTCCGTCGCGAGCCTCATTCGCTGCGGCAACCTGCCGACGAAGTAGTCGATGCCGAGATGCGCCCCCCGTCCGAGCGCGACGGCGGACCCCAGCAGGGCGACCCAGACGAGCATGAAGATGGCAAGCTCTTCGGTCCAGGTGCTGGGGTCCCTCAGAACCAGCCGGGTGAAGACCTGCCACAGCACGTCCAGGACCAGGACCGCCATGACGACCATGACCAGCGCCTCCAGCAGACGGTCCAGGATCTTCTTGACGAGGATCGGGAAGCTCATTGCACCTCCTGGATCTGCCGAATCAGACCGCCGATCTCGGTCCCCTCGAATTCCTTCCAGACGGTTCGGACGGACTCGCGAAAGGGCGCCTTGTCCGGCCGGCTGATCGCGACGCCCTGCTGCCGGACGGTTTCGAGGTCCTTCTCTTCGGCCTCGGCCCAGATCTTCCGCTGGTATGCGACGGACTCATCGGCCGCCTCTTGGAGGATGCGCTGCTCCCCGGGCGACAGCCTGTTCCAGACCCTCGTGCCGATCACCAGGATATCGGGCAGGCACGTGTGCTCGTCGAGGCAGTAGTACGGGCACACCTCATAGTGACGCGACGTCCGGAATGAGGGCGAATTGTTCTCGGCCCCATCGACGACCCCTTGATCGAGTGCGGTGTACAGCTCGCCCCAGGGCACCGGCGTGGGCGAGCCGCCCATGGCCTGGACCATCTTCATCGACATGATGCTGTTCTGGACACGGATCTTCATGCCCGCCAGATCGGAGGGCTTGTTGATCGGCTTCTTGGTGTAGAAGCTCCTGGCGCCGGCGTCGTAGTAGCACAGGCCGCGAAGCCGCTTCGATTCGCCGGCTAAAAGAATCCTCTTGCCGATGGGACCGCTGAGGACCTGCCAGAAGTGCTCGGAGTCGCGAAACAGGTAGGGAATCCCGAAGACCTGCATCTGCGGCACGAAACTCTCCATCGGGGCGCTGGAGGTCTTGGTCATCGCCAGGTAGCCCAGTTGCAGGGCCTCGATGCACTCCTTCTCATTGCCAAGCTGCTCGCTGGGGAAAATCTGGACCTGCATCCGCGCGCCAGATTTCTCTTTCACCCGCTCGGCCATGAAGACCATGGCCTTATGAACGGGGTGCGAGATATCCAGCCCATGGCCGAGTTTCAGAATGACCGGCCGCTGGGTCTCCGAACGTGTATGAGAAATGGCACGGACATCCTGCCCGTGAGACGTTGTGGCATCGGCATCCTGCCGATGCTTCATGGGCTGGAAGCCCATGCCACGTTGAACCGGGTTTTCATACACGTTCTCCGAGCCCGGCCCCGGCAATACGAAAACGGCCAGCGCCACAAGACCCGTCAGTCCCATTCGTCCCATAGGTCCCCGTGTCTTATTGTCCCCACACGATCACGTCGTCGATGTTGCCCGTGTCGTCGAACGAGCCGAAGCCAATCCCGCCGGAGAGAAAGGTCTTGTCCTGTGCCTGCATGATCGGCTTATCCATGTCGTCGAAGTAGACCGCGATCCAGCCGCTCGTCGCGTCCCGCACGACCCGCACACGGTGAAAGCCCGTGCTCCAGTCCGTCCCCCCGGTTCGCTCTTTGGCGATGGAGGTCCGCGGCTGGCCATCGACGATGAAAATCGAATTGGCGGCGGCGTCCGCCTTCGTCGCGATGTGGACGTAATAGAAATGCGACGGGTCCTGGTAGCCGAAGATGACGACCATGTCGCGGTGGTCGTACTCCCTGCCGGTCTGTTCCATCCTTGCCTGGACCACGAAGTCCGAGACGTTCGACTCCTTGATGCGGGCGATGTTGAATGGCGACCGCACCGGCGGCTCGTACCTGCTCTGCTGATGGAGCGAATAGACGTGGCCCCCATCCGTCGAAGCAACCTTCCACGCATTCGGATCGGTCTGCACCCAGCGCCCCGCCCCGCTTTCGAAATCGTCGAAGAACGCAAGAGGCAGGCCATTCATGGTTTCAGTCAGCGCCTTGGGAGCGGTCAACTCCCTGACCCGCAGATTGCGGAATCGATAGACCTGACCTTTCTCGCCGTGATGCTGCACGGCCAGATAGCCCGCGCGATCCACTGTGTCCATGTAGTCCGTCGTCAGAACGTCGTTGAGATAGATCCGGATGTTTGGGCCCACGCAGTGGATGCGGTAGCGGTTCCACCCGTCTCGTTTGAAAGCTCCTTTCGTCCGCTGGACGAAAGCCCTGGCGGAATTCGCATCGTTCTGCGCGGGATTGAGCCAGCCTCGGCGGCCCTCGTCGTACAGGCCGCCGGACCACTGCCGAGCGGAAGGATCGACCTCCGCCTGGTAGCCGAAGACCTTGTTCGGCTCCACGTGACAGCGGAACATAAAGCCCGAGTTCGACTCGCCCTCGGGCATCTTCACTTCGCCCTCGAAGATGAAGTCGCGGTACTGCATGGCGGTGACCAGGAAGAACTTCTTCTCAGCCTGCAGCAGGAGCTGGCCGTCCTCGACCCAGGCCTTGCCCCAGACGTACGGGTTGGTCCAGCCCTTGAGACTCTGCCCATCGAACAAGGGCGTCCAGTCTGCTTGGCCCGAACCGGCCGCCGATGCCATCGAAAGCCCGGCCAGCCAGAGAGCCAATGCAAGCGAGGTAATGATGTGCTTTGGATTCAGTTGTATCGAGGAACTCATTTGTCTTACTCCACTTCTGCATACGGTTATGATGACAGGAACACGGTGTGTGATACGCACCCTACTTTTTCGGGAATGGGAAACCCCACGGCGGCGGCGCCACCCGGCCTCGGCTCAGGGACATCGGCCAGCACGGCCCAACCCCCGGTCTCGATTTGCCGGTCGAGCGAAGTCCCGGCATCGAATGCACGATTGCCCGACCGGCAGCCGGCCAGGACCGCACAACCCACTGCCACGGCACAGAGAATCCCCCACATTCCTTATGCACATCGCGATGCCTTTCCAAAGCAAGATGGGTCCCATGAATCCGATACGTCCTATACGTCCGATTCTTTCTTTGCACACTCGACGATCCGGTCGATCTCGCGAGCCATCGCCTTATCCAGAGGCTCGACCTCATGAGTCTCAAGAACACGCTCCACTCGCCTGCGCAGCCGGTCGGCGAAGGAGCCAACGCCATCGCTTTGCCACAAGTCATAAGTCTGACGCGTCCACACTGCCGAGGGAGACCAGATCGCCTCGCGGAAGTGCCGGACCGTGTGCTCCTCAGCCAGGAAATTGCCCGCCGGGCCTACGGCATGGACAACGCCCGTCGCCAGGTGTTCGTCGTCCACCGGGAACCCGCGAGCGATCCGCCGGACGTAGTTCATCACCTCATCGTCGAACGCCAGCCACAGAAGACTGCCCGCGTGGTCGGTCCCGCAGATACCGCTGTGGCCGAACATGTCCGCGCCGGCCAGCGCGCCGAGCAGCAGCGTCGCGGCCTTCTCGGCCCCCGCCTGGGCGTCGGGCAGTTTTGCGTCGGTCAGACCCACGTTGACGTAGACCGGGAACCCGTAGGAGCGGGCGATCTGCACCATGGCCACGGCCATCAGTCCCTGTTCCGGCGAGCCGAACGAGCAGATGCCCGTTCGCGGGTCCATGACGTGCGGAATGCCGCCGTAAGTGATCGGAGTGCCCGGCGCCAGTAGTTGAGTGATAACGATGCCTGCGAGAATCTCCGCGTTTTCCTGGGCAAGCGTGCCCGCGAGCGTGCCGGGCGCGGTCCCGGCGGTCATCGCCATCGGGCCGATGCTCACCGGCTGGCCCGCCCTCACAAACTCGCGGACGATGTCGAGCCCATCCTTCGGCAATTGCAGCGGACTGATCGGCTCCAGAAAGGCCTCGACCCTCGGATGAGCCCGCAGGGCGGCCTCGCCGCCGGCGACGGTGCGATAGATCTCCAGAATGTGGCGGGCGGTTGCCCCGTTGCGGACCCAGCATCGCGTGGGCTTGTTCGTGCCTTTGACAAGCTCGGCCGTGAGGGCCACGTCACGATATCGCTCCGAGAGGGATTCGGGCTGGGCCATCGATCCGACGACTGTAATGTTGTCCAGGGCATCGCCCAAACGAATCGCGTCGTGAGTATCCTGAATGGTCGCAGGTCGGCGTTGCCCCGTCGCCAGATCGATCCACGCGTACTGGCCGGGACTGGACATCAGGACCAGATCACCATGGCCGAACCGCGCCACTCGATTCCGGTCCCGGCCGTAGAGCAGGTACCGCTTGCCGGCCTGTGACACACAGTCCATCACGAGCCGCTCGGGCAGGTGGGCGATCTTGTGGTCTGCATCCACCTTCGCTCCGGCCCGGCCCAGCATCCGCAGCATCTCGTCGTGATGCACCATGATGCCGGTGTCGCGCAGGATGACGAGACTGGCGTCCCGAATCGCATCGGTCTCCTGCTTCGACAAGACCTCGATATGGATGCTTGCCATTCGGTTGTCTTTCCGAGAAGCGTTCAAGTAACACGGGCATCTTGCCCATGATCCTGAAGACATGGGCGGGACGCCCATGCTACGATGCCCTTACGGGCACATTATGAACATGGCTTCGACCACAACTGGATCGGGGTCTTGATCCCCTTGGGCCGGAAGGGTAGTGCGACCTTGGCCCCGGTCCCGGCGGACTGGTAGCCGGCATAGAGAACTTCCTGCACGAGCCGGCCGTCCTCGCCCGTGGCCTGCGGCTGATCCTTGCCGCGGACGCACCGCGCGAAATGGTGCATCTCCTGCGGGAACCCGTAGTTCCACAACTCTTCGAAAACGGGGTACGACCAGCCCTTCGTCGTGGGGGCCTTCTCCACGGCGTATCCGTACCCGTATTCGCTGTACGTCGGCATGGCATTGCCCATGTGCAGGTCGGCATAGGTGACGCCGCCCTCGCCGTAGACCTCGATGCAGTCGTCCATGCCGCCCCGCCGGGCCCAGCTATCCTCGATCACGCCGACGGAGCCGTTCTCGAACTCCAGGATGCAGATCGAGTTGTCCTCGCCCTGGGTCTTGTCGGCGTGGACGTACGTGCCCATCTGGCAATAGACCGTCTTGATCTTCGGTCGCCCGAGGAACCAATAGCAGAACGCGATGCCGTGGCAGCCCATGTCCATGAGCACGCCGCCGCCGGATTTCTCGACGTTCCAGAACCAGTCCGCGTGCGGACCGAAGTGCTTCTCGCTTTGCTTGACCATGTACACCCTGCCGAACGCGCCCTGGTCGGCCATCTGCTTGGCTTTGACGTACTTCGGCGTAAAGAACAACTCCTCCGCGTACATCAGCAGCACGCCCTTCTTGCGACAGACGTCGATCATCGCGTCGGCCTCTTCGAGCGTCATGCACAAGGGTTTCTCGCAGACCACGTGCTTGCCGGCGGCCGCGATGTCCGAGGTCATCTGCGCGTGCAGGTAGTTCGGCGCGGCGATCGTCACCATCTCGATGTCTTTCTCAGCCAGCATCTTCCTGTAGTCGGTGAAGAACCGTGGGATGCCGTACTTCTTCGCCAGTTTCTCGGCGTTGCCCGGCGTCGGCGAGGCGACCGCGACCACCTCGGCCTCCTCCGGCATCAGCCGGAACGACTCCGCGTGGATATCCGCCTCGAAACCCGACCCGATGATGCCGACTTTCACCTTGCCCTTGTCCGTCATGGTCTGTGCACCTCCAATGTGGTTTAGAAGACGGTGGGCACAGCCCACCCTACCGCTGCCGCCCGAACGAAAGATCCGTTCAAACCCTCCGACTCGCCAAAATAGTAAATTGTAAATCGTAAATAGCCAATTTACAGGCTCCACCCC
>DCUI01000063.1:33678-51082 GCA_002327785.1 Phycisphaerales bacterium UBA2218
CCTTGCAGGCCTTGATCCACTCGGCGTGGTGGCCGATGGAACGGGGTAAGCTCTTCGGCGGCCGCCTGTAACCCCGCATCTTTGACTCCGGGATCAGACGGGGGCTGTTGCCGCCCCAGCCCTCGACGTACATCTTGCCCTTGTCACCGACGAAGATCAGCCCGTCTTCGCGCGACAGCTCGCGATCCGCATCCAGTTCCGGCGGCCGGGCCGGGATGATCCCGCCGTCGTACCAGTGGAGCGTCACGGGCGGCATGTCGCCACGCGCCGCGAACTCGTAATGCACCGTCGAAGCCAGCGGCAACGTCTCGTCGTTGAACAGGGTCGAGCTGGCGTGGACACTGACCGGCGCCCCGAGCTTGAGCGCCGACCAGACGGGCGCGAGGTTGTGAATCCCCATATCGCCCAGGCCGCCGGAACCGAAGTCCCACCAGCCCCGCCAACGGAATGGAGCATACGCCGGGTGATAGGGTCGGTAGGGAGCCGGGCCCAGCCACAAATCCCAGTCCAACGTCTCGGGCACCTGGGGCGTGTCCTTGGGACGCTCGATGCCCTGGGCCCAGTAGAGGGGCGGCTTGCCGCTGTGCGTCGGCCGATCCGACCAGGCATGCACCTCCCGCACCGGCCCGATCGCGTCGTCCCAGATCCACTCATTGATCAGCCGATTGCCCTCGAAGGCCATGCCTTGGTTGCCCATCTGGGTGGCGACCTTGGCTTGGCGGGCCGCCTCCCCGAGGGCCCGTGCCTCGAACACGGTCCGCGTCAGCGGCTTCTCGCAGTAGACGTGCTTGCCCAGCTTGATCGCCATCATGCTCACGACCGCGTGAATGTGGTCGGGTGTGCCCACGACGACCGCGTCGATGCCCTTTTCCTTCTCGAACATGACGCGAAAGTCCTTGTACTGCCTGGCCTTGGGGTATCTCCTGAACGTGTGCCCGGCGTAGTCCCAGTCGACGTCGCACAAAGCGACGATGTTCTCGCTGCTGACGTCGTTCAGGTCGCTGGCCCCCTGCCCCCCGATGCCGACGCCGGCAATGTTGAGCTTGTCGCTCGGAGGCGTATTGCCCACCCCGCCCAGGACGTGCCGGGGCACGATCGTGAACGCCGTCGCAGCAGCGCCGGCGCCAAGCAGGGTCCGCCGAGTCAGAGATGCAGGTCGAAGTTGCGTGCGTTTCTCGGGTGTCTCCATATGGCGGCCTTTCTCAAGAGTCAATCATCGGAATTCAATCGAATCGTCCGAGGATATCGCAACCCTTGCGGCTCTTCAACGACTTTCGGGCGAGATCGAGGAGCGGGACCCCGCTGCACCGAAGTCAGCGGTAGCTCTCTCGGGGGTTCAGGAAGACTCGGCCGGCGTGGCCGTCGAGGTAGCTGACGTTGACGCCGCCCTCGGTGGCCCCGCCCTTGCGGCCGTGGGGAAAGACGCCACCCTTGCGGAAGAAATCGGAGACGACCCAGGTCTCGCCCGGCGCCGCCAGCTCGCACTGGCGGTATCGCTGCTTTTGATAGTCCGCTTTACCGGTCTTGCCGAGCCAGTCGAGGTGCATCTCGGCCCCGTGGAGCGTGAGTTGGCGGGGCAGGAACTCCGCGGTGTCCCGCCACGTGCCGCCGGCCGGACCGGGCTTGTTGACGAGGAAGCTCCAGTAGATGTACGTGATGTTGCCGGCGACGCGGTTGGCCGGCGTGTCGATCACGGAGTCCGTGCCGCCGGCGGGCGTGCCGCCGTTCGGATCGTTGGCGCACGGCTCCAAGACGCTCGCCTGCGGGCAGTAGAACGCTTCCGTCAGGGCCTTGTTCGGGTCCGCGCCGAGCCTCGTCAGCAGACCCGGATGGGGATTGTGCTCCGTCGGCTCCAGAGGCAGACGATTGCGGGCCTCCTCGCCGGCGTAGGCCGTCAGGGCGAGATTCACCTGCCGAAGGTTGCTCAGGCAGGCCATTTCATGCGCCCGGAACCGCACCTTGTGCAGCGCCGGTACGATGATCGCCATCAGTAGGCTGATGACGGCGATGACGACCAGCAGCTCGATCAGCGTGAAACCCGGCTCGGATGCACCGCGCATTCGCATGGCCTTGCCTTTTCAGGAGTCCTATCGGTCCTATCGCTCAAATCTGCGAGTAGCCGGCCGGCTTGAGGTAGAGGTTCGTGATCCCCTTGTCGCGGAGAATCGCCTTGTCCGCGTACTCGGGCATCGCCGACAGCTTCCGCCAGTCGGGATCGCTGACGAACGCCTTCCAGTTGGCCTTGCTCTCGTCCATGTCCTTGAAGCCAAGCATGTAGGTCAGGTTGGGCATCTTCGTGCCGGCCAGGGTCCGGCCGAAAAAGACCGGGTGCAGCCCGACCTTGCGGAAGATCGCGATCTCGGCTGTATTGAACATTTCGATCTTCTTGAGCCCGGCCTTCTCGCTCGGGCTCTCATAGGTCCGCAACTGGAAAATGCGTCCCGGTATATCGACGGGCCTCTCCAGCGCCGGCATCCCCGTGAAAGCCAGCATGAGCTGAACCTCAAGATTCTTGTAGACGGGCTTGTCCGCAGGGGCATTGACGAAATCGGCTCCTTTCGCCAGGAACTCCTGATCCCCGTACAGCCTATGTGTAAGCGTGGCAAACGAGCCGACGGACGGGTGCACGAGCAGCACGTAGATCGGGCTGAGCCCTTCGGCCGGGTAGAACACGCCCACCGTTTTGACCCCGAGCCGGTTCAGGACGGGGATGGCCGCCTCGCTGAGGACCTTGTCCAAGCCGGCCTTCTGCTCCTGGGTCTCGATCTCATAGCGTCGCAGCTCGTAGTACTCCAGTACCGTCGCCGGTGGTATCTGGCCAGCCGCTGCCTGGGCCGCCCGCATCCGGGCCAAGCGTGTGCGATAGGCAACATCGCTCTCGCCGGGCTGCTGCTTTGTGTCCTGGGCCATCAGGGCTCCGCCGCCCAGGGAAGCCAGCCCCGCCGCCGTCGCTTTCGCCAGGAATTCCCGTCGTTCCATGTTCTGTCTCCCCTCATAAGAGTTTGCCGATCAGTCAGACTCAGACGCGGCACAATCCGTGCCCCGGATGTCCCCTGTGGCAACAATCCGTATTCCCGTGTACATACTCCCGCCGGCTGCGTTCCGCAAGCAAATCCGCTCCGGCGTCTCCCATCCCGGCGGCCTCCGCCTGCCCGTCGTAACAAGAGAGCACCCGGAACCGGTCCGGCGTTTTCCGCGCCATACGAGGTCAACCCCCTGCTGCCGGCCGAGTCCTTTCTGGGCGAGGACGAGTACTGGTTCGACGACGAGGCCACGCGGACCAACCTGTACCGTCTGCGGAAATGGCGAGGCGACTACTACTACTGGCTCGACGGGCGATACCAGCAGATCCTGGAGGAGACGGTCCGGATCAACCTGACCGCATAGCTCCAGAAGGACCTCGAACGGGTCCGCGCCAAATTGGGCGTCGCCTGCCAAGTCACGCGGGACCGGGTCGCCAACGTCCTTGTCAACGCCACCAGCGAATCGACGCACATGATCGAGGAGGAGGCGGAGGGCATCCTGAAGGCTTTCGCCGCGGGCGACGCCTTCACGTTCGAGCGCCAGTACCGCGATCCCCTCCACGCCGTGCCCACTGCATAGAGAGAAGAACCTACCGATAGCGCCTGTAGCGCGCAGCGATCCGTCAGCGCGCCGGGGCGACCCGGTCCACATCCGCGTGGCGGTCGCCCTCGCGTGGGCCGCCATCGAGGCCCGCGTCCGGCGGCATGTCACGACCGGTCACAGCGTCCGCCGTCGTCGCAGCCAGCCGACGAGGCCAGCGCCGAGCGTGCTCAGCAGGATCGCGCCGGGGGCCGGGATCAGCGTCACGCTCAGCGTGGAGGTCTCGATCTCCACGATCCAGGCGGCATCGACCTGGACGCTGGCGTTGCTTGTCGCAGCGATCCAGGCAGGGTCCAACAGAAAGACGGTGGCGGTCAATTCAGTCTGTGGAGCTCCCAGGGCGCCGGGTCCTGGATTGATGTCGTATCCACTGTAGTAGAATCCTTGGTCCTGGAGGTAGCCCAGGAAGTGCCCCGCGAACCAGACGGGGTCCTGCTCGCCGGTATCGACCCCCTCGGCAACGATGGTCAGGGTCGCACTGGCGATTGGGCTAGCCGAACCATCGTATGTGTGTACCCAAGCGGCGGTGGGTGCAGGGTCAATTCGTCCATCCAGCACGCTGAAGACATCCACCGTCTCAGCATAGGACGTTGAGGCGGCAAACGTACTGCCCGCCATGGTGAGTAACGCCAGGCTCGCTGAGACAACCATCAGCTTCTTCATCTTCTTCATCTTCTTCATCTTCTTCTCCTCCTCACTGGGGATATGCTAAATGAACTACCCTCTCCACTCTCATCCTTGGGGGTGATGGATACGACGAATGGCTATGAATTGCACCCCTACAGCTCTGCCACAGCTTATCTATCTTACCAGTCGCCAGACGGATGTGTCAATATGGAAAATTGGTTGATTCTCAGAAAAATAGCGACGGAACCATAACCGGCCCCTCGTGTTCTCGTATTGGTCACCTTCGCCCGGTGCCTGATGCCAAGATCTGGGTGTGCTTTCCGTTGACCCGGGCTGTACCTTGACTGAAGCGGCGCCTCAGCCAGCCGGCCAAACCCGCGCCGAGCATGTCCCGTACGACCGCGCCAGCGGCAGGGATAGCAGCACGCGGTGCATGCCGTCGCGTGAAGCGTGAAACGCGGTCCTCTGCGTTTCGCGCTTCACGCACGACGCTTCACGTCTCACCGCACGTCCAGCTCGAAGCTCTCGGAGTGGCTGTTGAACTCCGGTGCATACATGCACTGGATGCCGGCCATGCCCGTCTGGTATCGGCCCTTGAGCTGGATGCGGGTGCTGTACTCGAAGACGTACGTCCCCTTGGGCAGGTAGTCCATGAAGAAGTGCGTCGCGGTGTCCCGCGTGCTCTCGTAATAGGCTAGGCCGTCCTGGTAACGGTAGCGGCTCAGGACGTTCACCGGCTCGGTGCCGCTGCCCCGCTGGTCCTTCATGTGGACGTACTCCATGTCGCGGTCCACCCGCAGCTCGATCCGCACGACCAGCTCGTCGCCCACGGAGAGCGGCCCATCGACCGGGAACAACACCTGGCCGGAGGCGGTCGTTTCCTTGACGTACAGGTCCTTCTTGAGCGTCAGCGGCGTGCCCTCGTAGGGCGTGACCTTCGCCATGTCTTCGAGGTACTGCCAGTGGACGGAGCCCCAACTGACGCCTTCATCGACCTTCCGGACCGTGATGTGGCCCATCTCGGACTCGATCTCCTTGCGGATAAACCGCTCCTCGTAGAAGCCCGTGCCCGCTTCGACGTCCTCGGGCACGATCCACTCGCCGCCCAGGGCCACTTCGACCAGGGCGTCGGAGCTGAGCATGTCCACCCCGCGAAGGAGCAGGCCATAGACCGCGTCAGCGGTTGCCTTCGTCGTCTTCCAGTCCTGCGTCTGCTTCTGCTTGAGCAGCCAGACCCGGCAATCCTCGACCGCCTGGGCGTCGCTCATGACCTCGTCGAACGCCTCGATCATCAGGGCCTGCGTCTCGATGGGCGCCCGGTGCCACCACCAGCTCACCTCGGTATCCCGCCAGAACATGCCCATCTCCTCGTTCGTGACGCTGAACTCCTTGATGGACTTCATGATCGCGGCGGGCGTCTCGGTGTCGCCGAAGCGCTTGAGCCCGATCGCAAGATGGGCCTGCGACTGCCGCCACAGCGAGAGCCAGTGCTTACGGGCCTGGCCGAGCCAGTAGTCACGGGCCTCCTGGTATTCGGCGGCGACCGCCTGGTCGCCCAGAAAGAAGCTGCGACCGTACAGGTAGAAGGCGATGGTCGGGTTGAGGTTATTGGCGTTCTTGTCCCCGTGCAGGAGAATCCAACGGTACTGCGCGTCCATCCATGCATCCAGGGCGTTCAGGGCCTTGACCGCACAACTGACGTCGATCCCATCGACGCCGAGATGGCGCAGGCGTCCGAAGCCCGTGGTGATATAGAGCGTGATGTACGTGCTCCCGCGGCAGCCCGGGAACCAGGGCCACAGGCCATCGGCATACTGCATTTGCCGGAGCTTGAACAGGGTCCGCGACATCTCGTCGCTCAGACGGTTCTCGTCGAAGAGGATGCCCACGTTCCTGCGGGCCTCGGATTCGTCGATCGCCTGGCGGACCCAGGGGGTCTCCTCCAGGGCGAGGCCCTTGAGATCCTCGTTCTTTTCCAGCGGGCTGTCCAAGGCCGGGGTGTTCTTCCACAGATTGAAGATCCGCCGGATCTTCGGGTCGGAATTGGCGATGTACGACGCCAGCGAGTTGGCGTAGAGCCGATTGAAGATCTGCTCGCTGCACTCGTATGGGTACTCCATCAGGTAGGGCAGCGCCATCACCGCATACCACGCAGGCTGCGAGACCATCTGGACGGTGAGGCTCTGGTGAATCAGCGTATCCGACTGGCCGGACCGGAGGAGCTTCGTGAACTCGAACTCCTTCGTCTGCGGCCCACGAATCGGCAGAGGCAGCGATTCCGTCACGAGAATCCTGCGGCTGAGCACCGGGAGATAGCCCTCTTGCCCATCGCTAAGGCGCGTCGTCGCGCCGACGGCCCGGTAGATGAGGAACTCGCAGCCGTCGGGGATCGTCACCCGCCACGAGAGCGTGCGGGATTCCTTGCTGGGCACGTTGAAATCCTGCTCGGGCGACGTGTTGCCAAGCGCCTCGTCCCGAGGGGCCAGCGTCCGCGCGTCGGAGAACGTCAGGCTCACTTTGCCCGCCACGCGAGCGGCGGACTGGTTGGTGACTTTCACCGTGAACTCGATCACGTCGCCTTCGCGGACGAAGCGAGGCGGATTCGGCTCGACCATCAGGTCCTTGGCCGTAACGGTCGTGCCGGTCAGGTAGCCGCTGCGCATCTGCTTGTCGTGCGCGAAGCCGAGGAACTTCCACTGCGTCAGGGCCTCGGGCATCGTGAACTCCATCCGGACCACCCCGTTGCTGTCGGACAACAGGTGCGGGAAGAAGAACGCGGTCTCGTCGAGATTCGTGCGAGCGGAGACCTGGCTGAGGTCCGGACCCGAATCGGCAGTGGTTGTGGCACCATCTTCCGTCTTGTTCTCTGCAGAGGATGCAGAGTCATCCGGCGCCGGGGCGCCCCCGCTTCGAGTCGCAGTCGTTGTGGACCGGCTCCAATAGTAGTAGTAGTAGTACACCGTCGTGATGTCGGAGGGGAAATGGCGGTAGATCAGTGACGCCGACATGGAATCTACATACCAGTCATAGCCAATGCTCGCGAACGAGACCGCCGAGTTCTCGAATCGGCTGCTCAGCCGGCTGCCCTCGGCGCGGAAGCCCGAGAAGCTGTGCGGCCAGTCGTGCGCGAGATACTGATCGAGCGACGCGTCATACAGGGCCGCCACCATCTCCGCGACCGCCTTGCGGGCGTCGGCGCCCGTGATGACCGCGGTCCAGGTCTCTTTCTGTCCGGGCTCCAGCAGCGACGTGAAGTGCTCCCAGGCGAGAGTCAGGTCCTTGTTCGTCCAGGGCACCGCCACGATCCGCTCGTTCACATAGGCCCGGTTCTCGCGGACGTAGGTCAGGCGGACGGTGAAGCCGCCCCGCATAGACTCGGTGACCTCCTCGCTGATGACCTCCTGGGTCCGGGCCGGATCGGTCCACCAGGCCCGCAGGACCTCGCCGCGGCATTCCAGCTCCACGTAGGCCCGGCCGGCATCGTACCCCGTGCCCCACAGGGCGACGAACATCTCGCCCGGCTCCAGCGACCATTTCGGGGCCGTGAAGTGATTGGCGATCCGCACGGCGAAGTCAGTCGCCTGCGGGTCCACGACGCGGATCGCCTGCTGGGCCGTGACGGCCTTGCCGAACCGGTCCTGCGTCTGCAAAATCGCGCGGTAGACGCCGGCCTCCAGGGTCACAGGGACCGTGACCCAGCCCGAGGCGTTCGTCTGGAACGTCTGTTCACTGACCAGGGCGTCCAGCTCCCAGGTCTCGGGATCGGATGGATCGAGCGTCGAGCCGGTCGAGCCCAGCATGGGGCGGATGACCTTGTCCGGCTGCCTCAGTGCGTAGACGCGAACCGTGCCCTGGGCGGGCTCGGGCTCGCCCTGGAGGGATGTCGTCCGGATCGTCAGCTCGACGGGACTGGCGGGGGTCTGCCACTCGGCCACCTCGATGGCGGCCTGCAGGGCCGTGTAGCCGGCCAGGACCGCGCGATTGGCGGACCGCGTCTCGCCCGTGGTGTCCGTCACGTCCGCATAGACCGTGAAGACGAACACGGGCTCATCTTCCTCCAGTACGGAGAGATCTGGCTTGGCCGTGAACTCGACGCTGAACGAGCCGTCGGACGCCGTGACCGACGAGCCATGAGCGATGGCCTGCGACTGGCTCGACGGATACCATCGCGACCACCAGCACCAGATCGGATACCGCACTTGACGCACCACGCGCCACTCGACCTGCGCCCCGCCGATGGCGGCGCCGGTGTACGCGGTCGCGACGCCCGGCACGACGACCTCGTTGTTGAGCCGCGGGGCCTCATCGGGCGGATCGAGCTGCACCTGGAACTTCGGCCGTTTGTACTCCTCGACATTGAAGCTCGTCGAGCCGCCCGGACCGTGTATCACGGCCAGGGTCATCCGGCCGGTGAGCCGGTCCTCGGGCGCGGTGAAACTACCGCTGAACGAGCCATAGTCGTTGCACGCGTGCTGCCGGCGAGCGACTTCCTGGCCGTTGGTGTCGTAAAAGACCACCGTCAACTGCCGGCCGGCCAGCGTCTGGTAGCTGTCCTTCGTCTGCTCCACGCGGATGCAGATGCCCTTGTAGTGGATCGTCTGGCCCGGGCGATAGAGCGAGCGATCGGTGAAAAAGACCGTCTGCTCATAGGGCGACGAATCGCCATACCCCATGTCGGTCGCATAGGTGTTCGCACTGGCCAGCCTGTCGCCCTCGTATTCCGCCACGATCAGGAAGCTCACCGATTTGTTGCTCGTTTCCGGGGCGAAGTAGAACATGCCGTTGTCGTCGGTCTGCGTGTGATTGGCCGGCTGGTACTTCGAGACCGTGGAGTCGTAGGTCCAGCGCGTAACCTTCGCGCCGACGATCGGCACGCCACTGAGGGCATCGAGCACGAAGCCTTCGATCGCGCCTTCGCGGTGGAGGTCCCGCACGACCAGCGCCAGGTCGCTGACCCAGACGGACGCGACGCTGATCTGGTTGTCCTTGTCCTGGAAGGAAGGATCATGGCTGGCGATGAGGAGATAGAAGCCTTTCACGAGTCCATCGGGCGCGGCAAGCGCCTCCGTCCGCGACCGGTAATCATCGGTCGGGGGCAGTTGGGCGCTCCATTCCAGCGCCGGCTCGGACGCCAGCAGTGTCTTGCGTTGCTCGGTGCTCAGGCCCCACCAATAGGGTCGAGTGATGTCATCGCACTTGACCGCTCGGAAGAAGACCTTGGTCACGTTGCGGTAGGTCACCCGAATGTCGGGCAGCGGATCGTTCCACACTCGCTCCGTCTCGATCGACGCGGACCGGCGCTCGATCTGCTGAATCAGGTTGTAGCAGAGGATGCCGCCGACGCTGGCGGGGTAGGTCCGCCAACCCTGCTTGGCCAGGACATGGGCCTTGAGGTACTCGCCCTGGTCATACAGCACATCGGCCCACGCGTAGATCGCCCTCGCGGCGATGTCGTTGCCTTCCCACTCGTCCGCGAATCGCTCCAGTGCCTTGATGTACAAATCGTCTTTCTCCGGCCCGATGGCCTGGTTGTAGCCGAAGGCCAGACGGAGCAGGTCCGCGTCGATGAACGCCGTCTTGTCTGCATCGTTCTGATGGAAGCTCAACAGGGACTGGTAGAGCCGGATGCCTTTGAGCTTGGCCGAGTCCGTGTTCGAAGTCTGCGGCTCCCAGGCGAGGAATTCCGCCGCCGGCGCAAAGATCGGGCTATCCGCCATGATCTCGAAGACGTCTTCCGGCAGGGCCGATTGCTCGCCCGAGCTGTAGAACGACAGCGCCTCATGGACCAGGAAGTCGTAGAGCGTCGGCCGATACGTGTCCGGCACGGTCCCCTTTTCGAGCAGGTCGTCCCACTCGGCGATAGGGACGGCCTTGAGGTCCGCTTCGGCCACCAGGGCCAGGGTAAAATGCTTGTCGATCTCGGCCAGGATGCGGGCCAGGTCCCAGGTCGTGAAGTCCTCGCCCGGCGGCTCGGCCGTCTGCGTCCGCTGGACGAACCGATAACGATTGGCCTGGAAATACTGCCAGAACCAGTGGGCCAGGACCGTCTCCATGACCGGCTTCATCGGCTCCGGCGCCGTGGCGATCTCGGCTTGGAGCAGGGGAATCATCTCTTCCGCCTTGTTCCCTTGGATCCGGCCCTCATAGGCGATCTTGAGGCAGATGGCCTTGGTCGCCTCGGCGTATGCCTGGTCCTCCAGGGCACCGGGGATGATCTGGTCCAGCACGCCGATGGCGGTCTGGGGCAGACCCTTATTGATCGCATCCGTCACCTGTTTCCAGAGGTCATCCCGCTCGCCGGCCATCGCCGCAGTGGCCAAAACCCCAATCAAAGCCGCAACCAACAGGATTCGTATCCGTTTCATAATAGGGACTCCCACAAATGGATCTTGATCTATAGTATATCGCACGTTATTGGACCGCTGTTCACAAAAACCCCAAGGCCCAATGAAAGCTAATCTTCACATTCCACCCCCTCCCACCGCAACCGGGGGTAGTCCACCCCCTCGCAGATCGTCCAGACTTCCGCAAAATCCCAGCCGGCCGCGAGGAAAGGGGCGGCGGTCTGCATCTGAGACGTGGGCAGACCGGCTACACTGGCAGTATCAGCCGGCCGGTTGCCGACGGCTTGGGCTGTGCCGGAGAGATCCGTATCCCACAAGCAACCCGAGATATTCATGGGACACTCACCAACGCATTCGCTGCTGGTCTTGCTGACGGCGCCGGTGAAGCTGCCGTAATCCAGCTCGGGCGGCTTGCTGGGCGGTCGCAGTTGAGGCTTAGGCCCGCAGGGCGAGATCAGGCTCCGCGGGAACGCCTGCCCGCCCGGCAGATTCGGGTCCAGGTCGATGTCCTTGACAAGGACGAAATGCTTGTCCAGCAGGCTCGAATCCGACCCGATGCCGATCAACTGTTCCGCGGTGGCGATTTGGTAGGGGTCGTTCGGCTGGCCCGTCCCGCCGGCGAATTCGACGCCGGACACCGCGCTCGCACAGAATAGGACTGTTGCAGCGCAGACGATCCCCTTCGCAGTGGCCCTTCTGATGCGATCCATGGCCGTTCCCTCCAGATTCTGGATAATTGAGATAAGTCCGGCTGAAGGCACGTACCTTCAGCCATTCATCCAGAGGTATTCGACCGGCGCACGCACGCCGCAACTACTCCTGCGCCGCGTGCGCACAACGCACGCTCACTGGAGGTACGGCGGAACTAAAATGACTCGAAGATGACTACTCCCAATGCGTACGACCGGCACTCTCGCGAAGGCCGGACCGCTATGACATGACATATGTATGATGGCGAACAAGTATGATAGACGGCACTTCTTGGCCCGCCTTCGCAATTCTCATTATAGGGCCCGACATTTCAAATGCAATAGGCAAATGAAAAAAATCCTGTTGCGGCATGACCTATGACTCGTCCGCCCCCGGCTATCGCGGTTACAGGAGAAAAACGCAGGATGATCCTTGCAAATTGTGCAGGCTTCGTTCAAAATGCATGGATGGAGATCGTGCGGGCACGGTTACAGACCGATCTCGAAGGCCCGACGCCGAAGGCGGGTAACGATGCCACATGACGGGCAGTAGGTAATTGCGGCTGCCGACATCAGAATCCCTTCTGGACATCAACATACTTGGTTATAGGACGTTCCGGTCGGTCGCTCGATTGCCCTCGCCGCGAGCGAACCCCGGCACTGAATTCGTGTAAAATCACAGAATTGGTCTTGCCTTTCTGCCGACAATGGCGTATACTTCGTGCTTCCTCGCTTCTGGTGATGGCCGGGGAGGGACGGCTGCCTACCTGTCACCACACATTTGGCGGTGCTCGCAGTTCACAGGGGATCACTGACCGACAGGCGAGTTGTACAGAAATGGATGGGAACCCCCGTGGGCGCCCACCGCCCGGCTTGCAGTGCCGTTCGGCACACGGGCGAATAGTAGGTAAACGACGGTTTCTTAAAGAGTTATGGAAAAGATCGGCAAGATTCGCAACATCGGTATCTCGGCGCATATCGACTCGGGCAAAACGACTTTGAGCGAGCGCATTCTCTTTTACTGTGGGCGGATTCACCGCATGCAGGAGGTCCACGACGGCGACGGCAAGACCGGCGCGACCATGGATTTCATGGAGCTGGAGCGCGAGCGCGGCATCACGATCAAATCAGCCGCTACGCAGGTCGCCTGGAACGGCAAGTGCATCAACCTGATCGACACGCCGGGCCACGTGGACTTCACCGTCGAGGTGGAGCGGTCGCTTCGCGTCCTGGACGGGGCCATCATGATCCTGTGCGCCGTCGGCGGCGTGCAGAGCCAGTCGTTCACCGTCGATCAGCAGATGAAGCGTTACCGCGTGCCCCGGATCGCGTTCATCAACAAGATGGACCGCACCGGCGCGGACCCTGACCGGGTTCGCCGGGACATCCGGGAGAAGCTGGGCCTCAACGTCGTGCCCATCCAACTGCCCATGGGCATCGCCGAGAGCTTCCGGGGCGTGATCGATCTGATCGCCATGGAAGCCATCACATTCGAGGGCGACGATGGGGAGGACGTCGCCCGCAATCCTATTCCCGCTGCTTACGAAGCCGCCGCCCGGAAGGCCCGGCACGAGATGCTCGACGCACTGAGCATGTTCAACGATGAGATGATGGAGCTGCTGCTCGAAGACAAGCCCGTCGATCCGGAAATGATCCGCCAGACGATCCGCGAGGCGACGATCAACCGCGACATCGTGCCGCTGATGATGGGATCGGCTTTCAAGAACAAAGGGGTGCAACCGCTACTGGACGCCGTCTGCGACTACCTGCCCAGCCCGCTGGACCGCTCCTACTTTGCCCGAGACCATAACAACGAGGGGACGGAGACACCCTTGGACGGCAATCCGGACGCCCCGCTGGTGGCGATGGTCTTCAAGATCACAGATGAGCCGTTCGGGCAACTGAGCTACCTCCGCATCTACCAGGGCAGGATCGCCAAGGGCGGACAATACCTCAATGCTCGGACGAACCGCACGCTCCGCGTCGGCCGGATCGTCCGCATGCACGCGAACAACCGCCAGGACATCCCCGACGCCGGACCGGGGGATATCGTCGCCCTGCTGGCCGTCGATTGCGCCAACGGCGACACCCTCTGCGGCGAGGGGGTCAACTACTCCCTGGAAAGCATCTTCGTGGCCGACCCGGTCATCAGCCTGTCCGTCATCCCGGCCAGTAACGCCGACCAGGAACGCATGGCCAAGGCACTGAGCCGATTCATGAAGGAGGACCCGACGTTCCGCGTCTCGACCGATCCGGAGAGCGGCGAGACCGTCATTGCCGGCATGGGCGAGCTACACCTGGACGTCTACATCGAGCGAATGCGCCGCGAGTACAAAGCGAGCGTAACCGTCGGCGCTCCGAGCGTCAGCTATCGCGAGGCGCCGACCGCCGAAGCCAAGTACGACTACCGCCACAAGAAACAGACCGGCGGCGCCGGCCAGTTCGCCCACGTGGTCGGCCGGCTGGTCCCTCTGACTCCCGGCAGCGAGGCCCCCTATGAGTTCGAGGACAACATCACCAGCGGCCGCATCCCCGGCGAATATATCCCCGCCGTCAACAAGGGTTTCCAGGCGGCGATGAAGAAGGGCCCACTGGCCGGCTACGAGGTCGTCGGCTGCAAGATGTGCCTTGACGACGGCTCGTTCCATGCCGTAGATTCCAGCGAGATGGCCTTCCGCATCGCGGCCCGCGACGCCTTCAACGAGGCATTCCGCAGGTCCAGACCCTGCCTGATGGAGCCGATCATGAAGGTGGAGGTGGAGATGCCGCGAGAGTATCAGGGCGCCATCGTCGGCGACCTGAACAGCCGTCGGGGCATAATCATCGAGACCGAGGCCCGCGACACGTGCGCCGTCGTGCGAGCGGAGGTCCCGCTGGCCAGCATGTTCGGCTACGCCACGGTCGTTCGCGGCCTGAGCAAGGGCATGGCGACTTTCTCGATGGAGATGTCGCACTATGCCCGCGTCCCGACCCGGCTGGCCGAGGAGATCATCAACCAGCGCCGCGAAAAGCAAGCGGCAAGGAAATGACAAAAAAATGTTTCTAACCGCAGAGGTCGCAGAGGAACACAAAGCAAGAAGGGGAGAATCGTCATCCCTCGTGACCTCTTCGCCTGCTCATCTCCGTGTTCCTCCGCGGCCCCTGCGGTGTCACCCCTTTTAAGGACATTGGATGCCTTTTAACGTATTTGGTCTTTCCGACCCACTGGTGCAAGGGATTCTTGCGACCGGCTACACGGCCCCGACGGAGATTCAGTCCCGGGCCATTCCCGCCGCCGTGAGCGGCAAAGACATCATCGGCTGTGCCCAGACCGGAACGGGCAAGACGGCCGCCTTCGTGCTGCCGATCCTCAATCGGCTCAGCCATGAGCCGCCCACCGACGTGGCGGCTCCCGAGCTCTCCAGGAGGTCGAAGGACTCCAAGAGACCGATCCGATCGCTGATCCTCACCCCAACGCGCGAGCTGGCTGCCCAGGTTGAGCAGTCCATACGCGAATATGGGCGGTTTACGCCATTGCGGGCCGTGGCCATCTACGGCGGCGTGAAGATCAAAGGACAGTTCACGGCGCTGCGCCGCGGCGTGGATATCGTCGTGGCGACCCCCGGCCGGCTCATGGATCATATGCGGCAGCAGACCATCGACCTGAAGCACGTCGAGGTGCTCGTCCTGGACGAGGCCGACCGCATGTTGGACATGGGCTTCATCCTGGACGTGCGGAAGATCATCTCCGCCCTGCCCACGCACCGCCAGACGATGCTCTTCTCGGCGACGATCTCGCCGGAGGTGCAGACACTCGCCGCGGGCATCCTGAAGGACCCCGAGACGATCCAGATCGGCGTGCCGCGCAACCCTATCGAGACGATCACGCAACATTTCTATCCCGTCTACAAGACCGCCAAGATCGATCTGCTGCTGCACATGCTCCGCCACGAGCAGATGGATTGCGTCCTGGTTTTCTCCCGGACCAAGCACGGGGCCGACAAGATCCACCGCAAGCTCGAACGGGCCGGCGTCAAGTCCGTCGCGATGCATTCCGACCGCAGCCAGTCGCAACGGCAACACGCCATGGACGGCTTCAAACGAGGCCAGTTCCAAGTCATGGTCGCCACGGACATCGCAGCTCGCGGGATCGATATCGAGGGCATCTCGCACGTCATCAACTTCGATGTGCCCGCCTACGCCGAGGACTACATCCACCGCATCGGCCGCACCGGACGCGCCACCGCCATAGGCGACGCCATCACGTTTGTCGCGCCCGACGAGGAGAAGAACTTCCGGCAGATCGAGAAATTCATCAGCCGGGAATTCGAGTTCGAGACCTGTCCCGGATTCGACTGGGCGGCCCCCGCGATGCCCCGACCCAAACCCGTAGAGAAGCCCTCGCCACTGCACCGCGTCCGAAGGGCCGGCGGCGGAAGAAGATTACGCGCGGGCCTGCGCCGACGACGATAAGGCCGTGCCGGCCGTTGCCGCGGCTCTGGCACAGCACCCATTTCGCCACTGGACCCGATGAACTCGGAAGAAGCATGTGCCTTCCTCATGTTTTGCGGCTCGTCTGGTTTCTGCGTACTTCCCTTTGCCCTGGGGTCGGGCTCCCAAATGCGATTTCTCATGTTTGGGGTCCCGTTTTGCGCTTTGGGCCAATAGCATGGCAAATCCGAAGCACCAAATCCCAAATCCCAAACAAATCCAAAGCCCCAAATCCGAATGACAGAAGCGCTGTCGCCGTCCGGAAAGTCCGTTTTAAGGTCCAGGGCTGAAATGGCCGATATGGGGATGGATGGAGGTCTATCAGTATCCGGGCAGTCAGGGAGCAAAACCGCATGTGTTATGCGTACCACTACACGACTGAAGAGGGATTCAAAGGAATCATCGAGAGCCAAGAGCTTTGGGCGACGAGCATCTATTGTCTCAACGATTGGACCGAATTCGAGTATGGGAAAGATGCACTGATAGAGAGTGCGAGGGTGCTGCTAAAGAACGGCGATGCAGCCGATGCTGCCGCACAACTGCTCTCGTATCTGTATGACGTGCGCCCACCGCTCTATGTGTGCTCGTTCTCGACGGCTGGCGGCGGCGACGACCTCAGTCAGTGGCGGGCGTATTGTCCCAGGGGCGGCTATGCAATCGGCTTTCCAATTGCCAAGCTGTACCAACATATGGAACGTACGGGTATGGGCAGTTGGGGCATGATGGAGTGTGAATATGGCACAGTAGGCGCTGGCAACTTCGTCGAAGGCCTTGTGAGGATCATGGAAGAGATCTTCAAGATGGCTGGCGGAGCCAAAGGATTCCGTGCACAGTTTCCGTTCAACGATCCCGACAAGGATGGTTTGCTGGCCCAGATCCTGAAGGTCATCGCAAAGTACAAGCATGAAGCGTTCCGCGCGGAGCGAGAGTGGCGTTTGGTGTATCGCTTGACGCATGGAAACCGCCCGAGATTCAGGATGGCCGGCGGCACCTTGATTCCCTACATAGCCTTCAGCCTCAAGAGTGAGGACCTCTGGAGGCAAGCCCAGATCGTTATGAGCCCGTGTCTGCCTGATGCGGCAGCGCTCAGACAGGAAACCGCGAGGGCGTTCCTCGAAGGCGAACTCTCCAGACACAGCCTGCCGACCGACTGCGCGAGAAGCATTCGGCTTTCGGAGACGCCATATCGCACATCCACGCCCGGCTGATCTGCCCTTTGTTGGAGGCAAGGCCCGCGTGATTCGGATCAGCCCAAATGAGAGAGGTAACGATGGCTACAGCACTCCACCATCTTGTTCACGAGCAGCCACAGGTGCTTCTCGCCATGGAGCCGGAGGAACTGGCCGGTCCTGTCCTCCAGTGGCTTGTCGGAAAGGAAAGGGCACCCAAGGAGACAGTACAGACACGGGACAATTTTCTCTCACAATTCAAGACTGGGTCCGTTGATATTCGCAAAGCACTTGTGGAGGCATGGGTATGGCTGGAGCGAGAAGGGTGTATTGCACGAATGGCACTGCCGTGATCGTGGGTGGCGCAGAGCCCTGGCGGGGGCGTCGAGGCGGTGGTGCCGATTGCCGTCGTGTGTGAAAATCTTGCTCCGCGCCGTCACATCGATATCATGATTATGGCCTTCCTTGGCCGATAGATTCT
>DCUI01000004.1 GCA_002327785.1 Phycisphaerales bacterium UBA2218
GTCTCATATCCTGGGTTCCAGGCTCTAATGGGGTTCGCGGTCTCGCTTGCGTATCGAACCAGATATTCGCGGCAGTAACTGTAGCAACTAAGCCGGAGGGCATTGAAGTCTGTTGGAGATAGAAAGGAGCACATGAGTAAAAAAAGAGAGGCGGATGTCATTATAGACTATGGCCTGGTCCAGAGGGGCGGGCGGTTCGGGATTCATTTTGATCTGTTGTACCGGGCTGAGAAGAGCCTTGGCGAGGCTAGCTGCTCAATCAGCGGCAACGGAGGCGCGGGCTTGCACATTCAACGGTACGGCAACGGGGCGTATATCTACCAAAGCTATCGATACATTCAAAACGACGAGCCCCAGCGCAAGATTGAAGCGTATATTTGCCGACGGGGCGACCCGCCCCGCATAGATCGGGCGTACGGATGTGTTCACCTCGAGTCCGACAACAGGCGAAGCGTGCTCAATGACCTTATGGTCCTGGAGCATCTGTTCACCCTGTGGGAGCACCCGGAGTACACAGTCAAACTCACCAGAACCGATTTCCTTACGGTTGATAAGGTTGTGGGCGCAATATGATTACCCTGTTCCCATGGCAGGAAGGGGCGGCCCAAAGGCAGCTTGATCTGCTGCTTGGAGGGCCACTCGCCCTGAATCTGTCCTCCACTGGGATTGGCAAGACCTTCATGACAGCCTGGTGCCTGCATAAACTGGGGCTTCCCGCCCTTGTGGTGTGCCCCAAGTCGGTGCTATTGAACTGGCATCGAGTCCTCGGCCTAGCGGGGGTCGAGATCGAAGGGGTGATCAATTGGGAGGCCCTGAAAACGGGCTCCCATTCGTGGTGGAACGGATCCAAATGGATGTTTCGTCGGCCAGTCTGCGTCGTAGTGGATGAAGTCCACAGAGGGGCAAGTGGGGTCAAGTCCCAGTGCACCGAGATGCTAGCGATGCTGAAAGCCTATAAGATCCCCAAGATCTTGCTCTCAGCCACCTTAGCATCTACCCCCTTGGCTCTCAGGGGGGTTGGGTTTCTGGCGGGCTTGCACCAGTTCAATGAGCCATCCTTCTACGACTGGTGCCTTAGGGTTGGCTGCGTTAGGGTTGTCCGCAGGACACCTTATGGCCCAAGGACCACGATAGAACTCCCTGCTGGCCCCAAGGGGGCGGCTGTAATGGCCCGCCTATACTCAGTGCTAGCCCCCTATATCATTCGGCTTACGCCTGACGACGCCCCCGGCTTTCCGGAGACCGAAATCACGAGCAAGCTGTTCGATGTGGACGCCAGTCTGACTAAGGAAGTCGCAGCGGAGTATCGAGCGGTGGCGGACGCCATCAAGTACAAGAGCTCAGATCCCCTGGCCATGATCATGAAGGCCCGACGTCAGTCCGAGATTGTTAAGATTCCCATCCTGAAAGACCTGACCGTCGACGCGGTCGCCGAAGGGCGATCAGTCGTAGTGTTCATGAACTTCCGGGATACAATGCGCCTGCTTGCCATGGCCTTGGGCGAGGACAAAATTGTCCAAATCCACGGCAATCAGACGATAGGCGAAAGGCAGCGCGAGATCGCGGCCTTTCAATCAAACGATAAATTCATCTGTTTAGCTCAGGTTCAGGCTGGGGGACTTGGCGTGGATCTCCACGACATTCACCACGTCCGGCCACGAACCTCGTTTGTCTCTCCATCCTACAGCGTATCCGACATGGTCCAATGTCTTGGGCGGGTATGGCGGGCAGGCGGAACAAAGAGCTTTCAGATGTTTGTCATGTTAAGTAACACCGTGGAAGAGCGCACACACCAGTCAATTCTGCAGAAGCGGAAGTGCCTGGACGCCTTGACTACCGGAGAACTATGGGGGAATGATGTCTAGTATTTCCAGGATCCGGATAGCCTTGGAGGTCGTACCAGGCACCGGGCGCACCGATTCTTCCGTGTCAGTGTTGAGTCGCGTCATGCCCCAGAGCCTCAGGTCCGCAGGGATCTTGTTCGTGGGGAACGGAGTAACCTTGACCAGCATGGATATGCGGCAAGTTGGCCGACGCACCTTGTACCTGCCGGGAAAGAGCCACCTCGATGGGGACGCCGAACCATTCCGCGGCGCTCGCCGGGAGGTCTATAGGATAGCTAACCAGTCGGCGGCGGTAGTAATCGCCGCCACTGGTTCCGCAGAGGCGGTAACATGGAAGGGGGTGCCGTGAAACTGTCGATTAAGCTAGCGGTTGGCGGCGACCGTCGAACTATCGTGCAGATGACGATACGGAAACAGAATGTCATTGGGGACCCGGATGCCAGTGGGCTGGTCGCTAAGGGCAATGGAGGAATTGACCGGCCCTCAATGCGGGTGTGCGCCTTCATGTACCCCGAGCTGTTCGACGATGCGGTGTTCCTCAAAGGAAGCCACCCCGACAGGGACTCAGAGCGCCCGGCCATTTCTTATAGAAGCCCCCGGGAGTGCTACGCATATGTAAATCGGGCGGCGGCAGTTGTGCAGATCATTAATGACGGAAACCCAAATGGATGTAAAATCCTCTAGACAAGGCACGTATGAGCAAGTCACGACGAGCCGACAAGTATGGCGACCAACACGAAACCGATCATCGCCCCTCGCGGCGGGATCAACAGGACGAAGAACAATGGAATTCAGAATCTTCAAGTCTTCCGACGAGGCCAGAAGGCACGCGGAGGGGCGGTCCGCAAAGCTTCTCCCGACGGCAGAGCTTAACGTCGAATCAATCGACATTCCGGTAACCAATGGATACTACGCGGGGGTCCTGCTCTCCTCCTCGGCCACGGGGCTGGGCGCAATGACCTTCGCCTGCATCACAATGGCCGAGTCGGGCGCCTGGTATCATAGATCGACCCTTATCGAGTATGGTTCAGGCACAACAACTGTATGCTTTGTAGCTAAGGAGTAGCATGTACGAGAATTTTCTTGACAGAACGGCGGAGGACGACGCGCGGGACGCCAAGGAGCGTCTGCGTCAGTTCCTCAGCGCCACAGGAGCCGCAAGCATGCGGGTGGGATCCTTGTCCCTGCCCATCTACAGTCCTCCGACATCCCAGCTGGATGTCCGGGAGAAGATGAACCGGCTTATCGCCAGGGCCTTGGCTGAAACCAAGAGTCATGTGAAGATACGAAACCATGAGCAAGGCGAGCGGGTAGTCCGCAAGCTTGCCATCAAAAAGCTTAAAGGGAGCCAATGTCCAAGCACAGAAGTTACAACGCCTCAAACGGCACCTATCGCGGCGGCGTGAAAGAGGTTGTCTACACCGCCAAGGTAGTGACTTTCCTACCTGGCATAGCGGCAGCCGCGAAGGCCGAAATCCTGCGGGCTGGCAAAGTCATCGCCATATACACTGCCACAGAAGAAGAGTCCAGCGTCGAGTTTGTGTCTGGTGCTGAAGCGGACCTCATGGACGCCGAAGCGGCCAGGAGAAGTCTGGGCTTCTGGAGCGACTGGCGCGGTGACGCCGCGTATGGCAGCTACCAGGACAACTATGACAGCGGGGCCTACAACAAGACGTATTATGCCACAACGGCGAACGACGAAGACAAGGTGACAGCCGAAGATATCATCGCTGCCCTTCTGGTTACCGCTGTCGTTGAGGAACGGACCCGCCGCATGTGCCGGAAGTATATGGTGTGGCGGCCTGAAGGGCGCCCGTCAGACTGCTACCGCGCCTTGAGGTTCATGTCGTCAACTCCGAAGTCGGAGCAGATTGCTGAGCTGAAGAAGCGGCATCCTCGGGCGACCATCTACAACGAGAAGTATGTGGAAAGCGAGGCCGCATGACACGAAAATTATGGGCCGCGATGTCGGCTGCCCAGAGGCGGGAGAAGGTTGCCCTCCTCTGTGGCTGGGAACGGACCCCCGAGGGCCTGGTCCTGTTCGAGGACGGGCACTATAAGAGAGGTCCCGAAGACCTCCCACACTACCTGACTGACCTGAACGCCATGCACGAAGCGGAAGCGCGGGCTTTCATTCGGCAAGACGGAAGAATGTCCGCTGAAGAGAAGTGGTATTATTGCATGCTGTACGAGTTAACGGACTATGACTCGGCAGTATGTCGGGCGTCCGCGTCAGTTCGGGCGGAGGCCTTCGCTATCGCTGTGGACCCTGAATAGAAAGGAGACTATGGGATATTTACACATTGAGAATTTGTACAAGAACCAGGACATCCTGATGTTCCGGGAGTGCTACGCCATGGAGAAGATCCATGGGTCCAGCGCCCACGTTGCCTGGACGGACGGGGTCTTGTCCTTGTTCGCAGGCGGCGTCAAGGCCGTTTCCTTTGCCGAGATCTTTGACCAACCCGCATTGACTGCCGCATTTATCGCCCTTGGTCACTCGAAGGTGACCGTGTACGGCGAAGTATACGGCGGGAAGTGCCAAGGCATGAAAGCTACGTATGGCGATGCCCTCCGGTTTGTGGCGTTCGATGTCGCTATCAACACATGCTTCCTTAGCGTTCCGGACGCGGAAGACATCGCCAAGAAGCTCGGTCTGGAATTTGTCCATTATGTCAAGGTCGCAACAGACCTGGCGACTCTGGACGCCCAGCGCGATGCCCCCAGCGAACAGGCGTTCAGAAACGGGTGCGCTAACCGGGATGATCCCGCCACATGGAAGAAGCGGGAAGGGGTGGTGCTTCGTCCCCTGGCGGAGATGCGCCGCCCTTACCTCGATTCAGGCCGAGTCATCGCCAAGCACAAGGCCGCCGAATTCTGCGAGCGTGCGACTCAGCCCGCGGTCGATGCTGAGAAGCAGGCCGCCCTGGCCTCCGCAGAGGCTATCGCGAACGAATGGGTCACAGACATGCGCTTAGCGCACGTTCTCGACAAGCTCGGGAACCCCAAGGAGATGTCCAAGACCGGGGCGGTCATTGCCGCTATGGTTGAGGATGTCACGCGAGAAGCGAAGGGCGAGATCGTCGACAGTCCAGACGCCCGTAAGGCAATTGGCTCTCGTACGGTGAAGCTGTATAAGGCGATTGTCACCAAGATCGAAGGCCCCAGTGGCCTCTAGATTCATCAAACCCAAGGCCCTACGTGCCCACA
>DCUI01000037.1 GCA_002327785.1 Phycisphaerales bacterium UBA2218
CGGCGGCTCGAATCCGCCGTCTTCGAGCAGTTCCTTGCCTGTGCCGGCGTCGGTCAACGAGACATCGTCGAACCAGACCAGGCCGGTCTTCTCGCCGTCGTCGGTCCAGGCGGCGGCACGCAGGTGGAGCTGGACGGACCGGGCGCCGCTCGGGAACTCCTTGAGGACGCGGTCGAATTCCTGCCACTGCCCGCTGCCGTCGAGGGCGATGTCGTTATTGCCGCCGGAGATCCACTTGCCCGATTCGTCGTGATGGTTCAAGGTCACGAGGAACATCTGCTCCGGCACGGCGGTGCGATACCAGAATTGCAGCCGCAACCCGCCCTGGGGGATCGGCACGAGCGGCTCGTACGTCGCGGTCACATTCAGATCGGCGCGGTCGTCGAAGATGAGCAATGCCCGTTCGCCGCCGTGCTTCTCGTTCGTGACCGTTCGTCCGCCCAGCCACTTCGGCCTGGGCGGCCTGACGTCGGGCCACGTCACCTTGATCGGGTCCAGCGGGGCGAGGTCATACGTCGAGATGTGGTGGGTGCTGTAATTCGCCCAGTACTTCTCCAGGACCTGGCGCTTCTGCTGCGGATCAGTGACGCCCTGGTAGCGATAGGCTAGGTCGTCGCTGAATCCGAACGCAGTCACGCACGTCATCCGATTCGGCAGCTCGAAGTCGTAAACCTCGACCCTGATCGGCACGGCGATGCTGAATCCATCCGCCGCCAGATCGATCCGGCCGTTGTATACGCCGGCCCGGGCGTCACGCGGGACGCGGACGCGGACCCAGAACGGCTGGTTCTTGCCTGCCTCCAGGCTCACAGGCTTCTCTATCGGCGGCAGGGGATCGGGCCAGTACCCCGCCACGGAACTCCTGTCCGAGGTCTGCGTCACGTTGACGTACCGCACCTCCAGGACCTCGACGCATGCCGCGGGCATCGTTGTGCCCGCCGGCCCGCTCAAGGCTCCCGGTGTGATGGTCAATCCCTGGATGGCGGCCTTCGGCCGGATCACCAACTGTGCTGCCTCGGCCTCGTTCTTCGCCGCCCGGATCGTGAGCGCTTCGCCTTTGGCCTGTGGCACGGCGCAATCCCGGCCGATCTTCCACCCGGAAGACGCCCACCACACGCCGACCTGCTCGCTCGATCCCGGCAGCGTCTCGCCATACGCCGCGTTCAGGTAATCCTCAGCCCAGACGCAAGACGTAAATCCGCACACCACGACAATCACGCAGAATACTCGTGCCCACATAATTCGACCCTCTCAACAAGAATCCCTGCTCGATCACGTGCCTGCATTGTCCGCCGTCGCTCGCCACCCGTCAAGGAAGTTCGTAGGGACGCCGGGAAGAGGCGTACAGAAGTGTCAAGTTTGAAGTGGGAAGGGGGGATCGAAACTGCGAGGGGCGCCGACGATTCTCACGCAGGGACGCCGGGACCGCAGTCTTCGTAGGGTGCGTATTACGCACCATCTTCTTTCACTCCCTCGGGACGGCCAATTGGTGCGTGGTACGCACCCTACAGGGCTCCGTCTCGACCCGGGAACATGGTTCAGGAGCGGGAGCCGAAGTAGAAGCTGATGATGCAGGCCAAACTCAGACCCAGACGAGCGTGCTCGTCATGGCTGCCGCCCAGAAGCAAGAGGGCAAGCACTACCGTTGTGGCCAGCACGATCAAGCCCTTGGCGTGGCCGATCAGGCCGCTCAGCGGTCCGCCGGCCAACGGGGTGAAGAAGCGCGAAAAGAAGTAGCCTGCGACCAGGCCGGCGAGCCGAGCTGGCCTCGCGAGTAGAGGATCGCGGCGCAGACCGCAAAACCGCCGATCAGCATGGTGCGGATGGTCCCACCGGGCAGCCCCAGTGGTTCCTGCACCGTCGTCTCAGTCATAGGTCCTCTTCTCGATGACTTGATACCCGCCGATATGGCATTCCGGGACGCACTTCGGTCTGCTGGAGCAGTATACGGTCCCGTTCGGGTAGACATCCAACGTCTCGGCACCAAATGCGCCCTTCAAAGCTCCGTCGGTCTACGTTCTACTCGTATGGTCCGAGGAAACGCTCACCATTGAAGTGAATCAGATGGGTCGGGGATTCCGCAATCCAGACTTCCGTTTCCCAAGAGATCTCATCCAGATATCTGGTCATTGTTCGCCGATCGAGGAATGCGGTCACATACACGATTCCAGCAGTGGAGCGGGCGAACAGCTCGCTCAGTTCCTGTCTGCGTTTCGGATTGACCGGACCATGGCTCGTCACCGCTTCGATCAACACCAGCCAGTTCTTAGAGGCGAGATGGACGACCACGTCAGGCATCTTGCCGTGTTCCTCGATCTCCACACCCAGTGCGCCAAGGGAGTCAGAGTCGAAGTACGCCCACTTTTGCTCGGTGTCGCCCACGTAGAGGACTTGCGCCCCTGGCGTGAATATGGGGCAGAATTCATCCAGTATCCTCTTGACCAGAACGTTATGGCCGCCCGGCGACAGCCGGATACTGGCTCCACATTGGAGCGTCACGGGAATCCGCGTTACCTCTCTCTCGCGTGCATAGAGGTGTTTGAGACTACCCGCTGATGCCAGATACTCTGACAACCGCGCGGGCCACTCTGGGGTCCCGAATACGCGGAGGAGTCTCAATGCAGAAGGTTCGATTTGGTAAACAGCCTTCGGGCTGTTTGTTGGCCTTGTCGGCAGGTCCGGATTCGCCACGACCAGGCGCGCCTGCACGAACTGATGAACGGTCTGCCGGCGAACCGTCTCGCGAGTATTGGGAGCATATCGTTTGCCGTAATGACGGGCAAAGAATTCCATCATCGGAGTGATGCCCATCAAGGGAGCGTGAGCATCCGCCCACGGCTCCCTCGGCTTCAGATCGAGCAATGAAAGAAGGGTCAAGGCGGAGCGTTCATTCAACTGCGCCCCGGGCAGCCCTAATGCTTTGAGAACACCAAGAGCTTCCTGAATCCTCCCCGTAATCGCGGCATTGGGATGTTTACCCATTCTCGCTCCGCAACCTTTCCAACGCGGCGTCTATTCTTTCCTGATCCGGAAGGCTGGTATCCATCTCCCGGCCAAGCTGCAGCAACTGCTCTACGGAAGGGTATCGCATCCTGCGCAGGTCCGTGGCGTTCACCTGCGTGTGGCCACTGAACAAACGGAAATACCGATCAAACAAGGATGAATTCAAGAAGATGGTCAGTCCTCGTGCCAAGTCTCCGGGCAGTCCTGATCCTCTTGAATGGAAATAGTTGAGGTGATTCTCAAACCCAACCCACGGGGTGTCAATCCGTGTTGGGTCGTAGATCGCACCCGCAATCCTCCGGCGTTCCTCTTTCGCCGTGAATCGTTTCGTGAGAACATAGTAGCCGGCGGGAACAAGCAGGTCTTTCGTCTGTTCGGACAGGACGATTGCACCCGGTTTCTTTCCGCCGCTGAGCGGCCAGTGTACGAATCCACCTTCAAAGTGGCATGGATAGATAAGGGGTGCGGTGCCAGGTTCAGGATTCTGTCGGAGGAGTTCACGGGCGCGGAAATCAACCACGCGGCCGGTCGACACCTCCAAGCCCAAATCTGTCAACGTCGAACTGAATCGCGACATGCACTCCATCACCTGCAGGCCGTCATCACCCTCCGTCAAATGGATGAATGCATCCAAGTCGCCCGGAATCACAACCTCCTGGAAAGGTACTTCTCGCACATGCATCTTGCTGAAAAGAGGCCCCCTGGACACGGATATCTTGACAGTCGTTTCCTGAGGCTCGCCTCGGATACCGTGGAAGATAACATTCTCCTGCAAAACGCGATCCTCGGCAAACGCTTCTCTTCTTGATTCGAACATGTGGATGTGTCGAAGATCGACAAGTCCCAAAAGAGCCTTGCGAAACCGACGGAAGTAGGGGCCGTTGCAGAAGCTGCGCGGTGTGATGGCGACGATTTCGCCGCCTGGCCGGGTCAGGCACGCAGCCAACCACGTAAATGCGGCGTAGAGATTCGATGTCTCCAGGCCGGCCGAACTCAGTATCCGGCGCGTCGGTGTCTCTGCGTTGATCTTCTTGTAAGGGGGGTTGAGGATCGCATGGGTGAAACTGTCCTGCATCGTCGCAAACAGGTTATCACGAAGCTGGGATGCCGCCGCAGAAATGAAGTCTTCTTGGCGTACGATTCCCCGGAAGGCCACGCCCGCTTGCGCACACAACTCTCGGCACACGCCGATCGTGGTCTCCAGATGTGGCAGGATATTTCGATCCGTCTCATAGGCTACAACCTCGACGGACTCAGGACGACGAGACCTGGAAATCAAGTGCTCCGTCAGAATCGCGAAAAGTAGGCCGGTCCCGGCACCGGGATCCAGAACACGCACGACTGCCCCATTCCTCTTGAACAGCGAGGCCATGAATCTCGCAATTGGGGCGGGCGTCAGGAATTGTCCGATTGCCGAGCGTTCCGCTCGTGAAGTGGCCCTACTGAATGTCTTCTGTGCCTTCTCGATGTACGATAGAGCGTCTATCTCCGTGAGCACGACAGACCTGCCGACCTCAACTATACTACTACTATTATCTGTGTTCTTTCGCCTGGCCATCAACCATCATAGTAATTGGCATCCGGAGCACACGCAACCCGAAAAAGTGACGTCGAAACACATCCCTTCACTTTCATCTGCAAGGAGGTGTACGCGACTGCACTGCGAGGATTGTATAGACCTATGCTCGGTAGCTGTCTATGGTTGGCCGGTCGGCTTTGTCCAAAGCTTCGGCGCGACGCCCAGTGCGATCATGTCCTCTCCTTGGCGTTCTTTGCGGCTTGGCGAGATACGATCCCTCTCCGGCCTTCTTCTCCGTGTCCTCAGGTCCTCTGCGGTGCGGAATTGTCTCTCGTATCTCGTCGTTCGTATCTCGAGTTCGTGGCTCGTGGCCTGTGACTCGTGGCCCGAGCGGGTTCAGACCGGTTCCACGCCCACCTTCTCACCTTCTTACCCTCTCACCTTCTATTCCCTCAATCTCCGTGCCCTCGGTGTGCTCTGTGGTAAATCCCCTTGGTTTGGGTAGGAATAGCAAAATTCGTGCAACATCTGAAAAGGTAAAACGCCCTCCGTGCGAGATTTTTTTTATTTGTTGGCCACCAAACACTTACGCGGTTTTTGCACAGTTCTCTTGCACAGATTTTTCGACAAATTCGTGCAACATCGGGCAATTATAGAGGGACGTTGAAGTCGTTCCGCGGCCCTCTCGCCTCCGTCTTGGGAGGCGGCGCGTGTCGGCGAATTCGGGCTGGCATGTGCAGTGGAGCGAAGGTCATTCGGTGCATCCCGTCACGGTGTTCTTGCAGTTGGTCGGATTGTTCGCTTTCAACTTGACGAGGGAACGGCAAATGCAGACGGTTCAACCCCTCGCGCTCATCGCCAATTCCTGGATCAAAGCGCACCTGTTGCACATCCTCGGCCAGATCCCTGCAACTACCTGACCCCTGTTTCTCTCTCTCCGGTGTCCGGATGAACCCAGGCGACCTGATCTTGATTCTTATAGGTGTCCATCGCGACGTGTGCTATATTTGTTTTCAGGATCGGCTCTCCTGATCCATAAGGGTGGATGCCCAGCTCTGCTATCGCCGAGAGTAATCCGCGATAGTGCCGAATCCTTCCGGCACGCCTGACAACTTGTCGTACCAGGCGAGAGCCGGTCGTTCCATATCTTTTACGAACGAGCCTGGTGCTGTCTTCCCTACTTGTCGTGAGGTACTCCGATGACGATGAAAACCTTCGTGTTGATGGCGGTTCTGACTTTCACTTGCATCTGTGCTGTGCATGGTCAGTCGGCCAGAGATGTCCGCGATACCGTGGGTGTCGTCCATGTGGCGGGGCGATACCACCTGACGGACAAGGACTTTCTCAACGAAGGGGCCGACCAGATTCTCGATTTGGGCTCGCGAGTGATCAAGGTCTGGTTCTACGGCAAACGCCACGAGCACCCGAATGGCGTCTATCCGTACAACTCGCAGTGGCCGAAGGCCGATTCGCTCGTCGAGGGGGCGCGGACGCCGTATTACAGGGAACTGTTCCACAAGCCGTTCACGACCTACATCATGGTGGTCACCGCCCTGGGTCGTGACGATGCCTACTGGCGCAGCGGAATCACCGACGAGCAGAAAGGGGACGAACAGCGGCAGTTCTATAAGCTGGCCAAGCATCTGCTGACGGCGTACAAGGGCACGGGCAAGACCTTCGTCCTGCAGCACTGGGAGGGCGACTGGATGGTCCGCGGCAACTTCGACGCCAACGCCAAGCCGACGGAACCCGCCCTCCAGAGCATGGTCGAATGGCTCAATGCCCGTCAGGCCGGCGTCAACCAGGCCCGCGAGGAGGTGGGCCAGCAGGGTGTTCACGTCTACCATGCCACCGAGGTCAATCGCGTGGTTCAATCGATGCGCGAGGACTTCCCCAACATGGTCAACAAGGTCCTCCCGCACACGCACCTGGACCTCGTTTCCTACTCGGCTTGGGACTCGGCGACCGAGCACTACACGGATCCGAATGTCTTGCGTCAGGCGCTCGATTTCATCGCAGCCCACACGCCGGACAGTGCCGACTTTGGCGATCGCAACGTCTATATTGGCGAGTTCGGCATGCCCGAGAGTGGTTACTCGCTCGACCAGATCCGCGCCGCCATCCCCAACGCGGTCCGAACTGGTTTGGACTGGGGCTGCCCTTAGGGTCCGTCAATATATTAACT
>DCUI01000249.1 GCA_002327785.1 Phycisphaerales bacterium UBA2218
ACCCCAACCTCCCCGGCCGAAAGGTATTCGACAGGGCTGTCATTGCACCGGACACCAATGGCGCAACCGAGTGGTTCGAAGGCATTGCTTTCACCGGTGTCTTTGACGGCGCTGGTCATACGATTCAGCATCTGACGATCACCGGTGGAAGTTGTCTGGGCCTGTTCGGGCAAGTGGGTTTCTGGAATGCGCGTAACTGCGAGGTTAAAAACCTTGGTTTCGTTGACGTCAATGTAATCGGCTCAGGCAAGTATATCGGCAGCTTGGCAGGATTGAACAGCGACTACGGCGCTGTGAGGAGCTGCCATGCCACAGGCACGGTGAACGGCGGGATGTGCGTAGGGGGGCTGATAGGGTTCAACGGCGGTGGACCTGTGATGCAGAGCTGGAGCGATGGCGCGGTCGTCGGCAACGACATGGTAGGTGGCCTCGTCGGACAGAACGGTTTTTGGACTTGTATCCTCGGCGATGAGCCTCTCCCCCAGCATGAGGTGACCAATTGCTACAGCACTGCTGCGGTCAACGGCAATGAGGTTGTCGGCGGGCTGGTGGGACTTAACGAGGTTGGTGCGGTGAAGCAGTCGTACAGCACAGGCACGGTCTGTGGCAGCTCTTCAGTCGGCGGCCTCGTGGGCTCCAACAACGAAGCCAGTGTCAGCAATTGCCACGGCAGCGGTTCCGTCAGCGGGACGGACTATGTTGGGGGTCTCGTGGGTCGCAACCGTGATAGCAGCATCGTCATGAGTTACAGCAGGGGCTCGGTCACAGGAACTGACCATGTCGGTGGCCTCGTGGGCTACGAAGACTTTGCCTGGCATGAGAGCATCGGTTCGAGCTTTTGGGACACCCAGACCTCCGGCCAAGCCACGAGCGCGGGTGGCACAGGCAAGACCACGACCGAAATGCAGACGGCCAGCACGTTCCTCGATGCCGGCTGGGACTTCGTGGGCGAGACGGCCAATGGGACCGAGGATATATGGAAGATAGTCGAAGGCGTGGGTTATCCGCGCCTCTCGTGGGAGAAATACAGCGGCGGGACGGGAGAGCCGAACGATCCGTACCAGATCGCCACGGCCGCTGATCTGATCGCCCTCGGCGAGACTCCCGAAGACTACGGCAAGCACTTCATCCTGACCGCCGACATCGACCTGGACCCCAACCTCCCCGGCCGAAAGGTCTTTGACAGGGCTGTCATTGCGCCGGATACAGAGCTAAATGATCAATACTCTGAGTTCCAGGGGACTCGCTTCACCGGCGTCTTCGACGGCAACGGGCACACAATCTCCCATCTAACGATCGCGGGTAAAGACTATGTCGGCCTTTTCGGGCAGTTAGGCTTTGAAGCAAGGGTCTCCGATCTGGGCCTCGAAGCAGTAGATGTCAACGGAACTGGCGGTTATGTTGGCGCCCTTGTGGGTTTCAGCTCAGGAAGTATCACGACAAGCTACAGTACTGGCTCAGTCAACGGATTCATCAAAGTCGGCGGGCTGGTGGGGTACAGCACATCATACAACGGTACAGTGACCCAGTGCTACAGTGCCGGTACGGTCAGTGGTGGTGGTACTCTCGGTGGATTGGTAGGCCATAATGAGGGGAGAGTGAGCCAGTGCTACAGTACCGGTACGGTCAGTGGTGGTGGTGATCTCGGCGGATTGGCAGGGTACAACTTGGGCAGAGTGACCCAGTGCTACAGCACGGGCACAGTTACCCATCGCTACATCACGGGCACATTCATTTCTGAAGAAGCTGCTGTTGGTGGATTGGTTGGTAACAATGTCTATCTTCACTGGGACGTCGGTGGCGATGTTGCTGGCGTTGTCTCCCACTGCTACAGCACGGGTAGAGTGAACGGCTCTGGCAAGAATATTGGCGGCCTCGTGGGGTTGAATGGGGAAGGGGTAGTGAGTTATTACAGTTTCTGGGACATCGAGACATCAGGCCAAGCCACAAGTGCGGGCGGCACGGGCAAAACGACAGCCGAGATGCAGACGCCCAGGACATTCCGAGTCTGGGGCACATGCGGCAATGAGGGTGTTTGGACGATCGATGAGGGCAAGGACTATCCGAGACTATGGTGGGAAGACCAGTCGGGCGAGGCCATCTCATCTCTGTCTCTGACGCATTTCTTAATGGGCACAGGAGAAGAAAGTGATCCGTTTCTTATATACACTGCTGAAGAACTGAACATGGTTGGACTATTCCCATGTGAATTCGACAAGCACTTCAAGCTCATGGCCGATATTGATCTGTCCGCCTTTGACGGCTTGGATGGACGGCCAGAGTTCAACATCATCGGCTGCTGTTCACTCCAAACCACGGGGTTAGCACGCAGGAGATTTTGGCTTCAGGGGTATCCTTTTGCCGGTGTCTTTGATGGGAATGGTCACATTATTTCGAGTCTGACGGCGATGGGCAACAACTACATGGGTTTGTTCAGCGGATTGGAAAACCAGGCAGAAGTCAAGAACTTGGGCGTAGTTGATGCCAACATAACGGGTTCCTATGGTTATGTTGGCGTATTGGCGGGGTGCAATTGTGGCACAGTGAGCCATTGCTACAGCACCGGCACGGTCTATGGTGGGTCAGTTCTTGGTGTATTGGCGGGCTTTAACTTCGGCACAGTGACCCAGTGCTACAGCACCGGCGCGATCTATGGTGGGTTCGAAACTGGGGGATTGGTGGGTTCCAACTGGGGCACAGTGGCCCAGTGCTACAGTTCAAGCACGGTCAGCGGCGGGAGTTATGTCGGCGGACTGGTGGGCTACACCGCCGGCGGCGGCATAATGCAGTGCTACAGCATGGGCGAGGTGAGTGGAGAGGGACATGTCGGCGGGCTCGTGGGCCACAAGAACGGCATCGTAATGCAGTGCTACAGCACCGGCGCGGTCAGCGGCAGTTCCGAAGTGGGCGGTCTCGTGGGTCATGATGAGTCGACTCATTGGGGTTTGGGGGATAGCAGTTCGAGCTTCTGGGACAAGCAGACCTCAGGCCAGACTGGGAGCGATGGTGAGACGGGCAAGACTACCGCCGAGATGCAGACGGCCAAGACGTTTCTGGATACCGGCTGGGACTTCGTGGGCGAGACGGACAATGGCACGGAGGACATCTGGTGGATCAACGAAGGCAAGGACTATCCACGCCTGTGGTGGGAAGCCCCTGCCATTGATGATCGATGACTGATTATTGATGATTTGTGGCGGCAACGGACCACGAGGCATGGTCCAGAGGTCGCGGATTCGGGATACGGCCCCGGAATCGCCCACGGCAACCTCTCGCTTTTCCTTGAAAATTCGGTTGCCACGACCGATATTTCAAGGTAGACTCCTGGGCATGATCGAACGTAGCAAAGAGATCGCCACCTTGCGGACGCTTCTGCGGCGGCATCGGGTGGTGGGCCTCATCGGCGCCAGGCAGGTCGGTAAGACAACGCTGGCCCGTGGTCTTGCACAGGGTTGGCCCGCGCACGTCGAGTACTTCGATCTGGAGAATCCCGAGGACCAGGCCCGCCTGGCGGACCCCATGCTGGCCTTGAAGCCCCTGCGCGGACTGGTCGTCATCGATGAGGTCCAGCGGATTCCCAACCTGTTCACCATCCTGCGGGTCCTGGTGGACAGGCCTCGCAGACCGGCGAGGTTCCTTGTCCTGGGCAGCGCATCGCCGGAACTGCTGCGTCAGAGCTCCGAGAGCTTGGCGGGACGCATCGCCTACCATGAGGTCAGCGGTTTCTCCCTGGAGGAGGTCGGCGTCGCGAATCAGTCGCGATTGTGGATGCGGGGCGGGCTGCCGCGATCATTCCTGGCCCGGTCGGCGGCAGAAAGTCACGAGTGGCGACAGGGCTTCATCCGAACGTTCCTCGAACGGGACATGCCCCAATTGGGTCTGGGCGTCAACGCAACGGCCATGCGGAGGTTTTGGACCATGCTGGCCCATTACCACGGCCAAATCTGGAATGCCTCGGAGTTTGCGCGGTCCTTCGGCGTGGCCGACACCACGGTGCGTCACTATCTGGACCGGCTCACGTCGGCCATGGTGGTGCGACAGCTCCCCCCCTGGCACGAGAATGTCGCCAAGCGACAAGTGAAATCGCCCAAGGTCTACATCGCCGACAGCGGCTTGTTCCATACGCTGCTGAATTTGCGCGTCCAGGCGGATGTAGAGGCGCATCCCAAAGTGGGGGCCTCTTGGGAAGGATGGGTGCTGGAACAGGTCATCCGGCGACTGAACGCTGATCGGCAGGAGTGTTTCTTCTGGGCAACCCATGCTGGCGCGGAACTGGACTTGTTGCTGGTTCGGGGTCGGCAGCGACTGGGATTTGAGGTCAAGCGGACCGTGGCTCCGAGTCTGACCACTTCCATGCGGCACGCCTTGCGCGATCTGCGTCTGGATCGGCTCGACGTGATCCACGCCGGGGACCGAACGTTCGCCTTGGCGAACAGGGTCCGGGCTGTGGCGATGTCTCGCCTGCTCCAGGACCTGGGATGACCCTGCCCCACGCCGGGTGATCTGCCCAGGTCCTGTTCAGGCCACGCGAGGCGGCGGACAGCAGGACAAGGCCACCGTCGAGATGCAGACGGCGAGCACGTTCCTTGATGCCGGCTGGGACTTCGTGGGCGAGACGGCCAATGGGATGGAGGACATCTGGTGGATCGACGAAGGCAAGGACTATCCAAGACTGTGGTGGGAACTGATTCCTGAGAATTGACCTTGTAGCCTTCTTATGACGTGGCAGGTGTACTTCGCCGGACACCTCTGTCCTACGGCACGAGGAAGATGTCCTGTTCGCTCGTGGGGACTTCGTCGCCGTGGATCTCCGTGCCACAGCACATGTCCTCGATGAGGTAGATATCGTCGTCGAAGATGCGGACGCGGCGCCCTCGGGCAAACTCGACCGACCCGTCGTAGAGCAGGACGTTCTGGCCCTGCCCTCCGTGGTTATGACTGTTGGATGTCATCAACTCGTCGCACAGCCTGAGCTTGGGCGACTCGGCGAGATCCGATGGGAGCCTCTCGGAAAGCGGGTTGCGGTCCGCCATGAGGACTCGCCTCTGCGTCAGGTCGCGGTCGTTGGAGGTCGAGCAGCGGATGCGCACACTGTAGTGGATATAGGCCCGGCTTGGGAAGTCGGAGAACTCCCGGACGCTGAAGCCCTCGAACGTGAGCGCGCGTCCTTCCCGCCTGCCGGTGCAGAGAAATCGGCTCGGGTCCACGTAGCCATGCCTGGGAAGCAGCCAGACCTGCCGTGTATTCGAGTAGTTCTCCTGGCCCGGATAGCCTACCTTCCACCAGGGCGATCCGGGCATCACGGCGGCGGCCGGCAACAGGCCATCATGGTCGGAGACATAGTTGCGAAGCCCGCCGTAAATGTTGCTCAAATTCGCGGCACACTGGGCCTGGTGGTATCGGGCCCGCATTTGGGTTATGGCCGGGAACAGGATGCCTACAAACAACACAACTGCGGCAGCCGCAACGGCAACTTCACTCCAATTGCGCCACAGGGGAATTCGAATCGGCCGTCTGCCCGACTGCTCGGCAGCCAGCAACTGCTCCAGGCGGTCACTGCCGGATTCTGCCGCCTCTCGCAGGCGGGCGAAAAGCCGCTCCATCAGATCATCAGGACACGGCTCCAACTCCACATTTTCCAGCGGCGCCAGCGCATTGTGAAAGGATTGGTACAACTCAGCCGCTTCCTCGCTCGACTCGATCAGGGCCTCGACCTCCTCAGTTTCACGTTCAGATATCAGACCCAAAGAGTAATCAAACAGCAATTGCCTCTGGCGGTCACTCAGCGTCGTCATTTGACCTTTCTACTCCCAACTGCTGCTTTCCAGTCCTTGGCGAAGCGAGCCACGGCAGCATGCAACCTACTTTTCACAGTCCCAATAGGTATACTGAGAATCTCGGCCATTTGTTTGTATGAAAATTGGTTGAAGTAGGCCAATGCCAGGATCTCTCGCAGGTTATCGGGCATGTTTGCGATCACCTCATTGACGCGAGCGACGGTCTCGCCCCGTTCGACGTCATCATAAGGCACGGCGGTATCAGAACTTAGGGCATTGAGCATCTCGTCGAAGCTCATCTCCTCGGATTCGGTGAGCGTGCCGATGGGCACGGCGGCGGTTCGCTGGCTCTTGCGCAGGGCGTCTTTGGCCTTGTTGGCCGCAATCGTGAACAGCCACGGCCGCAGCGGCCGGCTCGGGTCGAAGCTCTTGCGGCTCGTGAACAATTGAAGAAAAGTTTCCTGGAAGACGTCATCCACAAGGTCTGACTGATTCAGGAACTGCTTGAGGAACGCATAGAGGCTGTTCTTGTACCGACTCACGATCTCCTGGAACGCGGCCTCGTCGCCCCCGGAATAGCGCTGCAAGAGTTCTGCGTCCGTCAGTTTCTCAAGTGGATGTTTCATAGCAATCATTATAAGAACCTGTAGCGAAAAGAGAAATCCCTGTTCAGACAACGTTGCAGGTTCTCTCGAAGACAGTTATCCTTGGAGCCTCGTTAGAACGGCGGTGGCATCATCCTGGCCCCCCGCAACCACAAAGCCCTCGTTCCGGCCGTTGAAAAGGTTGGCGCCCGCAGCGTCCCGTGCGTGACTGTCGATTCGGGCGTCGAGACCGATAAGCTGCTCTATTAACCCAAGGCGGCCGGCGATTTCCACCCGTGACGAGGGGAATTCGCGGAGGACGCAGGCAGCACCCTGCACTTTCCTGCGATTGTGTCAGGGACCTGCCCCCTCACACCGCCGAACACGTTCGGCCCCAAAAAGAAAAGAGCCCCTTCCCGACGGAAGGGGCTTCGGAATACTAAGGGAGTTTGCCGACTGCTGCGTCTCCTGCCAGTCTATTTTGCCTCGGACAAAGGCTGGCGAGATTCATGTATTCTACACACAACGGCACCGTAGAATCCCACGACGACGAACGCCACGGCGGGAACCCAGTAGGCGACCTTGATGCTGCCGATCTCATCCGAGACGACGCCTTGGACTTGAGTCAAGACGGCCGCCCCGGCGATGGCCATCACCATGCCCGAGCCGCCCACCTTCATATCGTCCTTCAGGCCGGCGATTCCAAGGCCATAGATGGTCGGGAACATCAGGGACATACAGAAGGAGATTCCCATGAGTGCGTAGACCCCGGCGAAGCCTTTCGCATAGATCGTGATCAGGCAACATGCCACGGCGATCCCTGACAGGACTTCCAGCAGAGTCCGAGGTTTGACAAACTTCATGATGCCTGTGCAGACAAAACGGCCCATGACAAACAGAATCAGTGACATAATGTAGTAGGTGCCGCCCGCCTGCTCGGCCGTTCGCGGCAGCAGTTCGTCGAGACTGAGCCATTCACAAACCCTGTAGAATCCGGCGGCAACCGGCTCCACATGGCGCAACTTCTCGATGATATCCTCCGGCGTCGCGCCGGCTCCCAGGGCCTGGACGACCTCCTCAAGGTTCATCTGGTTCACGGTATACCTGATGATGTAGGACCATACCGCAATCTGAGCCCCGACGTAGAAGAATTGGGCGATGACACCCCAAACGTAGTTCCTATTTCTGAGGAGTCGGCCAAACGTGTTCTTCAGGTCAAGTCGCTTGTCATCTTCTCTGAGATTGGGCATCCTCGTCAAATAGATCGACAGGAACAGACCGGCCATGATCAATCCGATGACGAAATACGCCATAGTGACTGCATTCAACTCTCCCATCTGAACCGCCTCCAGTTGTTCCTTGGGGAGCCTCTCTCTTTGCTCGGCCGTCATCACGTTGAGCTGAGAGAGCACGAAAACCTGGCTCACGACCACGCCCGTAATCGCACCGAAAGGATTGAACGATTGAGCGAGGTTGAGACGCCACGTGGCGGTTCGCTCCGAACCGATGGCACAGACATAGGAGTTCGCGGCGGTTTCCAGAACGGAGAGTCCCGCGAACAGAATCACCAAGCACACCAGGAACAGCATGAAACAAAGATGCATACTTATCCCGGCGGCCAATCCGGTGGGATAGATCAGCATCGCCCCGGCGGCGTACAGGCCCAGCCCGAGGAGAACGCCTGATTTGTAGGTGTGCTTCTTGATGAACAGGGCGCCAGGCAGCGCGAAGCACCCATAACCGAAGAGGTAGCAGGCAACCTGTATCCATGCCGTTTTCGCATCCGACAGAGTCATGATCCTCTTGAATGCCGCCAGCATGGTGTCCGTCATGTTGTTCGGCACGGCCCACGCGAAGAACAACGAACACAGCAGGATGAAAGGCCACAGAATACCAGGCGGAACCAATGCCGGTTTTTCCATCGGACTGCCTACGCTGGGAGAAGACGTCTCTGCCATAGTTGCGCCCTGTGCATAAGTGAACATTTCCCTTTCTGTCCGAGCGCGGGAGCTACCCCCGCTCACGATAAACCACATAGAATGACGTGCGGCGCCAATGGCGTCAAGGGCTCTTTGTCGTCACGCGACATTATTCTTTCGCGGTGGCAGGTGACAGGGCAGAAGGGCGGCTTCGTAGGCTATCACATCCTTCGAAGCCGATGTTATCGGGCATTGTACCGCGATTCAAGGCCGGTTCGAGCCGGCGGCGCCGTTGCCCTCGACCCGTACCCAGTCACGACCTTTTGTCACGGTAGGAGAGACGGGGCCGGCTGTGCGATCGTCGCGATCAGGATCCTCTGGGCGCAGTGGCGGCTGGACCGCCTCGCCTCCCGCAACGGCGAGGACGCCTACCGCAAGAACGTCCAAATCCACATCAGCAACCGTTACGATCCGTGAGAACTCGATCCGCCGTAGCATGGGCATCTTGCCCATGAGTCGCAGGGCCATCTTGGCCCTGCCAAGTCCTTTCGACGGACACGATTCCCGTGCCACTTCCCCGGCCGGTTCTCCCACTTCATACCGGACAGGTGCCACCAGATCAGACTTCCAAATCCGACAGCCCCACCGTAGTCACAAGCCGCACATTCCTTATCGCCCCTCTGCAATGAACGAGGTAGGATCTACGGAAACACTGTTGGACGTGGTCAGTGTCGTGACTGAGCAGGACTATGCCTTGCTGATCGTGTTCAAAAATGGACAAAGGCGTCGTTTTGACATGAAGCCGCTGCTGGACAAGAAACCTCTTTCCAAGCTTAAGGATATGCCGCTCTTCTTGAAGGCAACAGTTGCCCACGGCACGGTCATATGGCCGGGGAACATTGACATCGCACCCGAGACTCTTTGGGACAAGTCGGAGCCTATATAGTTTCGTAATTGGCTCTTGTTGTGGGAGTTGTTACCTGACTTGCATTCTTGGGGCCGACTCCATCACCTCTACGCCCCAGCGGCCAGAAGTTCGACTGCTTCGCGATTTGGCTTAGGCAGGCGCAGCCGATTCACTTTGACGAATCTTGCCAGAGCGCGATGCGATTCAATACGTAGCTTCATGGACAAATCATGAAGGAACTTTGCCGCTGTCCGAACATGGGCAGGGGTCACCTCTAGGGAATCGAGAAAGATCCGAGAACGTCCAATCTCACGACGTACGAACCGTTCCCGCGCATAGCTTGGGGTAAGAATATTCCCGTGATGGACAATCAGGTGGCGATCTTCAAATAGGGCATGGAACCGATCCGCCTCGCGCTTTGAGAGAGGCGTGATTCCGAGCAAATCGTTATACAATCCGTTGATTGCCTTTGCGGTTCCAAAGTCGATCTTCTCAACAACGAGGGAGCCCAACTGTGTGGAAAGATCCTCTGCGTAATCAACGATGTCGACGGCACGCAGCTTGATTTCGCGTCCACGCTCAACCAACTCACGCACAAGTTGCGGACAGATGTTGATTACTGCCGCCGTGTGGTTCTTGCAGAAGCCCTCGAAATAAGCCGCAAGGCCAGTGAAAGCAAATTCGGCACCGATCTCATCCCGAAGGTCTTCCTTATCTTTAGGACACATATCCGCAGGTTCGCATGCGTCCTTGACCTGATCGTCAAATATGATCCCGGCGGGAACTCCGCCCGGGTGGAACTCGAGCCAGTGTGTATGACGCTTGAGCTTCATCATAGTTCCTCCCGTGACGTATCTATCGTGTCCATCTCGCTTGGTGGAAACTTCTCGGGCACGGTTCCACCGAGTTCGTGAATCATCTTGCTGACCTTGGCCCCGCCGCCGATGGGGACCATTTCGGTGATCTCAGCGAAATGGTCTTCGATCCGCTGACCGCTGTTGAAGCACGCCGCGCGAGCTTTCAGAATGACCTGACCGAAGTTGCAGTAGTCCGAGTATCCGAGCACCTGTGCGAAGTCGCGGCTGGACCAGTATTCCGCTCCGGTTACATTTGTGCGCCGGATTCGCTCGAACGGCGAGATGCCGTTGGGAGCCGAGAGTCTTTCCTCTGTATTCATGGGAGCCTCCTGTCACAGGGACAATCGTAGCAGCGAATTGGGCGGAAGGCAAGGGGGATTTGGGGGAAACAGGCGGGAGACCGCAGGCCGGAGGCTGGAGGGGGGCAACGAGGAAGGACACGGGCAAGATGCCCGTGCGACGGCGGTTCTACCGGAGCTTGATCGTGGCTAAGGCCAGGGCGGCGAAGGCGGCGGCCATGAGCCAGAATCGCACGACCACCTGCGGCTCGCTCCAGCCGGCCAGGTGGAAATGGTGGTGCAGCGGGGCGCAGCGGAAGAGCCGCTTGCCGTGCGTGTACTCGAGGTAGCCCACCTGCAGGACGACGCTCATCAGCTCGATGACGAATACGCCGCCGATGATGAGCAGCAGGATCTCGTGGCGGGATAGCGATTTTGAGAAGCAGACAGTCGAAGTAGCTCCCAAGGGGGACACGGAGCATACATGGAAGGGGTTCATCAAAGACGCCGATAGGCGGACATTGCCCCTGACCGATGTACTTGTCGAAAGGCTCATCAAGCGGCATTCGGAACAGCCGGAAGGATACCCCTATGTCTTCGTGCCCACATGGCGGTGACCGCATTCAGGAAATCCGTCAGCAGGGCAAGTGGACCGAGGAGCATGGCAAGTATCCGGTCAATCATTTCGCACGGCAGTGGGGGCAGATCCTCTTCTGGGCGAGCATCGACCACGGCGAATTCCACGACCTTCGGCGTACATGCCTGACAACCTGACTGCTGCATGGCCTTTTAGAATATGAGGTTATTTGTCTGGCAGGACATGCAGATTTCCAGACGACCCACCATTTCTACCTGGCCGTCCGGGAGAACCATCTGAAGCGGGCAAAGGCCGTAACAACCAAAGCTTTGGCGTCGCATTTTGGCACACATTTGGCACGCGCCCATGATTCTGGCGAATCGGGGTTGACAGGCCGTACGGGAAGACGTTATGATTGCAACACTTAGGAATGCTGGCGGTGTAGCTCAGCTGGTTAGAGCATGGGATTCATAAGCCCAGGGTCGTCGGTTCGAATCCGACCGCCGCTACTGACGCAGTGCCCCCATCGTCTAGTGGCCTAGGATATCAGGTTCTCATCCTGGAGACAGGGGTTCGACTCCCCTTGGGGGTATAGGGTGCGATATCTTGTGTTCGCAAGGTATCGCACCCTCTCATTTTTTGGCCGCAAAACGCGGTTTTGCCATCTTCGCCCCCTTGGTCCTGCGATGTCTTGCAGGGTTCTGCGTGCACTGACTGCACGGATTCTGCACGGATTTTTGGAGGTGCGATTTCGCCTGCGATCGCTCGGGCGAAGTGTTCGGCCGGAACGCTCATGTAATGCTCCCTCGCAACCTCCCGGCTGTGCCCCATCCATGAGCAGACAGTGAACCACGGGAAGACCTCAGACAATTCGACTTCCCGACTGGACCTTAGATTCTGGAACGGGCAGCCCCACGGCTCTTGCCCGGACCGCCGGATAAGCCGCTCGAACTGGGTTCGCCAGTTCCCGCACCCCTTCCGAAGCCTGCCATGGATGACGAAATCGTTCCCCTCCGGGCTCTCTGCATGGGCCCGCAGGAGGATCGGTTGCAACTCGGCAAAGAGAGGAATCGTCCGCGTGGCGTGCCGCTCAAGACGCTCAAGCTTCGGGCATCGAACCGTAATCAGATTGTTCCCCCAGTCGATATCCGACCACCGCAAGGCCCGCGTCTCAGAGGGTGTCCGCAGCCCGCCGTACCTCGCCAGAGCGATGATTGCCTGCCATTGTGGATCGTCCTCGCATACGGCCAGAACGCGGTCTATGACCTCGCGGGAGATGAACTGACGACGGTCGGGATTGCCACGGACGGCAACTTTGATCTGCTTATGGAAGAACGGGTTCTTCTGGACAAGCCCCTTGTCGATGGCTGCGGCGAAGAATTGGCGGGCCCGGCCCAAATGTCGGCGGACTGTGTTATCGGCCAACCCACGGCCCAGCATAGCCGAACGGAACTCAATGGCGTGACCGCTCGTGATCTCCCCCATGGCCCGATCTTCTCCGAAGAACCGGACCAACTCCCGACGGCTCACGCTCAGGTTGATGATCGTCCGGGGCTTGGTGTCCGCCCGCCGGGACTCGATATAATCGGCGGTGAACTGCCCCAAAGTCACAGCCGGGGCCTTGTGCCGGGCCTCGACCAGATCGACCTTGACGAGCCGCTCATAGAGTTTGTTGCCGATATCGCTCAGCCAAGCGGAAGTCGCCGAACTGATGGTGTGCCCCCGGATCTTCGCCGACACGAGTTCCTCGACGTGACGGGCAATCGTCTCGGCCACCCTCGCAGGGCACTGGCCCAGGCTGATCCCACGCCGGCACCCGCTTTCCGGGTCGATGAACTGAACACGTTTGGACTTGCCGTCTTTCGCCACACTCGCCATTACTGCCTCTCTTTCCTGCCACAGGGCTTCAACTTCAGGCCCAGGTACTTGCATAGCTCACACGGGCAAGACGGACAACTGTG
>DCUI01000288.1 GCA_002327785.1 Phycisphaerales bacterium UBA2218
CTGCGACGAGTTCATCTACTACGATGATCTTGTGCGGCGCCAGCCGCCCCGCAAGAAGGAAATGACGACCGATGTGAGCCGCAAACCCGCGCGCGGTCCGACCGCCAAGGCAGCCAAAAGCCCGGCGGACAAGAAACAGGAGGCGTGGGACCTGATCGTCGAGACCTACGAGGCGCTGGTCGAGGAGCGAGGCGAGGGCGAAAAGATCTGGGGCTCCATGATCAAGCAGACGTTGAAACGGCGCAAACCCGGCTTCAGCGAATCGTACTACGGCTTCCGCTCGTTCAGCCAGATGCTCGAGGAGGCCCAGGCACGCGGCATCCTGGAGCTGGAGCCCGAAGAAAAGTCCGGCGGCTACATCATTCGAAGCTGCCACGCACCGTGAAAACCGCAAATCGGGATATGGCGGCAAGACCCATCGACCGGTGAATCGCGTTTGAATCGAGTCGTCGTTTATGTTAGCATGGGAGAGGTACAATTCGCGGGGTTGCTATGAGTGTGGAAATGACGATCGAAGAGATTGAATCACAGTTCGAGTCCGAATGGGTGTCGATAGAGGACCCAAAGACCGATGAGGAACTCAGAGTCCTGGGCGGTAAGGTGCTTCACCACAGCAAGGATCGGGATGAAGTATACCGTAAGGCGGTTTCACTGCGTCTGAAGCGATCCGCCGTGATATACACAGGCGAAATCCCCGAAGAGACGGCGGTTATCCTGTGAGTTATTCGTTCGATCCCAAACACGGTCTCGTTGTCGTCCACGCCGAAATCTTTGGCCCGTTCGGGAGCATCATCTTGAGTCTGGCATTGGACACCGGGGCCACCGGGACGATGATCAACATCGCCCCGTTGATCGCCGTGGGGTATGACCCCTCTCTGGCCCCTGACCGGGTCTAGGTAACGACCGGCAGTGGAGTGGAATTCGCCCCCCGCATCACCGTCACAAGGATAGATGCACTCGGGCAGGAACGTAACGATTTCCCGGTGCTGGCCCACACATTGCCGCCGAGCGCGAGCGTTGACGGTCTTCTTGGCGTTGATTTCCTGCGAGGACGGGCTGTGCTCATTGACTTTCGACGGGGCGAAATCTCCTTCGTGTGACACAAGCAGACGACAGCAGGGCAGCATAAAGCTGGGCAAAAGATCAGTTGTAGTTGGGGAGCGAGGCGGGTTTCAGGAAGTGCTCGAAGAAGGCGCAGATCTGCTCGTTGGATTCGGGGGTCGGGCTGTGGGCCTCGCGGTTGGTCATGGCGACTCGATCGTCGTAGCCGAGAAGCTCATTGACGACCAGCGTGTGGTTGAGGGCTTGCCAGCGCTTCGGCGGGTCCTCGGCGCCGCCGGAGACGAGGAACGGCCGCGGCGCCATCAACGCGTGCAACTCGTGAAGGTCCCGGCCGGTTTCAATCATCGTCTTGTAGGGACCTGTGCGGGGCCGATCGTCACTGGGAACGCCCCGCTCTCGCTGGACCTTCGCGTCCCATCCCAGATACCAGGGCTCCCAGTAGTTCACGTTGGGCCGGGTCTCGTCGAAGACGATCCCCGGGTCCGACCAGACGGCACAGGCGAACTTCTCGTACAGGCAGGAGGCAAACATGGCCCATTTGCCACCGTAGGAATGACCGACGATCCCGATCCGCTCGTGGTCCACGTTGGGCATTTGCGCCAGCGACGTGTGGCAGTTGGCGGCGACGTAGGCCAGAGCCGAAAGCGGCTGGAGCGGCGGCTGTCCCGCCGGCACATCCCAGAGCGGCTTGTACGGCGGATTGAGACTGCAAAACGCCGGCGTGCCGATGGACAGGACCACGAACCCGCGTCCGGCCAACTGATACCCGAAATCCCGCAGTTCCTTCTCGTTCAGGCCAACTGCCGTCTCCGCGTCGTAGTAGACCACGAGCACCGCCGGGAATGGCCCTTGGCTACCAGGGATGAGCAGGTAGCCACTAACCGACTGTCCGTTCGGGGCAATCTCGACGGAGACCTTGTGCTGCACGAAGCTGTCCCGATACGCCTGCTCCAAGCATCGGACTTCGGGTTTCTCGATCAGTGGAGGCCAGCGGCCGATCAGGTCCCACCATGCGGCCAGGATCTGCTCTCTGCGCCCCGTCCAGTCGGCGGCCGTCTTTACGGGCGCTCCATCATCGAATATCAACGGAGATCGGTAGTTACCGAGGTCGCCGACGAACTGCGCCGGTGGGGCAAAGTGCGGCCGAAGGACCTCGGGGACGGCCTCAACAGAAGAGACTCGGACCACCACCAGCACAAGATACACGCCAATCGCACGAGACATACGCATTGTCCTGCCGGATAAAGAGCGGCGTGCGTAGCACACCCTACCGCTATCGCCCGGCATTGAGCCTCAACTACTCTCTGCACCGCGAGAACAATTCCAACAGAGAAAAGGCCCGGCGATCCATTCGGCCGGCCGGGCCTTGGGGTTCTACTTGTGCGTGACTTCGATTGATGACGGACCCGCGATTCGAGTATGGCATCCCGGATTCAGCGGCAGCCAATCATCCATAGTCAATCGTAAATAGCCGATTATCACACCATCGGATCGCGGCCGGTGGCGATGGGGTGATAGAGCGGCTTGCCCGCCAGGAGATCCGCCTGGCTCGGCACGAGGCTCTGTTTCGATTCCTTCATCAGCCAGTCCCAGGCGACGACCTGGCCGGTGTAGGCCGAGATGCGGGCGCCGATGGCCGTCAGCGTGCTCTCGGCGACGCGGACGCCTTCATTCAATCCCTTGCCGCCGCGAATGCTGGCGATCAAGTCCTTGTGCTCCTGGAGCATGCCATCGACCATCTCGCCGTCGTATTTCCAGGCATTCGCGCCGGAGATCCCGATCCGGCAGTCGCTGGTGCCCTTGGTGCCGACGATCTTCTCACCCTGGCGTCCCGAGCCGCGTGGCGGGCTATGACCGCTGAAGCTCAGGCAGCGGGCGCCGTTGGCGTACTCGAACTCCGCATAGATGTGGTCCCAGATATCGCCGTTGTATTTCTCCCAGCCCTCCTCGCTGCCGTTGTTGAACCTTTTGCAGACCTCCTTGGCGATGCGGACCTGCTCTTCGTTGGAGCTGCGCCACTGGCGGCCGCCGAGGGCCGTGATCTTCGCGGGCGGGCCGTTGAAGCACCAGTTCAGCATGTCGATGTTGTGGATGTGCTGCTCGCAGATCTGGTCGCCGGAGAGCCACGTGAAGTGATACCAGTTCTCACATTGCCAGTCCAATTCGTTCATGCCGTCCGATGCGCCGCGGAACCAGATGCCCTCGCCGTACCAGTAGCATTGGCCGCCGACCAGCTCGCCGATGGCGCCATCGTGGATTCGTTTCATCAGCTCGACTCGGCTGAACTCGTGACGACGCTGCGTGCCGGCCACGATCGACAACCCTTTCTCCGCCGCGAGGCGAGATGCCTCCATCACTTCCCGGCAGCCCGCGACATCCGTCGCGACGGGTTTCTCCGTGAAGACGTGCTTGCCCGCACTGATCGCGGCCATCAGTTGCCGCCCGCGAAACGCGGGGGCCGTCGCCATCAGGAGCAAATCGGCTTCACATTTCGCCAGTTTCTCGTGGCAGTCGTAACCCCAGAACAGGTGGTCATCCGCGACCTTGATACGCTCGCCGGCATCTTTCACCAGGCCATCTCGCGTGTTACGAACCTTGCGCTCGAACAGATCGGCCAAGGCGATGACCTCGATCCCCGGATCGGCCTGGAGGCACTGCCGCACGGCGCCGTTGCCCCGTCCGCCACAGCCGAGCAGCCCCACCTTGATCTTGTCGGACCCTTGCGCGTGCGCCATTTGGGCCAGCACCGCCGCCGTGCCGGCCCCCACGATCCCTCGCGTCCTGGATATCGCGTTCCTGTTTGACGACATATGTCCAATCTCCTTCGTTCGATATCTTCGTTTCTCTCGGCCCGCACCCTTGACGCAGCAGATCAGCCGCTGCTGCCGCGCCGTTCCTGGATCCAGCCGGGCAGTTCGTACTGACCGGGGATCGCCACCGCCGGTACCGGCATGGCGTCGCTGAGCTTGAGGTTCTCGGCCGGCAACAGGTTCAACGTACACCGGTTCATGAACCAGGAACGCGTGAACTGCCGGCGGGAGTAGGCCGACTCGCGGCCCATGATCGCACACAGCGTGCTCTCGGCGATTCGCTTGCCCTCGTTGAGCGGCTTGCCCTCGCGGATGCTCTGGATGAGGTCCGCATGCTCCTGGACGTAGGCGTTGGCCCTGGGGCCCTTGTATCGCCATTCATTCTCGCCCACGATGGTCCCCGCGCAGTCGCTCCAGCCCTTGGTGCCGACGACGCGCTCGCTGACGTTGTTCGCCGTGCCTTCGATCTGGCGGCACATGCTGATCGTCCGCACGTCGCCGGGGTAGGTGAACTCGACGCCGAAGTGGTCGAAGATGTGGCCGTACTTGGGCTCCGTGCGATATTGGCGCCCCCCCACAGCATACACGTTCTCCGGCTGCGCGTCTTTGAACGCCCAGTTGATCACGTCGAGGTTGTGCACGTGCTGCTCGCAAATGTGGTCGCCCGAGAGCCAGGTGAAGTACAACCAGTTGCGAATCTGCCATTCGACGTCGCTCTCACTGGCCTGCCGCTCGTGGCACCAGAGCCCGCCCATGTTCCAGTAGCACTGGGCCGACACGATCTCGCCGATGGCGCCCTCGTGGATGCGCTTCATCGTCTCGACGTATTCGGGCTGATGGCGTCGCTGTGTGCCGGCGACGACCCCAAGGTTCTTCTGCGAAGCCAGACCGGAGGCTTCGATGACCATCTTGGCCCCCGCGGGACAGACAGCGACCGGCTTCTCCATGAAGACGTGCTTGCCCCGACGGATCGCCTCGGCGAATTGCTTGGGCCGAAATCCCGGCGGCGTCGCCAGAATGACCAGGTTGACATCGTCGAGGGCCATGAGCTGCTTGTAGGCGTCGAGCCCAACGAAGCAGCGGTCGTCCGGGACGTTGAAATCCTTCTTGAGACCCTCGAGCCGGTCTGCGAAGGCATCGGCCAAGGCGACGATCTTCACGCCGGGGGATGAGTTGACGCAGTCGTGGGCCGCACCGGAGCCGCGTCCACCGCAGCCGACGACACCCACGCGGATTTCGTCGCTGCCTTGGGCGTATGCGAGCGGTCCGGATAGCACCAGGGTTCCGGCCGCCATTGCAGAACTCCTCAGGAGTTCTCGTCTCGTCCATTTCCTTCGCTTCACCATGGTCTGAGGTCTCCAATGCGATGTCTGCGATGTAGCGGCATCGAGTTTCGCGGCATACTGTGCAGACGCAGTCACCGGTCCGGCGGGACATACCTGCCGGCGACGGGACCTGACAGGCCCGTCGCTCTCTGTGCCGACTGATAGGCCATACGTTTCATAAGACGCTTGCCGTCAGCGGATTATTGAGCAATAAACCACGTTCTCGCGGCGATTGCAAGCGCCTTTTCGGGACGGGACCCGGCGGGTGTGCCCAGGTGCTCCGGCAGGTCCACAGCGGGCTCGACGAGGCAACGGGTATCCCCTGATGCCCGATGGCACATTCCCCGCCGGTATCCGCGAAGCAGTAGACGTCCGTCGGAGCCACATGGGCTGGAGCTGCTCAGCGACCCGAACGCCTNNNACGGCACCGTGGCAAGGCTGCTCCATCAAAGGATTTACGACATCAACCCCGTCCCCGAGCAACCAACGGCCAACCAGCCGCCAACCAACGACCAACCAACAGCCAACCATCGCCCAACCACTAAGTAACTATCTCAAAACGAGGATTGTCATTTTGAGCGCAGCGAAAAATCTGGGCTGTGGACTTGGGAAGCCTCTCCTGCGCGGGCCAGATGGTTCGCTTCGCTCACCATGACAAGTCCTACCGCGCAAGAATCCTTCCGAATCGGTACAAGTGCTTGCCGGACAGGACGTTCGGGGCTTCCTACCAGCCCTGTCCGGCCTATCATGTTCGATCCCGATCACGGCCGGGATACGGGCCTGTGTCGTGTGGCACCCCCGCCCTCGGGGGTGATTCCTAAGATTCCCCAGCGGTGGACGATTCCCGAGATTCCCCCGCTCAAGATTCCCCAGCCGAGGGCGGCTGGGCTACAGGTTCTGATTCTTCGCAAGGCATACGTCCCTGTCCTTTGCCAATCTCGCGACCCGAGGCTGTGTCGTGTGGCACCCCCGCCCTCGGGGGTGATTCCTAAGATTCCCCAGCCGAGTGTATTCCCAAGATCCCCCAGCCGAGGGCGGCTGGGCCACATTTGGGGTTCCACCCCTTGGACCCGCGGGCCGGTGACTGGCCTCGCTCCGCGGGCCGTCACTCGGCCAAAACACTCCTAAAGACCTACTGTGGCGTTGTCCTCGCGAGGCGGAGCCCCAAGATGTCGATGCGGCCGCCGCGCCAGTTCCCGTCGCGACTCGCGCACCGGCAGCCCCTGGCGATGTGGAGCCAACTGCCGCCCCGGACGACGCGGGAGTCGCCCGAAGCGGGGCCAAGCGGATCCGTCACCGGTTCGCTCGGATACCCTCCGTACCAGTCCTGACACCACTCCCACACATTGCCGTGCATATCATACAGGCCCCAGGCGTTGGGCTGGAAACTCCCGACAGGAGTCGTCATCCCGCGATACACCCCTTCCGCGCCAGCTCCGTAGGGGTACTCCCCATCGAAGTTCGCCATGCTCGAGTCCAGATCGGTCCCATAGCAGAAGGGTGTCTGCGTTCCGGCACGACAAGCGTATTCCCACTCAGCCTCCGTCAGCAATCGATAGGTCCCTTCCGGTACCCCCTCAACCTCACACAGCTTCTTCAAGAACACCTGGCAGTCATCCCAACTCACGGTCTCCACCGGGGCATCCAGACCGGCATTCTGGAAGCACGATGGATTGCTCCCCATCACTGCTTCCCACTGCCCCTGCGTCACCTCGAACTTGCCGCAGTAAAACGCCTGGGTCAGCGTCACCTCATGTTGAGGGCCTTCGTCATCCCATCGACCGGCTTCACTTTCCGGGCTGCCCATCGTGAAGGTCCCTGCCGGGATCAGACGCAGAACGATCCCGGTATTGCGCGTGCGAACCTCGACAGGTAGTGCGAGTTCTTGCGCCGCCTGCCGCTGGCGATCCTGTGCCTCCTCACTGCCCGGGGCAAGCCCCTCCAAAGAGGGGTACAGGGTATCTACCAGATCGTCGGGCAGCGCAGGCGTGTTCGGGTCCGCGAACGCCATACCCGCCACCAAAAGAACCACACACAGAGCAAATGAAACGGACGCTACGTGTTTCGACGCCATGGCCTTGCCTCCTACAGAAAAGATTGTCTGCCTGCACCATCGACGGAAAAGCACACGACACACTGCACACACACTTGTATTGTACCAACGTCCGATATCATTTTCAATGTGTGGCACCCCCGCCCTCGGGGGTGATTCCTAAGATTCCCCAGTGGGGGGCGATTCCCAAGATTCCCCAGCCGGGGGCGGCTGGGCTACAGAGCCACGAAGCGGCTTCCCGACTCGCAATGACATACTAAAGCACGGTTTTGAGATAGTTTCTAACAAGAATGAGGAGAATGAAAAGAAGTACCCGCCGGACTCTGACGAGTGCCGGACCTCCAGCGATGGGCCGGGGACAAGACGCGACAGCGGGATCATCCGAACGGTCTCGCGCACCGCCGGGGGACAGGGCTTGAATCCGAGCGCCCCGGCGGATAACATAAATCCCGATTTGGCATAGGTTTGATCGAGCATGGCAATCGTAGCATTGCAGGACATACACTTGGCATTCGGGCCGGAGGTCGTTCTGGACCATCTGGAGCTCCAGCTCCATGCGGGCGAGAAGGTCGGCATGGTCGGGGCCAACGGCTCGGGCAAAACGACCATTCTGAGACTTATCACGGGCCAGATTACGCCGGACATGGGCCGGGTCATCAGGCAAAAGGGGCTGCGGATCGGCTATCTGCCGCAGGAGGCCACCTTCAGCGGCGAGCGGACGGTCCTGGAGGAGATGCACACCGGCGTCGAGAACCTCTTCAGACTCCAGGAGGCGATCCACGACGCCTCGCACGAGATGGAGCATCTGACCGGGTCCGAGCTTCAGGCCAAGATGAGGCATTACGACCGCCTGAACCACGAATTCGAGATCGCGGGCGGCTACGAGTACGAGACCCGCATCCAGATGACCCTGGCGGCCTTGGGCTTCGAGCCGGAGCTGCACCATGTCAAAACCTCCGCCCTCAGTGGCGGGCAGCTCTCCCGCCTGGGCTTGGCCCAGGTCCTCATGCTCCAGACCGATCTGTTGCTGCTCGATGAGCCGACGAATCACCTGGACCTCCAGGCCACCGAGTGGCTGGAGCGATTCCTCGGCAACTACCGCGGGGCCGCGGTCATCATCAGCCACGATCGCTACCTGCTCGACCGGGTGGCCTGCAAGACCATCGAGGTCCAGAACCGTCAGGCCAAGGTCTGGCCCGGCAACTACAGCAACTTCGTCCAGACGAAAGAGACCGTCCGACTTCAGGAGGAACGGGAGTACGTCCGACGGGTCGAAATGGTCGAGCGGACGAGGGACTTCATCGCCCGCAACAAGGACCAGGAGGGCATGCGAGGCACCGCCAAGGGCCGAAAGACCCGCCTCAACCGCCTGCTCAAGGAGAACCCCGACTTCCTGGACAAGCCATCGAGCCAGCGGACCATCGCCTTTTCCTTCGGCAAGACCGGCAAGACGAGCGACCTCATCATCCGCTGCGAGGGCCTGGGCAAATCCTACGGCGAACTGACCCTGTTCGAGGACCTCTCGTTCGACATCCTCAACGGCGAACGGCTCGGCATCACCGGCCCCAACGGCACAGGCAAGACCACGTTGATCGAACTGGCCCTCGGCCGGATCGAACCCTCCGCAGGCAAGATTCGCGTGGGCGAGAGCCTCCGCATCGGGTACCTCGACCAGCACGGCGACGTCCTCGATCCCAATCGCAGCGTCCTCGACGAGGCATGGAGCGCCAATCCGGAGCTCGTGCCGGAAGAGGTCCGCAGACGCCTGGGGGCGTTTCTGCTCTCGGGCGACGACGTGTACAAGCTCTGCGGCGAGCTCAGCGGTGGCCAACGCAGCCGGCTGATGCTCTGCAAGCTCGTGATCTCCGCCCCGGACGTGCTGATCATGGACGAACCCACGAACCACTTGGACATCGCCAGCCGGGAGATGCTCGAAGAGGCCCTCGACGACTACACCGGCACGATCATCGTCGTCAGCCACGACCGCTACTTCCTCGACCGCGTCGCGGACAAGCTGCTCGTGATCGGCACGGACGAGTTCGGCGAGCGGCAGCTCAGCCGGACCGAGTTCATCGTCGGCGAACCCGCCTACTCCGCCTACGCCGACACGATCCGCCGCCGGATCGAGGCCAGAGAGCAGCAACAAGCCGAAGCCGCCGAAACGAAGAAACGCCAATCTCAAATCGTAAATCGCAGATCGCAAATAGCCGTCTCGGCCAATAGGGCTCCCGACGAGCTCAAACGCTTCAACAAGTTCACGGTCGATCAGATCGAGAAGATGATCATGCAGGTCGAGCAGGAAATCGACGCGATGAAACAGCAGTTCGGCAGCGCCGAGATCTACAAGAACCCCGACCGCCTCGCCGACCTCCAGCAGTCCTACGAGGCCAAGCAATCCGAGCTCGACCTGCTCTACCGAGCCTACGAACGCAGAGCGGGATAACCACGTCTGGAAGACAGAGTGTGGTGACCGGCAAGGTCAATGTCTCTGTCGGGCCTTTACCAGGGATGTCCACTCACGTACAAGGGACGGCAGTCGCTTCAGGACTTCTCTTCCGAACAGCACCTCATCGACATAGCCCATGTGTAGCATGTCAAGGATACGACAAAGGTAGGACCGTCCACAACACCACCAGGTGTAGTGGGCATCTATCATCAGATAATGCTTGATATCCACCCCCTCGCTGTTGCGAAGTTCCTCAAGCTCCATCCCATCGAGGAGACTCTCGTAAACGCCATCCGCCACACGGCTTCCGAATGTCGTCGTGTAGTAATACTCCTTGATTTCCCACACAGCCACAGGATTGACAGCCGATGGAAATGCACCGTCGATGCGACGTGCAAGCGTCCTCAGGGGACTGCCTCCGCGCGTGACAGTCGTGAGTACACGAGGATCGAAATCACAGGGAACCCCCCTGGCATTCGCCTCGACCAACATGTTGATGATGCCGGTGTAGAACGCGGGAACCTTCTTGTCGCCACTCTGTTTGTTCAGGGGAATACCACACTTCGGCTTCAGCTTGGCATACAATTGCTCAAAGACCTCTTTCGCCTCCTCAGCCGTCATCAGCAAAGGTTCAACATGCTCGCGAAGAGCGGAGGCGCGATACTCGAAATACTCGCACAGAAGATGCCCAAGCTGAGTCGTGTTTCCTCCGCCATCGACCAAGTGACGAGCATCGAGTGACATCTCAGCAAATACTCTCTGGATTTCCCCCAGAGAGGGAATCTTGATTTCCTTCTCGCCGTCGACCGTCGCTGTATAGCCCACTTCCTGACTGACCAACCGAACGTTGGCCCAGAAGTCCTTTGAGAGATTGAGGAATCTTGGGTCAGCCTTCATTGGCCCGCCTCTCAAACTGACGTACGAAGGATGACAGCGATGTGCCCAAGGCGCGGCAGACCAAGCTCAACTGAACCAGATCCAGGCGGAGTTCTCCTGACTCGTACTTGCTGACAAAGGACTGGCTGCGACTGAGCCGCTTGGCAAGTTCAATCTGGCTGAGCCCTGCCTCTTTCCTCTTCTCCCGCAGGAGGCTCAACAGTTCGCTCTGTTCGGGACTATAGATGCTCTTTCTCACAACGGGATATTTGAACCACCCTTGACAGATATTCCAAATTGGAATATTGTGACTCTATCGTGCATGTGAAAGTCTCATTGACTGCCGATGGAAGGACCACGATAATAGATAGTAGGACAGTTGAAGGTAGCCAACCGTGGGAGTTGTGCCGGTGTCGCGGCACAGGAGGATAGAACCTGACATGCAAACACTTCTCTTCCAGGACCCTGGTCTCATCAACGAGATGGCCAAGCCGCCCAAGGGACAGCTCCTGAAGTGGATCGGCAACAAACAGCGGTTCGCGAGAAAGATCGTGTCGTTCTTCCCCGACAGGTTCAACACGTACTATGAACCCTTCCTGGGGAGCGGAGCAGTCCTCGGGACGCTGGCAAAAGATGACTCCGTCGGGGCTGACAGCTTCAAACCGCTGGTGGAGATTTGGCAGACGCTCGCCCGGTCCCCCGAGACACTGAAACAGTGGTACGAGCAGCGATGGCATCTGACCGTAAACCATGGGAAGAAAGAGGCTTACGAAGCAATCAAGCGATCGTACAACTCGCACCCGAACGCGCCCGATCTGCTGTTTTTGTGCCGGTCCTGCTATGGAGGGGTGGTCCGATTCCGCCAAGCGGATGGGTACATGTCAACACCGTGCGGCATTCACAACCCGATCTCACCCGGGGCATTCTCAAAGAGAGTGGACGAATGGCGCGCCAGGGTGAAGAAGGCAATCTTCGTGCATGCCGAGTATGAAGACACCATGAGCAAGGCCCGGAAGGGTGACCTCGTGTACTGCGATCCGCCCTACAGCCACACGCAATCAATTCTCTATGGGGCACAGTCCTTCAGCCTGGAACGACTCTTCGAAGTCATCGCCGCCTGCAAATCTCGGGGCGTGTTCGTCGCGTTAAGCATCGACGGCCAGAAACGCTCGGGCCGACTCAAATGCAGTCTCCCCCCCGCCGATGGCCTGTTCGAGCGGGAGATACTGCTCGACTGCGGGAGGTCCATGCTCAAGAGGTTCCAGATGAACGGATTGTCACTCGAAGACGAGGTCGTCCACGACCGCCTTCTTCTGACCTACTGAAGAGGTTGATGCTGCACATTGTAGATGTCCACAACAGCGTCTTTCGCACAGAAATCGACCAGACAGAAGAACTCATCTGTGTGGTTTGCCCCTTCCAGGCAGCGCCCCTTATCGATCTCGGCATCAAATCCCCCCAGATTTACACAGAATTTTCCGCCACGGGCTTGGAAATGGCGCATACTTTCTGTAGGGGGAGAGGACGGAGGTGGGGGAATGAACCAAATGACGAAGAGCATTGTCGAGCGGTCGGGGGTGGCGGTGCATGGGTCGCCGGGGTCGCAGCCGGGTGCGGAGGATTCCCGGACCTTGCTAAAACGATGCCTGCTGGACACCGTCTTGCCGGCGCTGACGCTACTGTGCATGGCCGCGTTGACGGTCACCATGATCGTGGTGGTCGTGACCACGGTCGCCCATGGCGGATGGCTCCAGCCGCCGACGTACGTGAGCGTCGATCCCTGGTCGAGCCTGTATTCCGATTCAGAGGCGCCTGCGGGCGTCTCGCCCGAAGCACTGGCCGACGCGGGCTACTTCGCGGCCCGGATGCCGGAATAAGCCACACACAGGCTGCGGAGGATCTGCCTCAGAGGGCAAGTAAGACGCAGCATGGGTGTCTCGCCCGTGAAGGCAGGACCAAGACAGTCCAGCGACTCATGGGCAGGATGCCCATGCTACTGCCTGAGAACCGCGTCGGCGCCCAGCCTTGCGGCCCGGCGGCGCTGGCCCTCCTGGAGCAGTCGCTTGCGGAGGCGGATCGAGCTCGGGCAGATTTCGACCAGCTCATCGAACTGCACGTACTCCAGGTGGGCCTCGAGACTCATGATGCGAGCCGGACGGATTCGGACGGCGTCGTCCTTCGAGGACGTGCGCATGTTCGACATCTGCTTGGCCTTCGTGGCGTTGACGACGATGTCGTTGTCCTTGCAGTGCTCGCCGACGACCTGGCCCTCGTAGACCCTGTCGCCCGGCCGGACGAAGAAGAACCCCCGCTCGTAGAGGGCGTCGAGGGCGTACGCGGTGACGGTGCCCGTCTCGCTGGCGATCATGACGCCCGCCTGGCGGTCCGGGATCGAGCCGCGCATCGGCTCATATTGCTCGAACGTGTGGTGCATGATCGCCCTACCTTGCGTGGCCGTCAGGATTCGGGCGTTGAGGCCGAAGAGCCCGCGCGACGGGATCATGAATTCCATGTGCACATAGTCGCTGGCGCCGCTCTTGCTGTCCATCTTGATCATCTCGCTGCGGCGGGTGCCGATCAGGCTCATCACGGCGCTCTGGCAATCCGCCGGGCACTCGATGACCAACCGCTCGATCGGCTCCTGCCGGATACCTTTCTTCATCCGAATGATCACCTGCGGCTTGCCCACGCAGACTTCGTACCCCTCGCGCCGCATGTTCTCGAGGAGGATGCCCAGGTGCATGAGCCCGCGGCCGGAGACGATAAACTCGTCGGCCGTCACGCCGGACTCGACGCGAAGGGCCACATTCGTCTGCAGTTCCTTGTCCAGCCGGTCCCTCAAGTGCAGTGAGGTGACGTACTTGCCGTCCTGGCCGGCGAACGGGCCGTTGTTGACCTGGAACGTCATGCTCATCGTCGGCTCGTCGATGGCCACGATGGGCAGCGCGCTGGGCTGGTCCGGGCAGGCGATCGTGTCGCCGATATCGACCGGGTCCAGGCCGGCCACGGCACAGATATCACCGGCTTCCACGTCGGTCGCCCGCTTCTTGCCGAGACGCTCGAACTCGTACAACTGAATGACCTTCTGCTGGGTGTGACGCCCCCGCTTGTCGATCACCGTCACCGGCTGGGCTTGTAGCATCCGCCCGGCAAATACCTTGCCGATTGCGACGCGGCCGACATAGTCGGAGTACTCCAGCGAGGTAACCAGCATCTGCAGAGGCCTGTCCGGATCAACCTTCGGGGCCGGGATCGAATGGATAATCGCGTCGTACACCGGCTTGAGATTTTGGTTCGGGCGAGACAGGTCCGTCGTCGCCCAGCCCTCCTTGGCCGAGGCGAAGATCACCGGGAAATCCAGGGCGTCGTCGCTGGCTTCCAGCTCGACGAACAGGTCGAAAACCTCGTTGACGACATCGTTGGGCCGGGAGTCCGGACGGTCTACTTTGTTGACCACAAGGATCGGCTTGAGCTTGTGGGCCAGGGCCTTGCTCAGAACGAAGCGCGTCTGGGGCATCGGCCCATCGAAGGCATCGACCACGAGCAGCACGCCGTCGGTCATCTTCAGCACGCGCTCCACCTCCCCGCCGAAATCGGCATGGCCCGGCGTATCGACGATATTGATCTTGTACTCACGACCATCCCTGTCGGTGTACTGGATCGCGCAGTTCTTGCTCAGGATCGTAATGCCGCGTTCCCGTTCGAGCGGATTCGAGTCCATGATCAGACTGTGCTCGCTGCCGGCGAGCTTATCCAACTCCCCTTCGCGGAACGTGCCGGACTGGTAGAGAAGCTGATCCACCAGCGTGGTCTTGCCATGATCGACGTGTGCGATAATCGCCACGTTGCGTATCATCTGTGCGTACATCGTATTCCTTCGAGTCAACTATCAGGAAAGCCGTGATACCTGCAACCACGCATGCGCCATACCGGATGCGGCATTGCCCTGTTCACGCGCCGTGAGGGGCCTTTTATCCCCGGCTGATTCTGAACCCAATTACCTTGCGGATTATACACTCCAACGTCCGAATTGCAAAGCTCAATCGCGACAACAGGCACCTCCGCAGTCGCTGGACGACATGGCCCACCCCAGGCGATGCCCCGTCCACCGCGTCCAAGTCGTCCACGCCGCCCACCGGCCCAAATCGCCGACCACAACGGACCATCGAAACCCACACGCTCTCATTATTTTCTTACTCCCCATTTTACACTTGACTATTACTAC
>DCUI01000133.1:0-1801 GCA_002327785.1 Phycisphaerales bacterium UBA2218
TGTCCAAGTTCATCGAGTCGTTCCGGCGCTCGGTGGGCCAGCTCAACCGGCTCGTCTTCGACAACGGCAAAGAGTGCAAGGCCTTCAACCTGGATGCGGCGGAGGCGGTCCGGCGATTCGGCGCGGACGTTCTGTATCTGGACCCGCCCTACGTCACCGAGTTCGGCAGCAACGATTACGAGGACTCCCTGCATTTCATCGAGGGTCTCATGACCCGCTGGGCGGACAAGGAACTCCAGGACAATCCCCGCCGCAACTATCCGTCCCGGACGCGTTACACCAAGGAATCGATCCGTTCCCTGATGGAGACGATGGCAGCCGACGCCCGGGGCAAATACGGCACGGTGCTCCTCTCGTACCGCGACCGGGCTTTCCCGCGGGAAGAGGAAATCAAGGAGATATTCGCCGAGCACTACGGTCTCGTCCGTGTCCGCGGCATGGAGGTGGACTACAACATCGCCAAGGACANNACGCCCGGGAACTGCTCTTCGTCGCTTCCAAATCACGCGGTGCGGCGCGCTCCAAAGCGGATACGCGGGCACCGGCGGCATGTCACACCTCGTTCCCTGTAGAGCTGTCGCTCGATACGTTCACCGGGCTCCAGACCGAAGCGGCGGCNNGGCACGAACAAGAACGGCGACCACTTCACCCCCGACGAACTGGCAGCCCGTTACATGACGGCGATCAACAAGAAGATCGACCTGAAGCATTCCCAGGATTTTACCGACATCGTCGGCGGCATTGTGGGGGCGGATTACGTCGAGGACGAAAGCGGCGGCCGGATCGAGTGCGCGGGGGAACTCTATGTCTCCGACAGCCCGCACGCGCAGTTGGCCTACAAGCTCATCCGCAAAGGGATCATTTCCCAGGTCTCCATGGAATGCGACTACGAGGAAGGCGAGTGCTCGGTCTGCGGCAAACGCGTCGTTTCGAAAAGCGATTACTGCGTCCACCTGCGCAAGAACAAGGGCGGCGAGATCCAGGGGCAGCCCGTCTACGAAATCCTTCACGGCGTCACTTTCACCGGACTCGGGCTCCTCGACCGCAAAGGAGCGGATGAAAACGCCCGAATCCTGAAAGTCGCCGCGGCGGAAAACGATGGTTCGACAACCCACTCTGAAGGAGGTCCGACAATGGACGAGAAACACAAGGAAACCGAGGAACGGGCGGTGGAAGCCGCCAAGAAGAAGGACGACGGCGGCGGCGGGACCGCGCCCGATGACAAGACCCGGCTCAAGGAACTGGAGCGGGAGAACAAGGAACTCAAACAGCAGGTTCTCGCGCTGCAGAAGCAGCTCGAGGAACTGGAGGCGGAGAAAAAGGCCGCCGCGAACAGGAGCCGGGCCCAGAAGCTCCTGCGCAAGATCGAAAAGAGCGGGCTGGCATTCGAGAGCGACGAGGATCGCGAACAGGAGCTGAGCCGTCTGGCCGGTCTTTCCGACGACGCCTTCGCCGCCAGCGAAGCCGCTTTCGAGCGGATGATGAAGGCCGGTTCCCGCGGTCACTCCGAGGACAAGGGCGCGAAGGACCGAGGAGCGGGCGCGGAAACCACGAAGGCGTCATGCGGTTGCGACGACCCGCCCCTGCGCAGCGACGCGGGCGTCCGTCCGAAGGACGTGGAAGACAAAAAGACGAGCCTCGAGGACCGGCTGAAGAGCGGCTTCATGGCCGCCTACCGGCAACGAGTGGCGACGGCGACCGGCGAACCGGTTTCGACCAACTGACAAAGGAGGAATGACCATGGCTTTCATCAATCCCAATCACCGGGGCCTCGCATACGGCGACGGCTACCTGCAGGGCG
>DCUI01000133.1:1830-4625 GCA_002327785.1 Phycisphaerales bacterium UBA2218
CCGGCATCTACTGCATGGGCGGCGTCTACGAGACCGACGTCTTCGAAGGGACCGTGAATCCCGGCGACGACCTGAAGGTTTCGGCCAACGGCAAACTCACCGCGGGCGTGCAGGCGGGCGAGGAAGTCATCGCCCGGGCCGTCTCCGTCTCCGGCGGAACGATCAAGTTCCGGATGCTCATCTGATTACAGGAGGAAAACGATATGGAGACGATCCGCATGAACGTGCACAGCCAGGAATACATGGAGACGATGGCGCGCCTGATGTCCGAGGCGCTTGAGTCCCCGGAAGGGATGCGCGCACTGGCCGCGGCCATCGCCGAACCCATCGAACAGGAAATCAAGCGCAAGGAGATCTCTTCGCTCCTGCTCACGAAGCACACTCTGCCCAAGGGAGAGCGCCCTCTTTACCAGAAGAAGCCCAAAGTGAAGGCCTACTGGATTTCCACCGAAGGCGAGGCTCAGGAGCAGGAAGTCGGCAAGGACGAAGTGGAGTTTCCCACCAACCGCATCCACTCCGCACCCATGGTCGACGTTTCGGTGCTCAAGAACGGCAACATCGGCACCCTGATGGACATCCAGACCTCGGCCGCGGACGAAATCCGCAAGGAGATCGACAAGCGGACCATTACGGTGCTTTCGGCNNCCCGCGGCCAACACCGTGGAGGTGACCGGCGCGACCCTCACCGAGGAGGCGCTCAACGAGGCGATCTCCATCATCGAAGACCTCGAGTTGACGGTGAAGTACATCGTCATGAGGGGCCGGCGTTTCAATGACCTGCGGGGCTGGAACCTCGACCCGGAAACCAAAGCCGAACTGCGGGCCAAGGGCGTCATCAAGAACTACGGGACCGGCGGCATTCTGTTGACCGCCGCGCAGGCCATCGACGAGGTGCTGCTCATCCCCGACGAGGAAGTGGGCAAGTTGCCGGTGCGCGAAAACCTCAAGACCGAAGCCATCGAGCAGAAGACCCGCTTCAAGACGGGCTGGCTCGTCTGGTCGGAACTGGGGCAAGGCATCACCCGCCCGGACATTCTCGCCAAGATCAAGATTCTCGGCTGACGGAGGTGAACCGTGACGGTGAAACTGAAGAACATTCGACCGGGAGTCCTGATCATCGCCGACGCCAAGCTGCGTCTCGATCCGGGCGAGACCTTTGAAACGGACGCGCTTTCCCCCCAAATGGAATCGGCGTTGTCCGCGGGAAGGCTCGCGCGGATGGACGGCAGAGATGATAAGCCGAGAGAGGAATCAACCTCGTCGGCCGAGCCGCGGCGAGAGGACATCACCGATCTTACCGCAGCCGAGGCTATTTCCCGGATCGGCGTCGAAAAGGACCCTGACAAACTTAAAGCCCACTTGGCGGGCGAGAAACGACGAACGGTGATCGACGCCCTCAAGAAGCGGCTGACGGAGGTGGAAGGTGGCGCTGGCTGATCTCGTCGCCGTTCTCCGGACCGACCTGTCCGACCCCCAGGGCGAGCTGTTCACCGATGACGTCCTTTCCCGATGCATCCTGAAGGGCGTGTATCGTTTGGCGCGCGACCTGGAGCTTTCCCTGTCCGTCGTGAACGGAGAGGTGGTTCCGGAGCCGGAAGGCGAGACTCGTGAACTGCTGCTTTTACTTGGCCAAATACATGCCTGCCAGGTCATGCGGGCCCAGACCGCCAATGCGTTTTCCTTTTCCAGCGGCGACAAGCGGGTAGACAAGACCAAGCAACCCGAGCATTGGGCCGGACTCGAGGAAGACCTCAAGGCCGTGTACAAGCAGCGGCTGAGTGAAATCAAACCGGGAGCCGCCGCATCCCCCGAGGACTACATCATCACCCCCGGAGGACTCGCGCCGGTCATCTACGATCAAGGAAGCGAGCTTGATCTGTGACCCTCTTGAGCGATCCCGAGAAAGCGGCGGCCGCCGGGGACGTAAAGGAACTGATCCTTGCATGCGGGCAGGAAGCGGCGTTGCTGCGCGCCGTTCCGGGCGAGCGATTGTATGGATCGGACGACGCATCGTTCACTGAAGTGGAGACCTTTCCGCTCGAGTTCATCGAAACGCCGCCGGAGGACCTCGCCAACAAGATCGACGCCACGGCCTGCGTGCTCCCCGCCCTGGATGTGAGACCGGAAGACCGGGTGCGCAGCGGGGCGGACGTTTTTCGGGTTCAGACCGTAGTGGAAGAGCGCCTTTTCGGCGTCGCGACCCACAAGGTGCTGAAGCTGGTGCGCATCCATGGGAGTTAAGCGTTTCGGCGACTGGGAAAAGGCGAAAGCGAAGCTGGCCGCCAATCCCGGAGCCCGGCTCGCCCTGGCGATCCGGCAGGCGACCATCAAGAACGCCATTCTCCTCGTCCGCGAGATCAAGCGCGGCATCCGGTCCCAGGCTCCCGGCGGAAAGGCGTTCATCAAGTTGGCCGAGAGCACCATCGCACGCAAGGGCTCCAGCAAGGCCCTGATCGACACCGGCTTCCTCGTCAATTCGATCACTCAGCGCATCCTTTCGGACCGGGCTTTCGTGGGACTCCTGCGCGGCACTGTCAACAAGGACGGCGACGACCTGGTGAACATCGGCGCGGTGATGGAATACGGAGCCACCATCCAGCACCCCAACGGCGCGGTGATCGTCATCCCACCCCGTCCCTTCCTGCATCCCACGATGGAAAAGTACCGCGAGCAGGTCGTCGAGAACTACCGCCGGGCCATCCGCTCGGTGATTTGATGGGCGGTCTTTATTCCTTCTTACCGATTCCGCTCTTGATAAGCTTGTTCACCGATGAATGACCGGTCTGTTTGAGCAG
>DCUI01000133.1:4644-4983 GCA_002327785.1 Phycisphaerales bacterium UBA2218
TTGTCGTCGCGGGTGTCTCTGAGACGGCCATTCGTTTGATTTCGTGATCTGTTACCGCGCATTGAAGGATCATCTTTTGCCATTGGATATATACCTCTTCTTGGGTTATTGGTGCGATCATTGTCGCACTATATCGTCACCAGGTTTGGGTGACGGAATTCCCATAATGCTCAAATGCCCGGATCATCATGTCCGGGACCTGTGACCTTCCTGCCGCCGAATGAGGTCCGCAAAACGCGAGACGATCTTCTCGGTGATGTGCTTGGGATTCGACCGCCTAACGGTTTGAGCAAAAACCTCCGCCTCTTTGCCGGTGATTCCGCCGACCTTGTGCAGTTC
>DCUI01000059.1 GCA_002327785.1 Phycisphaerales bacterium UBA2218
TCGGGGCCACGGGATTCGTCAACGCCGGGATGCCGCTTGGCGCCATCGCGGGATTGTAGTTCTGTGCGCCTGGATGTCAAGGGGCGGTGTGGGCTTGCGGACTCCGGCGAGAAGTCTCCAGTGCACGGTTCACGGGCAACCTGTCCCTGCCCGCCAATCTGCAATCTGCAATCTTGAATCTGGAATGTGAAGGGTCTGGAATGACATTGCGTCAGGAATCGCCACCCGCGTCGCCGGGTCTACCTCCCCATTTGACCGCCGGGCAGCAGCGACCTATACTAGTCACGATGAGAGCAGCCTGTCAGGAATTCGACATCAACTACTTCCAGGATGAGGACGGCATCTTCACTGCCACGGTGCCGGCGATTCGCGGCTGCGTTGCGTCCGGCAAGACGCTGGAGGAAGCCTACCGCAACGCGGTTGACGCCATCGAGAGCTGCCTGGAGGCTCGCTGCAAGGTCGCAGCCCTGAAGCTGAGGTGGGCTCGCTACGGCGGGCTGAACGTGTACCGACGTCCGGTACATGCCTAAGCTCGCCCGCGTCTCCTACCGCGAGCTGGCCGCGAAACTCAAGCGCGCAGGCTATCGGGAAATCCGGACCAGCCGTCACCCGGTCTACTACCTCGCCGAACGCGACATCACCATTCCCGTGCCCCGGCATCCGGGAGACGTCCCAATCGGGACCCTCCGCGCGATTGTATGCGATCCGACATCATAAATGAGGAGGAATCATGTCTGTGGGTCCTGACGGGCCGTCCAAACCGAGACTGACGCCAAAGAACGCAGCGGAGATTCAGCGGTTGTTGCGCCGGCAGCGCGTTTGGATCTGGGTTGTCGTCATCGGGGTAGGGATGACCTTGTGGGGCTGGATCTGTAGCCCGTTATGCCGCGCGCCGGCGGCTGTCGGTCACCATTCGTCCGACGTGTCCGGGGCGTCTAGCCGGCCCGAGACCGGTCGCGCCGTACAGTCCGCGTTTGATCTCGCCGCCCCGATCGATATGGGCGACGACACTTTCTCCCCCCTTCTCGTCCAGCGGCGCTTCGCCGACGTCTGTCCGGACATCCAGGTCGTCTTCCTACCCCGTGAAACGACGACCACGATCCATGTCGGTTCCTTCCTGCCCGTTGCACTATGCGGTAAGATATACGCCCCGGGCCCTGTCGCTGGGTGGCGCACGATGATAGCCTACATCACGATGACGCGCGACGACGAAGGCAAAGGCACCATCTTGGAAGCCAACTGGTCGTGCGGGCTGAGACTCCGGTCAGGCGGTGATAGCAGCGCGCTCGACGGCCTCTCCCTACCCTACGACGTGAAGGAGCTATTCAGTGCGGACGAATACTCCAGGCATCGTATGTCGCTGCGCGACGTTGTGAGACTCTGGCCGAGAGTGCGGTACTAAAACCGACCGCGCGGCGTCCAGAAATTGGACCTTAGACCTGTGCAAATCTGACAGTCCCCCTGACCAACCCGGCCCCGGAACCCCCAAGAACCCAAACCCGACCAAATGATACGACCTGGACCAGGTGCTCTGTCCGCCCCGGCTCACGATCGTCCGTGAGATGGGCCTGGGCGCAGAGGAATTCAACAACCTGTAGCCGGTTTCCGGCGGCGCCCGCCGTCCGTTCTCCCACTCGACTCCTGGACCCCTGTACTTGACAGGCGGCTCTTCACAGAAGTGCCCCTCTTTTCCCCGCTCTGCTCTAGTGCTTTGGGTTTGGAGTTTGGGGTTTCCGACCATCGGCGGGCTTTGGGGCTAGGGATTTGGAATCTGGGTCTCCCGCATCTCGTGCGGGCGTCATGCCGCTCATTGACATCGCGCGGGAAAAAGTGGCTGCATGTGGCGCATAATGCGCTTCGCTGCCGAGAAATGCGGCACGTCCCCACACGGTGCGTCGCGAATCGCGTCATCCCATATTCTAACGCGTTCATAGTCAGGGTTTTACATGGTCGAGGAAATGGCAGTAGCTGGCACCAATGCTGCAACAGCATCCTTGCGGGAGGCAGAGAGGAGCCTCGGGTTCGTCCAATTGAGAGTTGGCGCGGTAGCGGCTAGATCAAGCGCCCCGCATGGGCGGCGACGGCCGATGTCATCGCCATGGTGCCATAAGAATAGCAACGAGCCAACAACACCGTCCTCCCGTGGGGGCCTGCAATTCAGGCCAAGAATAGACGTTCAAGAACCGGGACTGTGGCCAATCTAAGGAGGCGACCTTACACACGCGACGCCTGCCAAGGGCGAGTAGGCGCTCGGACCGTATACCCTCAGGCCTGCTTTCCAAGGGTGGTGGAAGCGAGCCCGAGCACAATACCACCTATTTGAGTAAACAGAATCAGAACGGGCTTGCTGGCGCGAGCAATCCCATCGGTGCGCTCCAACCAGCAATCCCGATTAGGAGGCAACCGATGTACAAGTACATCGCAATAGCGCTCACAATCGTGGCGCTCGGCATCGCGCTGGGGCAGTCCGACAGCACCATACACCTCAGGGCGATAACAGCAACGTCCAAGACGGCGACGTCTACCTATAGCTGGGAACTCGCCAAGACCGCGGACCTGGAGGAACTTGAGTTCACGACACCGTTTACCGACGAGAAGCAAGTCAAATTCAGGTATTGTCCCAGAAGTTGGGGTAG
>DCUI01000328.1:0-11785 GCA_002327785.1 Phycisphaerales bacterium UBA2218
CACACGCTCGGCGTCTCCTACAGCGAGACGAATCTCGTCACGCCGTTCACGAATGCCGGCGCTCAATGGTCGTATTTCAATCCGCACTGGCTGCACGAGCAGTTGGCCAGGAACAACGCGGAATACCGTATGCTCTTCGCAGACCATGTGTATCGGCACTTCTTCAACGACGGGCTCCTGATGCCCGCCGCTTCGATCACGCGCATCCAGAGACGGGCCAGGCAGATCGAGCTGGCCATCATCGCTGAGTCTGCCCGCTGGGGTGACGCGAAACGGTCCATACCCTACACCAAGGCAGACTGGGACGCCGAGGTGAACCGCATCATCAACAACTACCTGCCGACGCGGACCCAGACCGTTCTGGGCCAGTTCAAGACGGTCGGCTGGTATCCGGCCATCGACCCTCCGGCGTTCAATCAGCGAGGCGGCCATGTCTCCCGCAACTTTTCCGTGCTGCTGTCGACCGGAACCGGCGCGATCTACTACACACTGGATGGGTCGGACCCTCGCCTCTCCGGCGGCATCATCAACACGGAGCGGGGCCATTCGTATACGCCGCCGATACGGCTGACCGCCAGTGCGCGAATCAAGACGAGAGCCTTCGATGGCAACGTCTGGAGCGCCGCGAACGAGGCGGTCTTTGCGGTCGGACCCGTGGCTGAGAGTCTTCGGATCAGTGAGATCCTGTACAACCCGGCAGATGATCCGAGCGCCGAGTTCGTCGAGCTGACCAACATCGGCGCCGAGACGATCAATCTGAACCTCGTCCGATTCACCAGGGGGATCGGGTACGCTTTCCCGAGCTTCGAGCTGCTCCCCGGAGGCTATTGCCTGCTGGTGAAGGACATCCCGGCCTTCGAGGCTATATATGGCGATGAGCTGCCCGTTCTCGGTGAATTCGCCGGCAGCCTGAGCAACGCGGGGGAGAAGATTGATCTGGTCGATGCGATGGGAACGATCATCCAGAGCTTCGAGTACAAGGACAACTGGTTCGATTTGACCGATGGGATGGGCTTCTCGCTGAATCGGAGCGACCTTGCCACCGACGGCAACAGCCAAGAGGACTGGCTCGCCGCTCTACCGTCCCCGGGATCAGTAAGTTTCTGATCGCGCCGGACTGTAAGAGACAATCTCAAAACAGGATTCCGATGTGTCGTGGTGAGCGAAACGAACCATCTGGCCGCCGAATAGGAGGCTTTTGAAGTTCGCGGCCCCAATTCTTCGCTTCGCTCGGAATGACATAGCCGTTTCGCGATAGTCTCTACGTACATGTGGGTCTGTGGGGGAATTGCACATCATGCCCGAGGCCGAGATAATGATGATCCCGGCAGGGCTTGTAGGGCCTGTAGGCATTGTGGCGTCTGAGGAATCGCCGATGCCGCATGGGCGGGGCCGCCGTGCAGAAATCTTCTTGGGGTGGCCGCGCATCAAGCCGAAAAAAAACTAAAAACAGAGAAATTCAGCGTCACGTTCCTCCAGGTTGTCAGACTTATAAGTGACGAATGTATTCGTGTGAATGCGACACCCTCGAGTTAGTCAGGAAGGCGCAGCTCGGCGACAGGGATAGTCTAAACCGCCTCGCTGAGACAGTGAGGGTCCGCTTGCACGAGTACGTGTTTCGCCTGACGCTTCAGGAAGACCTGACGCAGGACATTGTGCAGGAGACGATCTTAGAGATGCTAAGGCTGTTTGGGAAACTGCGCCAAACCGACCGATTCTGGGCATGGCTCCACGGCATCGCGTTCAACAAGGTGCGGAGCCATCTCGGCCGAGAATGGCGACGCAGGACGCGAAGCCTCTCCCAGATCACGGAGCGCGACGTGCCGGCTCGGTATGCAGGCCAGGACGGTGATTTTCCGGGAGATCAACACAGCGAGGATGCGCTGGCGGACGTGGTCACCGATGAGCTCAAACAGATTGTCTTGCATTGCATCGAGTCGTTGGAGCCCCGGCACCGGGCCATCCTGACGATGCGGTGCTACGATCAGATGTCCTACGCCGACATCAGCAGGCTGATGGATTGCTCAGAGATCGGGGCGCGTGCCCTGTTCTATCGTGCCAAGAAGGCCCTCACCAGCCGGTTGTCCCGACATGGACTTGGCAAGGGCGCCTTGGTCATGGCCCTGGTCCTCTTCGGCAAGATGACCGCGGCCAGCAAGGCGACGGCGGCGGAAATCTCCATCACAGCGTCCACGCTGTCGGTGGGTCCGACGGCCACCCTGCTGGCAGCGGCCACCGGCAAAGCCGGCATTCTCACGCTGGCGGCGATGGCCGTGGTGGGGGTCGGGTCGATCGGAGATTGGGGATCGATGATGGGAGGTTCGAGTCGCCGCGTTAACCTTCCGTCTGACATCCCCGATCCCCGGTCGGCCCTTGTGAGACACGAAGCGGATCGAGCCCCCTCGGATCGCTGGTACTATTTCCCGAACGGACCGCATCAGGCGGTCATGATGAGGCTGGTGCAATTCGACGCCTCGGGCGAGAGCCCCATGTCCCTGGTGCTGGAGAACCAGTACGCCAACTATCATTTCGATTACGGCACGAACGTCGTGCACATCAAGAATCATCGCACATGGGAGAAGGACTTAAGCGTCCGTCGGCTGCCGACCGATTCGCCGGGCCTGAGCAACTTCCTCTCGCAGGTCGAAGGACACCCAGTCAGTTCCGGGCCTGTCGCGGGATACGACGCCGCCAGGCCCACGGGTCAGAGAGGCTTGCTCATCATGTGCAGACAGGAAGGGGATGAAGAACGCAGAATCCGACAGGTGGATCGTTATCAGAACGTCCTTGAGGAAGAGTACTTCCAGTTCGGCTGGCCGCAGAGCGCGCGCCGGATCGATGAGCGGGATGCAATTCACCGCCACGGCCGGACGTACTTCCGTATCCACGGGCAAATCAACGGAGTCACGCTCACGGGGGCTGGGCGATTGCCCCTGGTGTATGCGGCCAGCCGACTCCATTTCCCCTGGCTCGATATTTACATCGGGCGCAAGTTGCGGGCCGTGGACACGAAAGAAGGCGCGGTCCTCTACGACCAGGACAACCGCATCGTGGCAAGGTACGCAAGCGGCAGCTTCTTCAAAGGGCTCGGCCGGCCCTGGCTGGGATTGCACTGCATCGACACGGTCCGACGCGATGCCGCAGAGCAACACTTGTGGTTCCGAACCGAGTACGATCGACGGACGGATCAGGCCAGAGTCGTCGTGCAGTCCGAGCCGGCGGCCCTGACCTACGTGATCGACATGGAGAAAGACCTTGTGAGCCGGCTGGAATTGGGACCCGGTACAGCAGAAGACGGTTCCGCTGTTACGGGAGAGCTCACCTTCACCTACATTGAGGATGACGATTCCACGGAGACGACCTTCACGGAGCCGCGGGGCAGCCCGTCCGGGGCCGGGAAGTCGAACCCTCAAGGGATACTGTGGCTGCTGGAGATGTTGAAGATGCACGATGGGGCCACTCCCTGAGACCTCTTTGAGAATCGAGTACCGACGGCTATGAGAACGCCATCCCACAGAATCACGGGTATCACCGGGCTGCTCCTGGCCCTGTTCGCCGGGGATGTTTGCCCGGCGGCTTCCCCCGTGATCTACTGTGATGGGCGAGCGCCGGGCGCCAGGACCGGCTCGGACTGGGCCAACGCATTCCTGTGCTTGCAGGATGCGCTGGCCGTCGCACGGTCCGGCGTCGAGATCCGGGTCGCACAGGGCACGTACAAGCCGGACCGGCACTACGAAGAAAGACGAGATGGAGCCCGCGTCGTCGCCTCAGGCAGACGCACCGACAGTTTCGTCCTCCCCTCGGGCGTCATACTCCGGGGCGGCTACGCGGGCTATGGCGCCGTGAACCCGAATCAAAGAGATATTGACGCGTACAAGAGCATTCTCAGCGGGGACCTGGCCGGAAACGATGTCCCACTGGCGGGCCATGACTGGCAAAGCATTGTCGATTTCGTCCAGGACAAGAGCCGAACCGACAACAGCCAGTCGGTCGTAACGTTGAATTCCGCCGGGGGTTCCGCCGTGCTGGATGGCTTCACGATCACCGGCGGACATGCAGGGCTTGCGTATGGCACCCGCACCGGCGGAGGCTATTCCACGGCCTGGCCGGATACGGACGGCGCCGGGGCATTTCTGATCGCCGGCAGCCCCACATTCGTACGCTGTACATTCGAACGCAACACGACTCGCACAGGCGAGGCAGGCGCCGCCGGGGGGGCCGGCGTCCTGTGTTTCAACGCGTCCGCGACGTTCACCGAATGTCTTTTCCAGGAGAATTTCGCTCTCGGCCTCGCCGGCACAAGCCTCGGCGGCGCGATTCGCAATATCCGCAGCAATCCCGTGCTGACCGACTGCACATTTGTCTACAACGTCGCGGCCGGCGCCGACGGCCTATACTGGGGGGGGGCCATCGCCAACTTCACCAGCAGCCCCACGGTCAGGAATTGTGTCTTTCAGGCGAACATGGCCGTTCGGTCCAGAGGAGGAGCGATCTTCAACTATGACAGGAGCCATCCGACTTTGACGGATTGCGTGTTCGAAGGAAACTTGGCGGACTACGGCGGCGCGATCTGCAACAGCGACTACAGCAGTCCGACGGTGACGCGCTGCGCGTTCTCCGGCAACCAGGCCGCATATGGCCGCGGCGGCGCGATTTTCAACGGGGGCTACTGCGTCTCCACCGTGACGGCCTGCTTCTTCGCAGGGAATCGCGCCACCGAAGAGGGCGGGGCCGTGTGCGGCGCCGGCCACCCCTACTTCCTCAACTGCCTGTTCTCCGCGAATTACGCTCGCAACGGCGCAGCCATGTTCATCGATCCACTCGGCGAAGTCACCCTGACGAACTGCACCCTGTCGGCAAATCTGGCCGGTCGGAACGGCGGCGCAATCTACGGCCAGCAAAGCACGGCGAGGGCAACCAACTGTATCCTGTGGGGGAACGGCCCCGAGGAGGTCTACCTCGTGAACGGCACAGCCGAGATCACCTACAGCGATATCCAGGGCGTATGGGCCGGAGAGGGAAACGTCCACAGCGATCCGCGATTCATCGATCCGGCCGGGGCCGACGCCGTCCGGGGCACGATGGACGACGATCTGCGGCTCTCGATGGGTTCGCCCTGTCTCGACACGGGCGACAACGGAGCGGTCCTCCCTTCCATGATTGCGGATCTCGACGGCAAGAGCCGGATCGCAAACGGCCAAATTGACATGGGCGCCTACGAGTTCAACGGCCCCTTCTGCTACTATGTGGACACGGCGACGGGAAACGATCTCAACGGTGGATGGAGTCCCAGGGACGCCTTTGCCACCATCCAGAAGGGCATCGACGTCGCTCAGGAGGGTTATACCGTCGCCGTCGTTCCCGGGATCTACCGGGAGGACATCGATTTTCAGGGAAAAGGAATCACCGTGTCCGGCCTGAACGGGGCACCGACCCTGGAAGCGCCCGACGAATACGCAGCCTCTTTCTACTCGGCGGAGGGGCCGGACAGCGTCTTGCAGAATTTCGTGATCAGCAAGAGCGACGTCGGGATCTTCATCGCGGGCAGTTCGCCGACGATCCGGAACGTAACCCTTGTGGGAAATGATTTCGGGATCGCCGCATACGCCGGGGCCAAACCCACCATCGTCAACTGCATCCTTTGGGACAACGCCGACGGCGATCTGTTCGGATGTACGGCGAAGTTCAGTTGTATTCAACAGGGGCTTGAGGGCCAGAACAACATCAGAGACGACCCGCTGTTCGCCGACACAAACAGCGGGGACTATCATCTACGGTCGGAGAAAGGACGGTATGTTTCGGCCTATGGGTTGTGGGCGTTCGACGACCGGACCAGCCCATGCATCGATGCGGGCGACCCCGCGGCAGACGCCTCGGCAGAGCGAATGCCCAATGGCGGCCGCATCAACATGGGAGCATTCGGCGGAACGCGCGAAGCAAGCATGAGCCGCTGGCCGCTGGCCGGGGACATCAACCAGGATGGGTCGGTCGATTTTCGAGATTTGGCCATCCTCGCAGAGGGTTGGCTGAGCAGACTGCACGCGCCATAGCAGCAGGGATCCGTCCGGAGCGGCGGGCCGGACTTGGTCCCACCACACAGCAGCGGGATCGCCACGCGAAGGGTGCGGTCCCGCTCGCTTTTTGCGCAGGGGAGGGTCGTTTTCCCCTCCAAACACTGGACTGAGCCGGGAAAAACCCGGCAGGAGACCTCGGACTCGGCATCGGCTTCTCCCGCTCGTGAGTGACTCGCCTCCCGAACCCTTCTTCGCGTTCCCGGTACGAAAAGACGTCGCGGGAAACACCATTTGCCCAAGGAATTGCCTTTTTCTCGGTTGACGCAACGGCCTGTCTCCATTATGATGGGGAAGATGGGATGCGACGTGTTGTGGTTCGGGGACCAGGATGTCGGCGACAGCGTATCGAGAACGCCTGGATTCGCAGAGCCGGAAAGTTGTGTGCAGGGGAGAATTTAGGACTGGATTTACCCTGATTGAGCTGCTGGTTGTCCTGGGTATCATATCCATCCTGACGGCGACCCTGATTCCGGTCTTGGGGAAGGTGCGTCAACAGGCCAGGCGGGTCATTAGCGTCGGGAACATGCGGGAGATCGCCGGGGCGGTCACGTGCTACGCCGATGACAATAACGGCCGCTATCCACCCTCGGTCGCCACTCTGGGCTTCGGCAACAACTGGAACTGGCAGGAGCCCACCTATCTGACGGCCTACCGGAAACGAAGCACCGCCATGTATCGATCCGTCAGCGCGTACCTGCACCGCTACCTCGCGGAGGCAGACAGCCTGTTCTGCCCGAGCGCACCCGTGAAATACAAGTACCTCCAGCAGGCATGGGACGCAGGCGACGAATGGAACAACCCGGACATCGCCCCGCTGCCGGAGGCATTGCTGGGCACATATTGCCTCTATTGGAACTATACGGGCTATCTTGGAGAAGATGCAGGCCTGTTCCGGGGTCCCAGAGGACCGGTGCGGGGGAGCCGGGAGGGCCGGATCCTCGTGACCGATTATCTGGGCTACGACCACTTCCGCAGCCCCAAGGCCTATGGCAGTTGCGAGCGGTTCCGCCATGCGACCGTCACGGAAGGCAGTGACATCTCCTCCGCGTTCTGGTCGCGTCCCGGGCAGTGGACTTCCGAGGAGCTGGCTGCATTGAACGTCAAGCTCTATGCCGGCTACGTGGATGGACACGTCGAGTCCTACCTGCCGACGGACACTGTGCCCATGCAGGTCATCCTGCATCCGGAAACGGGAGAGCCCTACCCCGATAACGCCGGCATTTCGCCGGGCATCTTCTACCTTCCCCGTCTGGGTCTGCGTTGAGAGCCCATCCCATAGCGCTCAGGTCATCCTGCGCCAAGCGAAGGATCCGGCCTGTGAACGTGAGAGCTTTCCCATTTGACGCCCAGATGCTTCGGCTTCGCCTCAGCATGACAAGTCAATAGGGCCTGCCAGATACCCTGGTCACACCCCTCTCCCGCCATCAAGCTTGCGCCATGACTTGAAAACGATCCTGCCGACGGCTATAGTTGCGCTTTTCGCACGCAAAGTTGGGTGTGAACGGTGATGGTGACTGTATGCGTATGCAAAGGATCGACCCTTGAATCAGACGCACGTAGCTCAGATCGCATCGGAACTGTCCCTGGATCCCCGTCAGGTACTGGCGGCAGCCGAGCTGCTGGAAGGCGGGGCCACGGTTCCGTTCATCGCACGATACCGCAAAGAGGCAACGGGTAGCCTGGACGAGGTCGCGATTACCGCCGTCCGCACCAGGCTCACCCAACTCGCCGAGCTGGACGCCAGACGAGAGGCGATCCTCAGCTCACTCCTGGAGCGCGGGCTGCTCACGGACGATCTCAAGGACCGCATCCTGCACGCCGGGACGATGACCACGTTGGAGGACATCTACCTGCCCTACCGACCGAAGCGCCGCACACGCGCGACGATCGCACAGGAGAAGGGGCTGGAACCTTTGGCGCAGCTCATTCTTGCCCAGGAGCCGAGCACGGACCCGGTCGCCCAGGCCGCGGCCTTCGTGAACGCGGAAAAGGGCGTCGAGTCCGTCGAAGCCGCCCTGGCCGGCGCGAAGGATATTATCGCGGAGTGGGTGAACGAGGACCAGACGGCCCGCACCCGCATTCGCGAGTTGTTTCAAAAGGAGGGCACGTTCCGGACCAAGGTCGTCGCGGGCAAGGAAGTCGATGGCTGCAAGTTCGAGGACTACTTCGACTGGGAAGAGCCGGTCGCGAAGGCGCCGTCACACCGGATTCTCGCCATGCGAAGGGGCGCAAGGGAAGGCGTCCTGCGAATGCAGGTGAATGTGTCCGAGGACCAGGCGACGCGAATCCTCGAGGTCCTGTTCATCAAGGCACAATCACCCTCCTGGACTCTGGTCCGGGAGGCCGCGATCGACGGGTACAGGCGGCTTCTGGCCCCCTCCATGGAGACCGAGATCCTCATGGAGACCAAGGAACGGGCCGACAAGGAGGCCATCAGGGTTTTCGCCGACAACCTGAGGGAACTGCTGCTGGCCTCGCCGCTGGGCCGAAAGAACATCCTGGCCATCGATCCGGGTTTTCGCACGGGCTGCAAGGTGGTGTGCCTGGATCGGCAGGGACAACTGAAATACAGCGATGTGGTCTACCTGCATCATGCGGACAAGCCTGAGTCGCCGGATGCCGCCAAGGTCGCGGCCCTGTGTCAGCGGTTCGAGATCGAGGCCGTCGCCATCGGCAACGGCACCGCCGGCCGGGAGACCGAGGCATTCGTCCGGAGCATTCAATTGCCGAGCAGCATTCCCGTGATCATGGTCAACGAGAGCGGCGCCTCGGTCTACTCGGCCTCCGAGGTCGCCCGCGAGGAGTTTCCCGATCACGACGTGACGGTTCGCGGGGCCGTGTCCATCGGGCGAAGGCTCATGGACCCGCTCGCCGAGCTNNTGCTCAAGCAGAGCCTCGACGACGTTGTCGTCAGTTGCGTCAACAATGTCGGCGTCGAGGTCAACACCGCCAGCAAACAACTCCTGCAATACGTCTCCGGCCTCGGCCCGCAGCTCGCCCGGAACATCATCATGTACCGCAACGAGAACGGTCCCTTCCGGTCCCGCGAGGACCTCAAGGAGGTTCCTCGCCTGGGGGCCAAGGCGTTCGAGCAGGCGGCCGGGTTCCTGCGAATCCAGGACGCCGCCCACCCGCTGGACGCCAGCGCCGTGCACCCGGAAAGCTACCACGTCGTGGACGCCATGGCGGCCCACGCGGGCTGCACGGTTGCGGACCTGATGCGGGATGAGTCGCTCCGCCGGAAGATCCGCCTGGAGGACTACGTGACGGAGGCGATCGGCCTACCGACGCTGACGGACATCATGCAAGAGCTGGCCAAGCCCGGTCGGGACCCGCGAAAGCAGTTTGAGGTCTTCCGCTTCGCGGAGGGCGTCAAGCAGATGGAGGACCTCCAACCCGGCATGAGGCTGCCCGGCATCGTGACGAATGTCACGGCCTTCGGCGCGTTCGTCGATATCGGCGTCCACCAGGACGGGCTCGTCCACATCAGCCAGCTCTCGGACCGCTTCGTCAAGGACCCGGCCGAGGTCGTCAGAGTGCACCAGAAGGTCATGGTGACGGTGATGGGGGTGGACCTGTCGAAGAAGCGAATCAGCCTTTCCATGAAGGACCCGTCGAAACCCGGTCCCGCCCCGAAATCGGGTTCCACGGCCAAATCAAGTCCGGCATCGAAACGAGGTCCCGGGCAAAAACGAACCCCCGCCTCGAAACCGGATGCGGACTCGAAGCCGGATCCCGGCCCAGTGAAGATCAAGTGGACCGAGCTGTGGTAGAGGGCGATTGTACAGCCACAATCTGTCATCCTGCGGCGCAGCCGAAGGATCCGGGCAGGGACCAAGAGGTTTCCCATCGGTCACAGGCCCGATCCTCCACTTCGTTCAGGATGACAGGATTCGCGGAAAGACGAGAGTTCCTCCGCGCCGACCCCTTCGGGGTCGGCCGGTCACCACCACAGGCAGGGATTGCCGTACACCTGATAGAACCAGCGGTGCTCCATCAGACTGAAGGCCCGCCACGCGACGTGGCCGTCCACGAAGGCGATATTGGTACCCGTGGCCTGCGTGCTCTTGATGTGGTTGGACCGATCATAGACTCCCCACCGAGACATGCAGCCGCCGGTAGCCGCGGTGAAATCGGCGGTGTCACGATTCGGCCCGTTGCTGGCCGTGCAGTCGGTGATCAACTCCACATCGGCCGGCGCCGACTTGGTCTTGACCAGGGACTTGACCCACTCTTTGGCCGGCCCGTTGGGACTCATCGGCTGGTTCGCGCGCCCGGCGCCGGCGAAATCGATAAGCCAGAAATAACCCACGATGCGGTGATAATCCTTGCGTATGCTGGTGGCCGCAGGTTCGGGCCGCTCGTACTCCTCGGGCGTCCCGGCCGGCAGGTTCTCCCCGTACCGCCAGAAAATGATGTTGTCCCGCTGCCGCCACGAGGGACAGTAGAAGATGTGGCGATCGAAGGCCCCGGTCGCAAGGATGATATCCGTCGTCCAGTATGAAATGTCGAACAGCCACCGGTCTACCTGGTTCTTCGGCAGTTGCCCGTTGTAGTCGTTCGCGTACATGATCAGACCCAGTGTGGTGTTCTTCTCGTTCTGGGCGCAGACGGCCCGCCTCCCTTGTTCGCGTGCGGCGTTCAGCGCGGGCATCAGAATACTCATCAGCAGGGCGATCACCGCGATCACCACCAACAACTCGATTAGCGTGAATCCTCTCTTGTTCTCCATCCTCTATCTCCTCTGACCATTTTAGAATGAACAGCGCCCCGCATACAAGCACCCTGATCCAGGACTGCTAAAAGATCGGCGCCGGCTTCTTGCCCGGCCAGCTCAACTGCCACGTATTGCCCTTGGGAGCGTTTTCGTCATCCTTGGGCGGGTAGGGGGAAACCTCCTCGACGTGACTATCCACGAACACCGCAAAGCTGACGCCATTGTTCCTATCGGTTGAGCGACTCTTGTGGAAGGTCGCGAAGCAGTCCGTGGTGCCATTGGGCACGGCCCGAAGGTTGTTGTCGTTGATGCCCGCGCTGCTAAATCCGGGGATTGTCCAGCAGTTCTCCTCGCCAAAGTAGAACGTCCGGGCCGGGTCCTTCACCTGGTTTTCCAGCTTGAGCGTCGAGATGGCCGTTCGGTACTGAGACGGGATGTAACCAAACCCATCGCCATTGAGGTAGGAGTTCATCGTATAGCCATATTGCGGATAGATCGGAATCGTGGCGCCTCTGCAGACAGAGCAACTCATCTCCCGGGCCACCTTGTCAAACTGCGGGCACAAATTGATTTCCTGCCCTTTGAGATACGGCCAGAGACAGCCGGCCAGTTCAGGATGCTGATCGAGATTCTTGCTTCGATCGTGCCATTGACAAGCCGCGTTCGTCTTGTAGAGCCAAGTAAATGAGTACGGGAACTCGCCGTCGTAGTCGTCGGAATACATTCTCCCGGTCAGGCCGTAGTTTCGCAGATTGTTTCTGCAAACAGTGAGTTGTGCCTGCGTTTTGACCCGCTGAAGTCCCGGCATCAGAATCGCCATCAGGATCGCGATGATGGAGATGACCACCAGCAACTCGATGAGTGTGAAACCACGCATGCGTATCATAAATGCCACTCCTTAACAGACCCTCCGCGACCATTCTACCGCGGCGCTGACGTCCCCCGGCGCCCACCTATCCTACAGTTTACCCATGGCCCGACGCAAATGCAATAC
>DCUI01000328.1:11861-13926 GCA_002327785.1 Phycisphaerales bacterium UBA2218
TTTGCCTGTAAGTTGTTCTGAAACAAGGACTTGTGAATCATCCAGGAAAAAAAACTGCGATTTCCATGAAAACCGTGTTACGTTTTCGCCGTGTCGCGGCACTACCTATTGAAAACAGTGAAAGACACGGCTTCAAGGTACCAAGGTAAGGTGGTGGTAAAGATGGTTCTCGGCAAAATGAATACGACAAGCCCTTCGGCAGGAAACCTGATGAACGGGGCTCATCGACATGACGTGTCGCGTCGGATGCCCCTGGCTGCCGTCCTCGCTTCCAACGGAAGCAGCAGCCGTCAGGATCAGGCCGGATGTGGGGGGCCGAGAATCATCGCAATGGACGCGACGCCAGCAGAACAGTCCCCACGATGCGACGCATCGCGCGGGGACGCCCGGCAAACCGGCAAAGCCTGCAACTTAACCCGAACTACACCCACAGCAGGCGCCAAGCCAGGAGACACGTCAACACCACTATCGCTTCCCTGATGATAGCAGCTCTCTATCACCTGCCTCCACCAAAGTGTCAAGCCCCGTTCACCCGAGCGGGGCTTGGCATTTTAGGGGGACGCATTTCGCTTGGAACTCCTGCGGCCCGGCCGTAGAATGATCCCCGTTTAATGCCAATTCCTATCGATCGCCTATTGAATTGAAGGGTCAAGACGATGAAACGGTTCGCATGGCAAGTCGCAACGATCCTGGGCATGATGGCCATCCTGACCGGCTGCAAGAGCACGTATTACTCGACCATGGAGAAGTTCGGCTACCACAAGCGAGATATCCTGGTCGATCGCGTACAGGACGCCCAGACCGCCCAGGAGCAGGCAAAGAAGCAATTCCTGACCGCCCTGGAGCAATTCACAGCCGTGGTTGGGTACGAAGGCGGAGAGCTGGAAACGACGTACAAGCGACTCAAGACTGAATTCGAGCGCAGCGAGGAGAAGGCGAAGGCCGTCCACAAGAGGATCGGGGACGTCCAGTCCGTCGCCAAGGCCCTGTTCAAGGAGTGGGAGGCCGAACTCAACGAATACACAAACGCCAACCTCAAGAGGATCAGCCAGCAGAAGCTCGAACAGACCCAGGAACGCTACGCCCGCCTGATTGAGGCGATGCAGCGCGCCGAATCCAGGATCGACCCGGTCCTGGCCGCTTTCCGCGACCAGGTCCTGTTCCTCAAGCACAATCTCAACGCGCAGGCAGTCAGCTCACTCGAGGACGAGCTGGTCTCCGTGCGGACCGACGTCGCAACCCTGGTCTCAGCGATGGAGGTCTCCATCAACGAGGCCAACGACTTCATCAAGGCCATGGGCCAAGAGTAACCGGGACCTCCAGACGGACAAACAGAGAGTCATGCGGATTCGGAGAGGCTCGTACGCTGTTTGTCATCCTGAACGGAGCGTAGCGCAGGGAAGGATCTGGCCTGGGACCAGGAGATGTCTCTTGTTCAAAGCCCAGATCCTTCGGCTTCGCCTCAGGAGTCAACTCCCACCACAGGCTCGGATAGTCCTCGCCGTTGAGAATCCGCCGGAGGTCGTCGCAATCGTGCCAGTCATTCACTCGTTCTCGTACCAGGCAATCTTGTCATCTCCCGGAGAAGCTGAAAGGACGTCCAGGTCGCCGTCACCGTCCAAGTCCGCCGCATAGACACAGTTCGCGTACTCGGCCTCTGTGGTGATCACCTGCTGGGGTCCGAAGTGGCCTGACCCGTCATTCGCATACCAGGCGATCTTGTCGTCATCCCAAGAAGCCGAGAGGACGTCCAGGTCACCGTCGCCGTCCAGGTCCGCCGCATAGACGCACCGTGCCCCAGCAGCCGCCCTGGTGATTACCTGCTGCGCTCCAAACCGGCCCGTCCCATCGTTGGCATACCAGGCGATCTTGTCGTCCCAGTCAGAAGCCGATAAAACGTCCAGGTCCCCATCGCCGTCCAAGTCCGCCGCATAGACGGATTGCGCCCCAGCGGCGGCGGCTGTCGTGATCACCTGCTGGGGTCTGAACTGGCCCGTGCCGTCGTTGGCATACCAGGCAATCTTGTCATAGTACGAAGGATACTAATCTTCTCATAATTATCTTG
>DCUI01000123.1:0-13961 GCA_002327785.1 Phycisphaerales bacterium UBA2218
CAAATCATTCAAGAGAGCCATATTTTTCGGTCTGCACCAGAATCCTGGTCATCATGGGCAGGCTGCACACAGCAAGGCAGGTTGGGTGCAAAGACCGTTTCGGCGGAAGGGTTTTCCTATGTGGCTCGACGGGATGCTTTCGGAGGGTAAATCCCTTGTCAATTCAGGGCCTCTTCCAGGGTCCCAGGCGCGCCGTAGTTATCGACGAGCGACCCCGTAGGACACCCCAAAAGGTGGGGTTCGTGGCACCTTCACACGACTTCGCTGGCCTCCATTCTAATGACCAGGAAGGCCGATTCGAAGTAGAAAGCTCTTAATACCCCTTCACCTCTGAACCTGAGGCAGGCCATATCACGTGATTGGCAGGTAGAAGCCAGGCATGGGCAATCGCATCTGGCGACGCCCCCTCCATGATGGCTCCAATCGTCCACTTCCCATAGGAGGGGATAGCAGCCTAGTGAATCTGCGGGAGCGAACGCGGCTACCAGTCCCTCTTCGGCTCTGCCGACTGGCCGGAAAATCGCTTTTCGCACAATAAAGGCACACCGGCGGTGTCGTATACTATGACAGTCGATTGTCCAGGCTCAGGAGCATGGTTTTTCAGATGCTGGAAGACAGAATCCTAATTTGGCGTTTCAACCACGGCCGGCCAGAGGTGTTGCACCACGTCTATGACAAGTACAGAACCGACCTTCTGACCTTGGCTATGGCTCTGTTGGGCGACCTGGCGGCCGCCGAGGATGTTGTCCAGGATGTCTTCCTGTCCATGCTGAGATTGTCGGGTCGCCTCCGGCTCACAGGCAGTCTCAGGGGCTATTTGACAACTTCCGTCGTGAACGGTGCCCGCAACATGATCCGGGCTCACCGGCGGCATCCGGCGGGCGACCTTGACGACGCGAACCCGATTCCGTCCGCGGATCCGCAGCCGGATGAGGCAGTGGTCATCGAGGAACAACTCAACCAGCTGAGGTGGGCCCTGGGCCAGCTCCCTTATGAGCAACGGGAAGTGCTTGTGCTGCGGGTCTATGGGCAGATGCCGTTCAAGGAGATCGCCCGACAGCAGAGGATTCCCATGAACACGGCCCTGGGCCGATACCGGTACGCAATCGATCGACTGCGGTCAATGCTTGATGGCGAGGTGATAAAGTGAGACCGGCAGAGGAAGTATATGAGCTGATGCAGAAACTGCGAGAGATGCCCCGACCGGAATACGACGAGCGCGTACACGGCGAAATCAGCAAAGCCCTCGCAGAACTTGAGAGCACACCGACGGCTGCACCGCAGCCGTCGATATGGAGAACTGTCATGGAAAGCAGAACAGCAAGACTGGCCGCGGCAGCGGTCATCGTTGTGGCGGCGATTCTGGCAATGACTTTCTTCCACAAGACGTCCGGCGTCGTCTGGGCGGAAGTGGTTCAGCGCCTGGGAGAGATCAAGACCGTAAGCTACACGATCACTGCGGATATTAAAGGGATGCAGGGAGCTCCTGAAGGATATACGACCCACATGACCCAGGACGTCCAGGTGTCCTACGAACAAGGGGCCGTGCGAATCGATTCAGCATTGCAGCTTCCGGGTGGAACGAGACGATCACAGACCTATGTCCTCTTCGAGGACAGTGTCGCGATAACCGTACTCCCCGATCAGAAAAAGTACTTCAAGGTGACCATCAGCGACGAGCAAATGCAGAAGATGGGAGAAGAGAATGGGGACCCGGTCACGCTGCTCAAGACGATGCTCAAACACACGTATACCGAGCTGGGCCGCAGAACCATCGACGGCGTGGCCGCCTGGGGCCTCCAGGTGTCCGATCCGAAACTGGGCACCAAGATGGGGTCTTTCATCAGCGGCGGCATGTTCGACCAAACCACGGTTCAGCTTTGGGTGGACCAGAAGCAAGAGCTGCCCATACGAATCTACGCCACGGGATCATCTCAGGACGGCCGGGCTTCAATGGAGATGGTCTATGACCGTTTCCAATGGGATATCCCAATCGAGCCGGTCCAACTCAAGCCCCAGATCCCGGAGGACTATGAACTCGTGGCCCAAACAAAATGGGAAGCCGGCAAAGAGGGCGAGGAGATCATTGAAGTGCTACGCCTATTTGTCGAGTTTGCCGATGGCAAGTACCCCCCCAGTCTTAAGACCGTGACCGTCGTCAATGCCCTTGCGCCGGCCCTGAAGCAGAAACTCTCGGCCAAGCCCGACAAAGAGCTAATCACCCGACTCATGAAAGTCGACATGGTGGGCATGATGTACACCACGCTGGAGAGAGAAGGCAAAGACCCGGCGTACTATGGGGACCGAGTATCCGCTGCAACCTTCCGTGAATCACGATGGATACTTACGCGAAGCCTGTTTCTTCACCTTGGCACGGCTGCCGTGCTTCGTCTTCTTGACGACCGTTTTGGCCTTCTGGGCTGTCCGCTTCTTCGTCGCCTTCTTGGCGGGAGCTCTGCGGCGGGCTTTCGCTGCGGCGCCGGCCTCGATGGTCGTGGCCCCGGAGCCCCCATTCTCTGCCACCCCCGCGGATTCCAGATCGATCCCGAACACGTCCCCCAGATCGGCGTCATCGATCACACGGGCGGTCTTCTTCTTCGCCTGTCTCAGCAGCCTTTCGGACTTGTCGCGGACGGCCTGCGTGATGAGGTCGTCCATCTTCAGCTTGCGCAGGACGAAGAACAGGCTCGGGTCCTCGTCCAGCCGCGTCCCGATGCCGTAGAGGACGGCGGCAACATGCTTGCACATGTAGGCCCAGTCGGGGCAACTGCACTTGAATTCGATCTCCTTGGGCGAGGGAAACAGGCCGCTGCCCTTGGCCGTGAACAACTCCGCCAGGCCCTTGGGGAACCGGCCCTCCAGCAATTCCTGTAAGGAGGCGAGCTGACCCTCGCAGGCGGCCCGGATCTCTGTCCAGATGGCCTTGCTTATGGGTTTGATCTGCATGGTCACGGTGTAAGGGCTCTGTCGGCTGCCTTGCACCAGCGCCTTGACCTGACCGGGGCTGATCTGCAGGTCCAGGACGGCCCCATGCCGCACGTAACTGCGCCCCCGTCCGACTCGATTCGAATAATCGGCATACTTGGTGAGATTGCCGTTCCACGCCTTCCCCCACCACGTGCGGACCAGGGTATTGCCTTCAATGACAACCGGGCGAATACCCGGGTGTTTCTTCTTCAATTGTTCGAGCTTGCGTCGCGCCTTAGCTCTCTTTTCGCCAACGGACACATAGCGCGGGTAACCGTAGTAGTCGTAGTAGGCCATAAGACATCCTTTACAGGGATAGAGTGAAAAGCCTCATCAACTCTTTGTCGTCCATTTCAGTGATCCACGCCTCGCCGGAGTCCGGGATGATCTGACGCGACAGCTCGGCTTTCTCTGTCAACATCGTGTCGATTTTCTCCTCGACCGTGCCCTTGGTGACGAATTTGTGGACCACCACGTTCTTCTGCTGCCCAATGCGAAAAGCCCGGTCTGTTGCCTGATCCTCCACCGCGGGGTTCTCCAGCTACTTGAGGTAATGCATAGGACAAGGTCATGAGCAGCGAAGATGACTACGCCAAACCGGAAAGGGCTCCCATCTACTGGATGCATGAGGCCATCCAGTATCTCGGGTTGGACCGCCTGGGTCTGGCCCGACCTGATTTGGCGATGCATAGACTTGTTAAGAAGGGAGCCCTGCATCCAAGGAAGATCTGCGGACGGCTTGCATTTGACATCAAGGAGCTCCAACTGGTCGCTTCCGTGGGCGATCAGAAGCGGGAGAGAGGCCGCCCAAGCAAATTTTTGTAGAAATTCTGCTTATTGCGGGAATACTGCGTGACAAGAAATACGATTAAATCATTTCTGGCGGCCTGGAAAACAATAAGCCTTTGTAAGTCCTTGTCTTACAGAGGCTTATCTTAATGGGCGATATAGGGTTCGAACCTATGACCTCACGGGTGTGATCCGTGCGCTCTGACCAACTGAGCTAATCGCCCGAGTCGTTGCCATTAGAACCGATCCCTCATCCCCTGTCAAGCGCGAATCCTGGGCAATTTGGACCGGCTCTGTGGCTCCTGCAAGCAGTGTCCGACGGCCGCCATGGGATCAGGTGGCCACGAGGTTGACTCGGCCGAGCTTGACGCCTTTCATACTCAGGATGTTCTCGCCGACGCGGTTGATCTCGCCGACCTGGCCGCGAAGGACAATGATCTCCAGGCAGTCGTGGTGGTCCAGGTGAACGTGCAGCGAGGAGATCGCCTGCAACAGGTGCGAGTGCTGGATCGCGATCAGCTTCTCTGCGAGATTGGCGGCGTGGTGATCGTAGACGAGGAAGACCGCGGCCACGGCCTGGGTCTGCGGATCGGCCAGCCGCTCCTGGCTCAACTGCTGCCGGACGAGGTCGCGGATTGCCTCCGAGCGGCTCTGATAGCCCTGCCGGACGATCAGCTTGTCGAAATCGGCCAGCAGCTCCTTGTCCAGCGAAACCCCGATGCGCTCAAGCTCTGCCATTAGTCGTTCCTACAACAGTAGATCACCTGCTCGGCGAATAGATTAGCCCCGAACCGGATCGGACTCAAGCTTGTTTCCACCAGCGGGATTCGCTTCTCGACGGTGACCCCGAGTCTGCGGCAGAACGCGTCGAAATCCTTCAGCGACAGGAAGTGGATGTTCGGCGAGTTGTACCAGCGGAACGGGAGTTGGCGAGTGACGGGCGACCTGCCCCAAAACAGCAGTTGCAGCCGGCACCGCCAGTGGGCGAAGTTCGGGAAGCTGACGATCACCTTGCGGCCGATACGAAGGAGCTCCTGGAAGACCCGCTCGGGCTCCCTGATCGTCTGCACGGTCTGGGAGAGGATCGCGTAATCGAAACTCTTGTCGCCATAGCTGCCGAGTTCGCGGTCGATATCCCGCTGGATGACCGAGATGCCCCGGCACACACAGCCCAGCACGAAGGATTCGTTCAACTCGACGCCTCTACCCTGGATGCCCTTGTCGGCCGTCAGTCGAGCGAGCAACTCGCCGTCGCCGCACCCAACGTCCAGGACCGTGCTGCCGGGCTCGATCAGCGATTCGATCAACTCATAGTCCACACGGGCCCGATGGGCCCGCTCGGCTCTCCCGACCCGACACCGCCCTTTGCAGCAGTCCCCGAGGGGTCCGGCGTTCACCCCCGGCCGACGCGTCGCCCTCAGAAAACTCGAGAGAAACGCGCCCAGCGTCTCATCCTCCAGCAGGAAGGCATCGTGCCCGCAGCCGGAGGCGATGTTGCAGTAGCTGACGTCCTTGCCGTTCGCGACGAGGGCATCGACCATGGCCTCGGACTGGGCCGGCGTGAAGAGCCAGTCGCTGCTGAAGCTCATTACGAGAAAGCACGCGCGCACGCCGGCGAAGGCCTCTTTCAGCGAGCCGTAATCCCTCGGCAGGTCGAAGTAGTCGGCGGCCTTGGTGATATAGAGATAGCTGTTCGCGTCGAATCGCTCGACGAAGGTCTGACCCTGGTGGTCGAGGTAGGTCTCGACGGCAAACTCCGAGTTGAAGTCGTAGCTGTACTTCTCGGCGTCCCGGAGCTGGCGTCCGAACTTCTGCCGCATGCCCTCTTCGGAGAGGTAGGTGATGTGCCCGATCATGCGGGCGATGGCTAAGCCCTGCCCCGGGACCTCGCCTTGGTGATATTGCCCGTCGGCGAAATTCGAGTCGGCGAGGATGGCGTTTCGCCCCACGGCGTCGAACGCAATGGACTGGGCCCCGAGGTGCGTCGTCGTCGCGATGGGGATCGCCGCGGCCATCATCTCGGGATAGGCAATTGACCACTGAATAACCTGCATGCCGCCGATCGAGCCGCCGATCACGGCCAGCAGGCGCTCGATGCTCAGGGCGTCGAGCAGCAGCTTCTGGACTTTCACCATGTCGGCGATGGTGATGATGGGGAAGTCCAGGCCATAGGGCCGACCGGTGGCCGGATTGATCGACGAAGGCCCGGTCGTCCCGGCACAGCCGCCCAGGAAGTTCGAGCAGATCACGAAGTAGTCGTTCGTGTCGATGCCCTTGCCGGGCCCGACCATTCCCTCCCACCAGCCCGGCTTCTTGTCGTCCACGCTATTGTAGCCGGCCACGTGGGCGTTGCCGCTCAGCGCGTGGCAGATGAGGATCGCGTTGTCTTTGGCCTCGTTGAGCCGGCCATAGGTCTCGTATGCCACGTCGATCGGCCCCAACGTCTTGCCGCACTCTAACTGCAACGGTTTGTCCCGCTCGACAAGCCGAATGAACCGGGTATCAACCAGACCCACCGAGTTTCCGTCGTCGTCTGTCATATCCAAAGAGAGTATAGCCCAAACGCATCGCCTGTAAAGTACCGTCGGGCAGCGGATCGGCGCCCTGAAGTAATCCGCCGATCCGGTGAAGCGACAGGCCGGACTGACCCTCGAAGCGTTCACGAAGGAACACCGGACGCAAGGCGCGCTCTACCTGCGATTCTGCGCTCTGGCGCCAACGCAGAGAGAATGCCTCAAGGGCCTCCGGGGCGTCACGGACGACTGACGGCTGTTCCGCCGGATCTGCCGGTTCTTCGAAATCTGACAGGGAGAATCAAAGATCAAAAATCAAGATGACCAAATCGCGGTTTGACGCGATGACTTCCTTCATTTTGCACTTTTTGACCTTTGCACTACTTGCCGGTCAGCTTCCCTTTCGGTTCTCGCGGCAGAACTGGGCCATGAGTTCCATGGCCTTGCTGGTCTTTTCCATCGAGCCGTCGAGCTTGGCAAAGGCGTCGACCAGGTCCAACAACTCCGCCGGGGCTTCGACGGAGCCGTATTGATGGGCCGTGTTGACGATGCCTGCGTCGAGGCCGTACTCCATCGCCTTGGCGACGTATGCCCGGCAGACGCCGATCCGGCGGGCCGGCAGGTCTCGTACGCTGTTGCTGATGCCCAACGAGCAGTGGACGCCTTTCATCTGCGGGTCGCTGCGGACCTTCTTGATCGTCTCAAATGTGCGGTAGGTGTAGCCGGGGACGTCGGGCTCCATCGGCATATCGATCGCTATCGGGAAGACGGTCGAGTCGAAGAATATCTGATTGGGTTTGAAGCCATATTGGCCGACCGCCCGCTCGAAGATCTGCTTCGCCAGACCGTAGAGCTCGTCCACCGAGTGCGACCCGCCGGGGCCGGTGGATTTCTCTTCGCTGACGAGCAGGCCGACAAACGAGAAGTCGTGGTCCTTCTTCAAGGGCAGCATCCTGTCCATCGTGTAGACTTTGACGGAGTTGAGCAGGGGAGGCTTGGAAAAAGACAGGTCGGGCCTACTTTGAGGGGGAACAATCTCCCTCCCCGCAGCGCCGCTGCGCGTCGGGCTTCGTTTTTCCCCCTCAAACCCCGGTTGCGCGCCAAGAGATTTGTCCTCTCCATTCTTCAACGAAATCAAGCCAAGAGATTTCGTTGAAGAACATAGGTCCGACCTGTCTTTTTCCAAGCCGGCGTACCATTCCTTCAGTCCTGCGATCAGGACATCGTCGCTGCTGCTGTCGACGCAGACGGGTACGCCGCGACCCCACTTTCGCACGAGCCGGACGTATTCGACCATCATCTCGACCGCCTGCTGCGGGTCCTGCTCGCCGAAGGCGTCGAGGTTCACGGCGATGTAATCGGCGCCGTCGTTGGCCTGCGACTCGATCAGGGCCCGAATATAGTCGAGCTGCGGGCTGGGGTTCGTGTACGCGCCGGCGCCGAGGGCGTGCAGCTCCTTCATGATCTGGCCGGTCTTGGGAATGGAGGCGTGGATCGATTCGCCAATCGAGATCAGCGAGTTCTTCATCGTGTGGTCTCTCCCGAACAGGTAATTGATGATGGATGATGTGTGCTGCAGGGCGGGATTGCGCGGCTTGTTGATGATCGTCCGCAGCCGGTCGAGGCCCGATTCGCCTTTTTCCGACGCGGCGGCTTCGTAGATCCGCTCGCCGATGCAGATGCGGTCGAGGTTGTTGCCGCAGCGGCCGTCCGCGGTGGCGTCGCCGCAGGGGGCGTTGTCCATCCCCTTCTCGCAGCCGCCGATGGTGCACAGGCCGAAGTTCTCCGGCAGGAAACAGTCGCCGCACTCCTCGCAGTCGAACAGCAGGTACTTGAAGCCCTTCTCACTGCTGTTGAAGAGCTTGTAGATCGCGCCTTTGCCCGCGTCGGCGCCGAGGACGGACATCGCTTTCTTGAAGACGTGAAAGCTGGCGTGCCTGGGATCGAGGAAGGCCCAATGCGAGAAGTCGAAGAACCGCTTGCCGAAGGTCGGATACGGTGTGATGAGCCGGGCCCTCGCGCCGGATTCATCGTAGAGGTAGAATGCCTCTTTCGCCGGCCAGTGGAGATTGGCTTTGAACTGCTCCCAATTCGGGCCGATCTCGGCCGCCCGCTGGAGGATCTTCGTGAACAACTCGAAATGGGGGACGCCGCCGATATCGACGCCGGCTGCTCCCATGGCTTTGTACATCGCCACCTGCTGGGCCGCCCGCTCCAGGTGGTCTTCAATCCGCTCCGACTGGATCTTGGCCAGCAGCCCATCGCTGACGAAACAGCCCGGCAGCTTGATGTCGTGCATCAGTCGCGGGGCCGGCGTCAGCGTGCTCAGCAGATACACGTTGCCGATCACGGGGATGCTTGAACCGATTTCTTTCAAGTACGTGAACAGTTCGAGCGATTTTCGCCAGTCCCAGCCGACCTGCGTGATGAGGAACTCCGCGCCGCAGGCGATCTTTTTTCCCATCTTATAGTACTGCTGCATCTGGGAGGGTTCGCTGTACTTGAAGGGCGAGACCGCCGCCCCCGCGAAGAATCGGCGGACCTCCTTGAGGGATTGGGGCCTGGCCTGTATGAGCGAGTCGTGATCGATCTTCCGGATCAGTCGCAAGAGGCCGAGCGATTCAAGCTCGAAGACGCCCACGGCCTTGGCCGGCTTGTCGCCCGTCAAGGCCAGGACGCTCTCGACACCTGCTTTTCGCAGGCTCATGAGTGAACTGACGACGGCGTCGGCGTTCATGTCCTTGCAGGTCACGTGCGGCACGACATCCAGCCCATCGAGCAAACCCTTGGCCTGGCAGGCGGCAATCACGGCGGCCGGCTCGATGTTCGCGACGCCGCCGGGGCTCTGGGGCAAGGCAATCGCGGCGAAGTCAAACCCCGCCGGGATCGCGGAGGCGTTCTTCTTGTATGCCTTGAGAAACTTCTCGATGGGATCGAAGCTAAACCCGGGCCCGCCCGTCAACTCTGCCAGAACGACAAAACTCGCTTGCTTCGTCAATTGATCCTTGAGACTCGTTCGCGTCATGCTCATCTCCAAAACCAGTCAAGTCCGGCCGTCGCAGAGACGGGCAGCCGAGGACAGCAGGATACCAAATCGGCCTCTTGAGTGCCATGTCAATTCGGAGCGATGTTCCCTCGGTTTGCGACAAGGTATCGCGGAGCGACTGTTCGGACCATGAAATGATTTGCCGTTTCCCGGCTTTGCTGTATAGTTGTCTGCGTAAGCATACAAAGGAGTTCATACAGATGACACACGTCATTTTATTTTCCGTATTGCTGTGTGCAATGCCGGCGGAGCCGAGGCAGATGCCGACAAGGCCGCCGGGGGAGTTCTTTCCGCTCAAGGCCCAGGATCACCGCGAGGCGGTCTCGTTCAAGCGGGGCCAGGCGATTGTCGGAACGACGTACTTCTATTGGTACGACATTGGGAGCAAAGCCCATATTGTGGACCACGACGGCTCGGACGCCCTGACGACGCACCCGGCCGATCTGGTTGGGATCAGCTTCACAAGCCCCACTTGGCACAAAGGCCAGCTCAAGGACATGATCGATGCAAGTGTGGACTTCCTGATGCCGGTATTCTGGGGCGTGCCGGGCAAATATGACGGGTGGAGCTTCGTCGGCCTGCCGCCGCTGGTGGAGGCGCATACGGCGTTGGAGAAGGAAGGGCTCAGGCCGCCGGCTATCGGCCTGTTCTATGACACGTCGATCCTGCAATGGAACGGTGCTAACGCCGACGGGAGCAGCTATCACGTGGACCTGACGACCGAGTTCGGACGGGAGTGGTTCTACCTCGCCATACGCGATTTCTTCAGTCTGATCCCGCCGGAGAAGTGGGCCCGAGTTGACGGCCGGCCGATCATCTTTCTCTACGAGGCGGCGTTCGCCAAGGAGCAGGAGCCGCAGCAGCAGTTCGCCTATACGAAGGCCCGCTTCGAGGAGGATTTTGGCGTTGAGCCGTTTGTCGTGAAGTCCGCCGGCTGGCAAGGCGAGGCGGACGCGGTCTACTCCTGGGGCGGCGCGGTGAACGGGCCGATCATCTTCCGCGAGACGGTCTCGCTGGGGCCGGGATACGACCACAGTGCGGTCCCGGGGCGGCAGCCGCTGATCGTGGACCGCCGGGACGGCAAGACCTACATCGACCGCTGGACAAAGGTGTTACAGCTCGATCCGGCGATCCGGCCGTGGATGGTGCACGTCGAGACCTGGAACGAGTGGCACGAGGGAACGGACATCGCACACTCTCGCGAGTATGGCCGCAGCTACATCGTCCTGACGCGGCTGTTCGCCGATATGTGGCACACGGGCACGCAACTTCGCTTCCCGTGGGGCTACGCGAACGCCGACGTCGTAACCTGGCGGGCGGAGAAACCCGCCGGTCTGGACCTGCGGGTCAGTGGCGGCGACGGTGTCTGGGAGATCCGGGCTTTCGGGGACCGGCAAGCGGTGGTCACCTTGCCGAACCCGCATTCACAGACGGGCCGTTACTTGTACTTCGACGTGGACGACGCCTTCGCCTGTGGCCTGCTGGGCAGGGCGACGGCGCTCCGCGTGACGTATCGCGACGCCGGGTGCTCGTCATTTGGCGTGGAGTACGACAGCACGGTGAACGAGGGCCCGCTGGCCGGTGCGTTTCGGCCGGCAGGGGGCGTGCAGATCACCGGAACGGGTCGGTGGAAGACCGCCGAGTTCAACTTGCCCGATTGTTGCTTTATGAATCGCGGCAATGGCGCGGACTTTCGTTTGGCGGTGGTCGGCGGAGAGATCGAACTGGCCGTGAGCTGGGCCGAGCTCAGAAAGGGCAAGTGAAACCACCGGCAGGATCAACGGGGTCCGACCATCTCGATCTCGACCGGGTTGCTGACGACCTCGATGCCCTCGAGGGAAAAAGCCACCCGCACAACATGGCGACCGGGTGTGAGAAGGGGATGGGCGTCCTCGGGCAAAGTCACCAGCATATCCGGAACTTCAACACCCGGGCCCAGGGCCAGGATCTTTCCATCCTTCGGTGGGGATCCAGGCCGGCGACGCCAGCGACCGTCGACAGAAAACCGATGTATGGGGGCCTGTCCGCCGGACTGGAACGCGAAGATCCGTTTGCCCTGGTTGCGCAGAGCGATGTTGAAAGTCGGGTTCTCTCCCGTGGGGTAAACGGACTTGGTTGGCCGCAATCGGCACTGCAGGCCCTCGGCCGCCTCGCCCCAGGTCAGTTCGGCGGGCAACAGCGACTGCATGTGCTTACGGGCCGCCGGTGCATGCCGTGAGCAACCGGCGCCTGCTGTGACGATCACCAGTACGACCACGATGCTGCACTTGAGAATTCTCACACGGTCTCTCCTTGCTGAATGCTGTCCGGGCACCGGTCACCATTATACCTGATGAGTCCGTCCACGCCACCACGCGTCCGCAGGGCTCTAATTCATGGTATGACAAGGGGTTATCTGTGAGAGCTGCCTATCGGAGAGCCACCTTCTCACGAGTTGTCAACCATTTTTCCACCAGAGCGACAGCGGGAAAAATGTCAATATGGGCAAGATAGGCTATTTTTGTCGCCACGGTGTCGCTTGTCTCGGCCTGAATCGTCTGTGAATACGCGATGTTGCCGTAAGGCAATATCCTGCAAAGGCTTACAGGCGTTGTGCGACGAAACGATTCTCTATAATTGTGAGTTTGGTTTGTGGGGAGCTTCCGCAGGCATTGCGACATGCTCTCAATTGGGTGGCTTGGCGGGGAAGCGAGGTTGAGTTATCCACAGGTTCTCCACACGGATTGCGAGAGCTGCTGGGAGTTGTCCACTCACGGAGGGCACAGGATCGCAGGGAGTCGGCGTGCACAGGCGGGCACCGGAAAACTTTCGCGCCATTCCAGAAAAGTCGGGGCCACCATCCCATAATCATCGCGTCTATGGCCTTCGGGATGCCCCCACCGAGAAGACGACGCTCGCATCGCCCGCCGGTGGCCGATTTTCTTGACTTTCACTCGCCAATTGGATACACTACCTGTATCAATCGCCTGACAGGCGGTCGATTCGAAATGGGGGGTGCTCATCAATCTCCTCTCTTGAGCACCATGTGTAGTTCGGTTGGTGGCTTGGCGATTTCAGCTTCACGGCAGGGGGCATTTCGCATCCAGTCATCGGGGGGTGTGGTGACATGAAAGTCCGAACGACAAGACGGGTCTTTCCGGCGGCGTGCGCGCTGGCCCTGGCGCTGGTGATGACCCCGGCGGTGGAGGCCGACACGGTGGACGTTGTGCACGACGGGTTCGGCGCCTACGACGTCACGACTTTCTGGGCCGCCGGTTACGACGGATACGGCGTCACATCCGGCGTATATATGCTAAACAAGACCGGTGATACCGGACTTGGAAGCACATGGCACAACGGCTCGATCCCGGCCTTCTGCGTTGAGCTCCATGAGCCGCACCCCACGTCGACGCACACTTACGTCGTGCAGATGCCCGAGGACATGTACAACAGTTATACGGGGGAAGTTCTGGGCACGATGAAGGCGAACTACCTGCGGGAGCTGTGGGCGCGATACTACGATCCGGCGTGGGCCTCGGGGTCCTACACGAATCAGGACAACCTCGCCGCCGAGGCGTTTGCCGCGGCAGTTTGGGAGATCGTCTACGAGAAACTGCCCGGCTCAGCCTCCGAGTGGGATGTCACGGTTGACGGCACGGCGGGTCTCGGCGGCTTCCGCGCCGAGGACCTGGACTGGGAGACCGCAAACAAGTGGCTGCACACGCTCACGGGCGGCGGGGCCAAGGCGGATCTGCGGGTCATCGTCTGCGACGGTCAGCAGAATTACCTTGTCGCAGTGCCGGAGCCGGCCACCGTGATCCTTCTGAGTCTGGGGGGATTGTGCGGCCTGTTGGGCCGAAAACACAAGTCGCGAACGACGGAACGAACATAATGCAATGAGCCTGTAGATGAGAGAAAAACGCCTCGCCTGTATGGGGAGGCTTATTGGGGAGATCGCTGGCGATGCAGCGCCAGCGGCACAAACGACGCAAAGTGAGTGGAGAACGAACCATGAGAGTATCTCTGACCCTGACAGCCATACTGCTGGCAGCCCTGACGAGCCCGATTCTCGCGGATACGGTGACTCCTCAGCAGGTTCTCACATTCAGTCCCGCCGACGGCTCGGCCGGCGAGTGGTACTACAACGGCGCCGGCGTCCTGAGCTTCGATCAGGACGTTGTGGTCGATAGCGCCCTGGGCAGCAACTATGACGCCCTGGTCGGGGCCCACGTCTATTTGCCCACGTTCCAGGTCAGCGGCATCCCCGGCGCGCCGTACACACTGACGCCGTTGGGCAGTCCCGAGATCGTGATCAAAAGCGCGGACAACAGCGTCACCTACATGACCGGCACCCTGGCGATCGGCGACCTGGGCACCATCGGCACGGTGGCGGGCGGCTACACCCAGTTCCAAGCGGATATCAGCAGCCTTTTCATCACGCACGAAGGTGCGGCCCTCGGCTCGGCGGCCCTGGAGATCCTGCAGAACCTGAAACTGACCTGGCTTGACTTCGACCTGTCGTTTACGGGGGGCAGCGGGTCGGGCTACTACAGTTTCGCAGATATGCTCGACCGCGGCGGCATTGGCAGCGGCGGGTTCAGCGGGTCGATGTCCATCCCGGAGCCGGCGACCATCTTCTTGCTGGGACTCAGCGGCCTGGCCCTGAT
>DCUI01000123.1:14008-14237 GCA_002327785.1 Phycisphaerales bacterium UBA2218
CGCGCAAAAATAGAGGGAGACAGCGACCCCCCATTGCCTTGAACGGTCTGCCGCCCCCCCTGGAAAGAAGGAAGGAGTATTATGAGAAAGCCTGTTTGTGCCGTATTGCCGTTTCTTTGTTACCCCTTACCAAGCAAAGTATACGGTGCATTTCGCGGCGGGCAAAACGTGACAAGGAAAAATCCGGCATGGAAATCAAAACCAGTAGAGTAGAGGACTGAGCGACGGT
>DCUI01000277.1 GCA_002327785.1 Phycisphaerales bacterium UBA2218
TCGAAGTTCGAAATCCGAAACAAATCCCAAGCACGAAAACCAAATGACCGAAACGCTGTCGCACGCCGGAGAGCCCGTTTGGATCATTTGGGTTTGGATCATTTGTGCTTGTTTCGGATTTCGGATTTCGATATTCGTGCTTGCCTCCGTCGGAGCCCATCTCATTGACATGGCTTCCCTCTTGACTCCTTGCAGGCCGGCGGCCATGATGGTGGCTGTGACGTCCGATTGTGTGCCGTTCAGCAGTTGCCAGTAGGAGGTGTTCCTCATGTCCACGCTCGCTCACAGAAGCCTGTTCTCGCTTGCAATGGTCCTCGCGATGGTGCTCGGGTCGGTTGTCGGAGCAGCGCCGGTGGAGTTCACCAAGGTGGTGATCGATAAGACCTTCCGGTCGGAGGGGGTGGCCGTCGGGGACGTGAACCACGATGGGAAGCTCGATGTCATGGCAGGGGAGGTGTGGTATGCGGCCCCCGATTGGCAGATGCACGAGATCCTCCCTCCGGGCCAGTACGACGGCTCGACCGGCTACAGCAAGACCTTCGCTAACTACCCCTGCGATGTCAATCGGGATGGTTGGGTCGATTCGGTCATCACGACCATGATGGGCGAACCCTCGCTGTGGTATGAGAACCCCCAGAACCAGCCCGGACATTGGAAGGTCCACACCGCCGTTCGCAGCGCGTGCAACGAGACGCCACTGTTTGCCGACCTGCTTGGCAATGGGAGACCGGTGGCCGTCTGGGGGGTGCAGCCGGAAGGCTACATGGTGTGGTTCAGTATCCCCGACGACCCGTACGACACATGGACCTGGCACATCATCGGGGGCCCGAAGGCCCCGGGCAGCGAGCGATACAGTCACGGCCTGGGCGTCGGCGATATCAACGGCGATGGACGCAACGATGTGCTCGTGACTGCCGGCTGGTGGGAAGCTCCACAGGACCGCACCCGGAGCATGTGGACGTTTCACGCCGTCGATTTCGGGCCGCCATGTGCGGATATGGTGGTATACGACATCAACGGCGATGGCTTGAATGATGTGATCACCAGCTCGGCCCATGACTACGGTGTTTGGTGGTTCGAGCAACTGCCCGGCGGCAACGGCGAAAAGTTCCACATGCAGGAGATATGCAAGACCTTCTCGCAGACCCATGCCATCCGCCTGGCCGATATGAACAACGACGGGATCACGGACTTTGTGACAGGCAAGCGCTACTTCGCCCACAACGGCAAGGACCCGGGCGCCTTCGAGCCTGCCTTGGTCGTATGGTTCGAGATCCAGCGGCCCGAAAAAGGGAAGGCACAGTTCATCCAGCACGTGATCGACAACGACTCCGGCATCGGGACGCAATTCGAGGTCGTGGATATGAACGGCGACGGGCGAATGGATGTCGTCACAGCCAACAAGAAGGGCATCCACGTATTCTTACAGCAAGACTCGCCGGCAGGCGTCTCGCTCTTCGACGGCAAGACCTTCAACGGCTGGGAGGGTAATCTCGACTGGTTCCGCATTGAGGACGGCGCGATCGTCGCAGGCAGTCTCAAGAAAGCTGCGTCTCGCAATGAATTCCTCTGCACGGCAAAGGCGTATGGGGATTTCGAGCTGCGACTCAAGGTCCGACTGTTTGGCGATCCGGCGCAGGCCAACGCCGGGATTCAGATTCGCAGCCGGCGCATCCCGAATCACAATGAGATGATCGGCTACCAGGCCGACATGGGCCAGCAGTACTGGGGGTGCCTCTACGACGAGTCGCGACGAAACAGAATTCTGGCGCAGCCCGATGCCGAGTTGCTGCGAAAGACCCTCAAGGTCGATGAGTGGAACGACTACGTCATCCGATGCGAGGGCCGACGCATCCAACTGAGGCTCAACGGCGTGCAAACCGTCGATTACACGGAGCCTGATGAATCCATCGAGCAAACCGGCCAGATCGGCCTGCAAATCCACGGCGGTCCGCCCGCCGAGGCATGGTACAAAGACATTCAGATCGTCGAAATCACCCATTGACCGGACAAGCCGGCGGGTGTGTCGATGAAACCGGGGATTTGTGTTGCAGTGCTATGGATGGCCGCTCTGGCGGAGCAGACTCGTACCCTGAGGCAGCACTCGGCTACAGATGCACCCGCAGCCAGTGCAGGGCTTCTCGCCACATTTCAGGGGTGTACGCGTGCCCCACCCCCGGCGCAGAGCAGCCCGCGGAAGTCATTGGACCGGCCGTAGCATTGATAGAGGTGCTCCTGGAAGGCGTTGATTGCCCGCACACCGTCGGATGGGGAACCCTCATCCTCGTCGCCCGTCAATGTCAACAGCGGACGAGGTGCAATCAGGCCGACTTCGGCAAGGCCGGACACAAGCACACGGCAGGCATCATGTGGGATCTGTCAGAGGTGACTGAAGTGGTATTCGCCCCTGAGGACGCAGTCGATGGCGGGCAGGAGCATCTCGCCGGCCCGCTGTTTGGCGACGAACCCGGACGCACCGGCGCCGGCCGCACGGACGCCGTACAGGGCTTCGTCGTGCATGGATAGGATCAGGATGACGAGACTTGGATGCTCGGACTTGAGCCTGCAGGTCAGCTCGATGCCGTCGGTCTCCCCGAGCGAGATATCGACGATCGCCAGATCAAACGGCTCTTGTCGCGTGATTTCAAGGGCCTGTTGTGCGTTGGACACCGCGGCCCCCACGGCAAAACCCGGCCGTTGGTTCAGTAATTCACAAAGCCCTCTTCGCATGACGTAGTGATCGTCCACGATAAGGATTCTCGTCCTGATGGTTTCGTCTTCCTGGTTGCGTATATCCATCGTGTCCCCTGATGCGGGCGCTATCACGTCTGTTGTCACGGTCGTCGGCCTCATCGTATACGCAAACAGTGCCTCACGCCAATGCCATGTCGATGAGGATTCGCTCAATGACGGCGTCAAGCAGATCATCCCGATCATACCAACCTTCGGCAAGCCTCCGCCGGACCTTCCGTATTCTCTTGCACCGTCGCGCGGTCTTCACTTCGCAATTTTCACCCACGATCTCCTCGATGGTATCAGTACATGGAACCTGCATGACCAGTCCTGTTCAATCACATCGAACCTGGGCTTCCCTGCCCCCTTCGCCCACCATGGCGGTAACTCAGGGTAGTCTACCCACACACCTATAAGATAGTACACACGGGGGGGGCTGCGAAATCGGGGCTGAGTCTGTTTTTACTATAGGCCGAATTGCCTGTCGGAGTATCGGGGTTTCCCCTATGGTACTCGCACCTCATCGCAGAAGAAGGACTCAGGAAGATGTGAGCGGCCGGCTCGGCTACCGCTGCAACTCCGTGTTGACCCATTGAATGGCGGCTCGCAGCAGCTCACTGGCATCCTGAAGGGCGAGTTTGTCTTTGATGTGGGCGCGGTACGTCTCAATCGTCTTGACGCTCAAATGCAGTTTTTCGGCCATCTCACGAGTGTTGTAGCCCTCACCGAGCATGCGAAAGACCTCGAGTTCGCGGTCGCTGAGGCGTTCGACGGGCGAACCCGCCTTCTTGCCGGCGCCGCCCACGAGTTTGCTGACCATCTTGGCGGCCATGCCATCGCTGACATAGACCTCGCCCGCCAGTACCCGGTGAATCGCCGTGACCACCTTTTCCGTGGCCTCCTGCTTCATGATGTACCCTCGCGCGCCGGCCCGCAGCGCTCGTTCGCCGTAGACGGCTTCGTCGTGCATGGACAGCGTCAGTATCGGCAGGTCCGGGTGCTGAACCTTGAGGTCCTTGATCAATTCCACGCCGCTGGTGTCTTTGAGCGAGATGTCCACAATGACCATGTCGGGATCGGATTCTCGAATGGCCTGGATGGCCTCGTGGGCATCCTCCGCCTGGCCGCAGACGACCAGGTCGTGCTCCTGGTTGATCAGTTGCGCAAGCCCTTGACGCACGATCGGGTGGTCGTCCACGATCAGGACCGTTCGCTTGCCCCGCCTACTTGTGCTGCTTTGCGTCTTTCGCGGCATTCGTTGTCGTTCCTTTACGCCTCTTCGGCCTGGCATCAAAGTCACAGGTGACCCGCGTTCCACCGGTCGGTTCCTGCTGTATGTTCAGTATACCGCCGATCACCTCGGCGCGGTAGCCCATCACCTGCAATCCCATTCCCCTTTTTCGGGGTAGGCGTTTTGGAAAACGCCGCCCGTCGTTCACAATCGACAGGGTGGCCCGATTGCGTTTGGCAACAAGGGAGATGGATATGCGCTTGGCTTTGCCGTGGCGAATGGCGTTGGAGACGGCCTCTTGGGCGATCCGGTATAAGTGAACTGCCGTCGATACATCGTTGACCAGGACGGGCTTCTCGCAACGGAAGCTGCACGCGACGCCGGACATGCTCTGGGCGGTCGTGGCCAGCGATTGCAGGGCCGTCATCAAGCCGTTTTCGTCCATCGCGACCGGATGCAGTCCACGGGAGAGTTGTCGCGTCTCCTCAATGGCCTGGCTGATGAGCCTCGCCAGCTCTCCTGCCCTCGCAGCTTCTCCGGGCGATTGGGCGGCAAGTCGCTGCTGTAGTACCTTGCCCATGATCGCGATGCCCGTGAGCTGTTGGCCGAGGCTGTCGTGCAACTCTCGCCCAATGCGCGTCTGCTCCCTTTCGCTTATCTCCAGGATCTCCTTTTCCAGGCGTTTGCGTCGCTGCATCTCGTTCTGAAGGTGCCTGTTGGCCTCGGTCAGTTCGGCGGTCCGCTCGGCAACTCGGTGTTCAAGCTGCTCGTTGAGCTTGCGGATCTCCATTTGTGTTATCTTTCGCTCGGTGATATCCTGGACGACTCCCAGCATGCGGACCGCCCGGCCGCCCGAGTCCCGGATGACGTCGCCCGTTTCGAAGACCCATCGTACCGTCCCATCCGGCCAGACGACGCGATGCTCGATCCGGTAGTCCTTCCCCTGCTCCACGCAAGCGTGGACGGAATCGATCACGAACTGCCGGTCCTCGGGATGAATGGATTTGAGGAAGGTCTCGTAGGTGCCGGCGAACTGCCCCGGCGCGAACCCGAACATCGGCTCGATTTGCTCCGACCAAACGAGCTTGCCCGTCGCCATATTCCAGTCCCAACTGCCGATGTTTGCGGCCTTCTGCGCCAAGAAATAGCGCTCTTCACTGTTCCTCAAGGCCACCTGCCTCCGCATTCGCTGGACAGCCAGGGCGTACAGTTTGGCCATGCGTTCGATGGCACGGAGATCTCTGTCCGAGTAGTCCCTGGAGGAGTTGGCCAGCGCAATCTGGCCGACGACCTGGCCCCATACCACGGCGGGGACGGTCAGGAAATTCCGCAGCGGAATATGCCCCTCCGGAAGACCGATTGAGGCCATGTGCCGACCCGGCGCGTCCGTGTAGAACCCGCGGCCGGTATTCAGCGCGTGGCCGAACAGCGCCGGATAGGTGCCGTCGGGACGGGGCAGAAACGCGATACTCCGGTCCTGCGGCCTCACACTGCACTGCTCCCCCATCATGCTGGTGAGCGTGTGGCCGATGTTGGCGCCCGTCTCCGGGTCGATGGAGGAGACATACCCGTGTTCGCTGTCGGTCAACCGGCGGGCTTGTTCGAGGACCGTTGCGGCTACCTCTTCAATATGGAAAGATGGATCGATCAGGGCGTCGGCCAGTCCGACAAGGGCCTCGTCAACCGCCATCTCCCAGCAGTGCTCTTCCATGACGCGCCTGTGCTCCGTGATATCCACACAGTACTCGATGATCTGAGCCACTCGGCCCTGACCATCAAGGATAGGAAAACCGTGGACTTCGACGGTGTGACGCCGGCCCTGACCATCCTGGTGGACATGTTCAACCTTGACGGGCATCCCGCTCTGTTTGATGAGATGCAGCGGGCAGGGGTGTTCCGACCCATGGCAGGGCTCTCGACGCCCGTGGGTCAGCGCATAGCATGTAGAGACCCCGCTTTCGTGCAGACGGCGGGCAGCGCGATTGGCCAATCGAATCTGGTAATTCGCCGTATCGACCACGTAAAACGGGTGGGTAAGCGAGTCCAGCACCGTTTGCAGCATCGCCTGCGTCTGGACTTGGTCACATGCCACAAACAGCGGGTCACAGGCGGCTCGTTCCTTCTCAGTCATGTTCAGAGCCTCTCGTTCGAGTTCCAGGGCGTCCGCTTCTTGGCATTGCACGCTGTACGGCATCGATGTCCATGGCGCCGGCAGCCACGGATGCTCGTCTTCAATAATAAGCATGGAGGCCGTCAAATCAACAGAAAACCGCAATTCTAAGGTCGAGACCATAGAGGGGGTCGGTCTTGAATGGATAGGACAGGACCTATTCTGATGGCCGGACTTGCCAGAGACCAAAGGATGAGCTATGCTCTGGCTGGTCTGCTACGACGCTGAGACGTCAGCAGGGATCAGAAGAATCTGTGGTTTAGTCAAAAGGGAGGTTGAGCATGAACCTGAAGGTGGTTGCAGTGCTGTCGATTTCACTCATGGTTGCCGGTTGTGCGATGAATCCTTGGCGGAAGCCATCGACCGAGGCCGGCAAGGCGGCGGCAGAGGCGGGGAGCGAGCAGGGCGGATTCAGCGATGACATCGCCTTCCTGCGGACGTACACCGATGTCGTGATTTTGAAGGACCGATCCGGGCGGGGGCAGGTCGCCGTTCTTCCGAAGATGCAGGGACGCGTCATGACCAGCACGGCCACCGGCCCGGACGGTTTCAGTTTCGGCTGGATCAACCGCGAGCTTGTCGCTTCAGGCCAATTCGTCAAGCACATCAACGTATTCGGCGGCGAGGACCGTTTCTGGCTGGGACCTGAGGGGGGGCAATTCTCGATCTTTTTCGAGAAGGGCGTTCCGTTCGACCTCGACCACTGGTTCACCCCGGCGTCCATCGATACGGAATCCTGGACGCTGGCCTCCAAGTCCGCGCATTCCGCGAGGCTGCAGAAGACCATCCAGGTGAAAAACTACTCCGGGGAGGTGTTTGACCTGCGGGTGGATCGAGAAGTCCGAGTCCTTGACCGCAACGCTGCCCTCAAGCAGCTTGGCGCTGCCGCCGGTCTCGGCGTGAATCTGGTGGCCTTCGAGTCGAACAACAAGGTGGTAAATACGGGCCCCAAACCCTGGACCAAGGAAACCGGCCTGCTCTCGATCTGGATTCTGGGTATGTTCAACCCCTCGCCCGAGACGACCATCGTGATCCCATTCAAAACAGGGCCGGAAAGCGAGTTGGGCCCCGTGGTCAACGACGCCTATTTCGGCAAGGTGCCTGAAGACCGGCTCGTCATCAAAGACGGCGTGATGTTCTTCAGCGGCGACGGGCAGTACCGCAGCAAGATCGGATTGTCGCCGCAACGCGCCAAGAAGTTGGCGGGCAGCTATGATGCCGCCAATAGAGTCCTGACTGTCGTGCAGTACGACAAGCCCGAAGGCGTTGTGGACTACGTCAATTCCATGTGGGAACTCCAGGAGCAGCCGTTCCGAGGCGACGTGATCAACTCGTACAATGACGGCCCGGCGTCACCCGGCGCCAAGCCTATGGGGCCGTTCTACGAGTTGGAGACGTCCTCGCCGGCCGCCGCCCTGGCGCCGGGCCAGAGCATCCTCCATACGCATCGGACCTTCCACTTCATCGGGGATGAGTCGCAGCTCGACGCCATCGCGCGGACCACGCTCGGAGTGGGCATTGCGGAGATCAAGTCGGCGCTGCCATAGCGTTTCTGCACGCATCGGCACCGCGGCCGCATTGGGCGGTTGACAATTCTGTAAATATCTTCAAGAATGTGACGATTTTTACCGTGCCGTCGTCATGATGGGAAAATTTCTATGTCCAAACATGTCGGAGGGTGCCGAGGAATGCCGCAGGCTGTGAGCGCTTCGATGAGCAGGTGTCTATACGCCGTATTGTTGACCGCTGGATTGTGCGGATCCGCTGGCGCTGCATTGTCGCAGCGAATTGCAAAGATCGCGGACCCGCAAAAGGTCGCGGAGTACTCGATCAACGTCGTGGAGCCGAATTCCGGAGCAACCGTCTATAGCTACGATTCGCACAAGCCCCTGATCCCGGCCTCCAATATGAAACTCATAACCACGGCGGCGGCTCTGAAATGTCTCGGGGCGAACTTTGAATACAGGACGCGCGTCGGCCTGAGCAACGGCACTCTTGTCGTCATCGGCAGCGGCGATCCGATTCTGGGCGACAAGGAGACCGACGGCAAATATGGCCGCCGGAGCGGGTGGGTCTTCGAGAAGATCGTGCAGGCGCTGCGCGATCGTGGTGTGTCCGAGATCAACGACATTGTGATCGATACGACCGTCTTCGACGACGAGCGAGTGCATCCGAGCTGGCCCGTCAGGGATCATAACAAATGGTATGCCTGCGAGACCTGCGGCCTGAACTACAACGTCAACTGTATCGAGCTGACCACCACCAATCTCGGGGGAACCGTGGTCGTCCAGGTGGAGCCGGCAACCACATTTGTCGAGATCGCCAACCAGGTCGAGGCCATCTCCTCCGGCGAGAGCGCCGTCGGCTCCTATCGGACGGCCCAGCCGAACAAGATCATCGTCTTCGGCAAATGCAAAACCAAGGATGGTCCTTTCAAGGTCGCTATCGAGAAACCGGCCGGATTCTTTGGTTTCCTGCTGGCCGAGCATCTTGCCCGGGCGGGCATCACCGCCAAGGGCAAACTGATCGAAGGAGCGTTCTGTGAAGACGAGGAATTCCAGCCGCTCGTGGAGTTTGTCACGCCGATTGCCGATGTCCTGAACCGGGCGAATACCGACAGCCTCGGTCTCGCCGCCGAGGCGTTGCTCAAGACGATCCATGCACACGGCAATCCGGATCGCAAAAACGGCGGCTGGACCGGCGGACGTGAGCAGATCGCGCGCTGTCTGACGGACCTCGGCATTCCCACCGGGGAGTTCAAGATCGACGACGGCAGCGGACTGAGCCGTCAGAACCGGCTCACAACGAATGCCATCACGCGGCTGCTTCTCGATCAGTATCGCGGCACGAACTGGGAGCTATTCCGGATCTCTCTGGCCGTAGGCGGCGAGGAGGGCACGATCGACAGGTACTTCAACGAACCGAGGTACCAGGGCAAAATCCACGGCAAGACCGGCTACATCAGCGGGGTGAGGGCCTTCTCCGGCGTCTGTTTTACGGATCGCGGTCCCTACATCTTTTCCGTCCTCTCCAACGGCCCGAAAGGCCTCAGTCGCGACGCCATCAACGATATCGCCAAGGCGATTATCGATGAATATAGGGTGGCGAACTGACTCAAGGCCGCAGGTATATCTGCAATGTGTCCGCGTCTTGCCTTCGCCAGTCCGGTGGCACGATCCGCCGCAACGGCTCCTCAAGAAAGCCGAATCGCGAGGGCTCGACGCCCACGATCACGGCGGCAGGGGGGCGGGCTTTCCCCATCTGGTCGAGCGTCCCAGGACCGACCGTGCGCGTGATCTGTCGCTCCTCGGGCGTCATCTGATCCACGATCCGGTAGACAATCGAGCCGCTGGAAAGCTCTGGGTAGATATCGCAGCCCCCTTCGAGTGCGTAAAGCGGTCCCAGCGTCAACACGCGCCTCGGCTCTTTCACCTCCCCCATCGCAGCTCGTGATATTTTGTGCAGTCTGATGGGTTCCCACTTCTCGGGGATGAGCACAAACACGGTTCGAGACAACACCGTCGGACCCATGACAACCGACAGAAGTGCCGCAACGGGCATGGCGAACGCCCCCACCCGCTTGCCAAGGTCGCGCGCAGAGGCCTGTCGTCGCAGCGCGAGCAACGGGTATACAAAAGCAATCGTGATGAACGGGACGGGCATGGCCAGATACTGAAGCCACATCGTGGGGGGGACATAGGCAATCGCCAGGAACACCAGCGGCAGCAGGGCGGCCAGTAGAGCCTTTCGTCTCTCTTGCGCATCCAGATTCGAGCGACATTGCAGACCGGCCCAGACCATGCCGACGGCGAGGACCAGAAGGATCAGGCAGCCGGGCGTCCGAACCGCATTCACCGTCAGCGAGGCTTTGCTGAACGTCATCCCAATCTCGTGCAGCCAGCGGCCATAGAGCGTGGGGATTCGTATGAGATTGAGCCGGAATGCCTGCGGCGCCTGTGCGATCACCCACGCCGGCCAGAGCGACATGAGCAGGGCTGCCCCCAGGAAGGGCAGGATCACGCGGATCCTGTCACGCAAGTTCCCGCCGGCCATTCGGAATATCGCCCATAGGAAGACCAACTCAACCAGCGCCGTCGTCACACGCATGCAGGTCGCGACGGTAAGAAAAAAACCCATGAATCCAACGCGCAAACAGCAGGGCCCTTTCCGGAAATCGGTTGCCACGAGCAGCCAAAAGGCCAGAACCACGCACAGGATCACGGCATCGTGGTTCCACGCATATCCGGCGGCGTAGTCCACGAATGGGTTGAAAACGTACAGCGTGGCCGCGGCAAGACCGAATAGCAATCCCTCGGCTCGGCGGGGGCCGAGGACGGATCGGTAGATCAGGAGAGTCAGGATCACAACAAGGAAGTCGCTGGCAACCGACACCAGTCTGCCCACGAGCAGATAGTGGGTTGTGCCCAGCACCTTGTACAATGCCGCCAGCAGCAGGGGATGGTAGGGCAGTTGTGACGGATACGAGAAGTCCTTGTAGATCATCTGGCCTTTGCTGAGCAATGCCCCGGCCGTGCAGTACATCTGCTCATCTCGCCCGATTTCCTTGGTCATGCTGTTGGCGCCGATGGCGGCGGCAAACACGAGGATCGCCCCCAGAACAAGTGGTCGGACGAGCGCCTGCGGGACAACAGATCGTACGGTCGCCTCACGAGACGCCTTCGGACGAGCGGGAGGGCTCGCCCCACAGTTACCACTCGGCGAGTTCACCCATCAGCTCCTCAACCAGGTCTTTCATCGTGACAATGCCCACCGGCACATCTCGTGAGCCTCGCCGCCGGGTCACCAGGATCATCTTCCCCTGCTCGTGACGCAGGACCTCGATGGCGTCCGTCACCAGGGTGTCGGCATCCAGGCTCCGAATCGGCGTGAGGAACCTCGCCAAGCTCTGGAATTCCTCATCGCACGCCAATGCATCGTAGACATTGACGATACCAACGATGTTGGCGGGGTCGTCTTGCCACACCAATATGCGAGTGAAAGTGTGTTTTCTCAGTTCGCACAGGAGCGTGGACCGATCGATTCCCAGGCTCACTGTCTGGACCCGAGCCATGGGGACCATGACCGTGCTGAGCCGTAGACTGGGAATGTTCACGAGACGGTCGATCATCTCCGTCTGAACGTGGCTGAGAAGCCCTTCCTCCTGGGTGTCGCGCAGGATCGTCCGGACATGATGGCTCTGGGTCGATACCATCATCCTCCTGGATGCGACGGGGGCGCCGGCCAGACGAACGAAAAATCCGGAAATCCATCGCAGCAGGGGAACTATGCCCGACCACGTCAGAGTCCGATGAACAACGAACAGAAAGGGCCCAAGGTAGGGAGTCACTGTATCCGCGCGGCACAGGAAGATATTCTTGGGTAGTGATTCCCCGAAAAGGAACAGCAGAGGCGCCGTCAGTGAGGTGGTCAGCAACTCGGCCGTGCGGGCCGGCGCCACCGCCAGGAACAGGTACGTGACGCTGCTCGTCGCCAGGTAGTTCGCGAGATTGTTGGCGACGAGCAGCGTCAGGAGCACAGCCGATCCATCCCGTGTGGCCTTGCCGAGCAGGATGTATTTCAGGTCGCCTCTTTCCTCGCCCAGGCGCAGACGCAGCCGGCTCAGCCGGTAGATTCCGGTCTCCAGACCGGAGAACACGCCGGAGAGGACGACTGTTATGATCGTCAATGACAAGGCAAAAACCACGATGCTATCCATCCGACTGAAGCGGCTCGAACGACAGGATCACCGTCTCAATACGGTGTCTGTGGATACGATCCACAGTGAACTTCAGATTCCCAAGGTATGCAATGTCTCCCTTCCTGGGGATCTTGCCGAGCAGGGCAGTCACCAGTCCGCCGATGGTGGACAGCCGGGTCTCCTCGAGATCGACTCCGAACACGTCCGCCCAGTCGTGGATGGCCAGATCGCCCGCGAGGCGATACTGAAACGGGCCCAACTGCCGGATCGGCTCAATGCCGGAGACCATCTCCATTCTGCCGAACAGTTCCTCGGCGATATCCTCCAGTCGCACCGAGCCGGCGATCCCGCCATACTCATCTACGACTACGGCCATGTCTGTCCCCGTCTTGCGGAAGAACTCCAGCAGCGATTCCACGGTCTTCTGCTCCGGGAGGAACCGGACGGGTTGCACGAGCCTGTCCAGGGATATATCGGGCCTCAGAAGCAACTGACGCAGGTGGATCATCCCCACGATATTGTCCATCTTCTTCACATAGACAGGCATTTTGGTGAGACGATGCTTCTGCATCCGCTCGCGGACTGCGAACGCCGGCTCCGCCACGTCGCACGCCACCAGGTCCACTCGAGGCTGCATCACGTGCCGGACCTTCAGCAGACCCAGTTCGACCACCTCGCCGAGAAGTCTGTTCTCGCTGGCAGTAATCATGCCTCGTTGCCGGCTGAGATTGACCAGCGAGCGGAATTCCGCCAGCGTGATTGTTTCCGGCGCACGGGCGCCTCCGAAGAGGATCCGCTGGATGGGTTCCAGAACGAGGACGCGAAAGACCAGGGCAACCGGTCCGAGCACCTGAGTGATCAGGAAGACCGGCAGCGCCACCATAACCGCCAGGGGCCGGGAATCGGAGTACGTCACCGACTTGGGCAGGATCTCGCCGAACAGCACGATCGCGAGAAACGTGCCGACGGCGACGGCGGTGGCCGCCCCCACTCCCCAGGTCCGACCGACGCGCAGAACGAGCACGCTCGACGCGGAATAGTACAGGACGTTCACGGTGATGTTGCCCAGCAGCAAACAGTTTAACAGATGTCCCGGTTTGCGAAGCAGACTCGCTGCGAGTTTGTGTACCCGGTGTGTGGAGGCATTGAGCTGTTTGATCTGCCGGCGGCTCAGATTGAAGAGGGCCGTCTCCGATCCGGAGAAGAATGCGGAAAAGCACAGTAGCACGAGCATCAGAAGGACATGGCCGAGATTTTGGTAGACTTGGGCAATCATGGCCGATCGTGCGGCGGGTTTCGAGGCAGCCGGATGGTGAATGCGCTTCCCTGACTGACTTGCGACGCGACGCTGATCTCGCCGCCGTGAGCGTCCACGATACGCCTGCAGAAGGCAAGGCCAATGCCGGTGCCGGAACCGGCAGGGCGCTCTTTCCCCACCTTGGTCGTGAAAAAGGGCCTGAAGATGCTCGCGAGGTGCTCCGTCGGGATGCCGCGGCCCGTGTCGCTCACCACGATGACGACGTGCGCAGCGTCCGTCGCCGCGGTCAATTTGAGGACCCCGCCCCCGGGCAACATCGCCTCACGGGCGTTTAGAATCAGGTTCATCAGCACCTGCTCGATCTGCACCGGCACACAGGCTACGCGAAGGTCGTCAGGAACATGCGTCTGAACGGTGATCCCGTCCTTGCTCAGATCCCGGCACAAGCAGGCAAACACCTGCTCGACGAGCGTTTTGACGCAAGTCTCCTCCCTCTGGTGCTTTTGGCCGTTGGCCATGGCAAGTACACTCTGCATGATCTTGGAAGCCCGCTGGCAGTTCCGCACGGTCTTATCGAGCACTTTTTTCGCCAACTCCGCATCATCCGGGTTCTGCACGGCCAGCGCCGCATAGGTAGTCAGGGGAGTTAGCAGATTGTTGATCTCATGGGCGATCATGCAGGTGGCGGAACCGAGCGTGGCCAGAGCTTGAAGCTGCAGGTTCTGCGATCTCAGCGCGTCGTTCTCCTGCTCCCTTTGAGCGAGGCATTGATGCAATGACAGGCGTTTTTCGATGATACTTGTCAACGGCCCACTCCTTGTATACAATTCATCATCGGTGTCCGTACCGGGGTATTATCTACCGGACGCGGTCGTCGTACAAGGGGCTACCGTTGCGGCCGGTCGGTTTTTTTGAAGCGGGCGAGTGCGTTGAGGTAAAGAGTCGAGCATTGCCCGCCCGGAACGCTCACATGGATGAGCAGAGAGTCCTTGACGAGCTTCTGGCCCTGCTGGAGGCACATAACGTCACGATCCGGCGGGAACCGCTGGGCGGCCGGGGCGGCGGTCTGGCTTCCATGAAGGGCGGGCAGATCTTCTTCATCGACACCGAGGCGCCCTGTGCGGAGGTCTCGGCACTCTGTGCCGAGGCCGTCGCGAAACTGGTGGATATCGAAGCGATCTATCTGCGGCCCGAAGTTCGCCGGTTCGTTGAGGGTCGAGTGAATCCGGCATTCTGAACGCGTTGAACCGACTGGGAGTGTACTGAATGGCTCAAGACAAAAATAGCCGCGACATGTTGCCCACAGTTCTGGTGGTGGATGATAACCAGCAGAATCTCGAGCTGATCCAAGCCTACCTGGAGGATGTCGAGTGCTTGACGGAGGCCGCCCACGATGGGATCGAGGCCCTGGAGATGGTGGCCCGGAACAAGCCGGACCTGATCCTTCTCGACGTCATGATGCCCAAGATGAGCGGTTTCGAGGTGTGCCGAAGACTCAAGAACAACCCTCAGACGACAGATATCCCCATTATCATGGTAACGGCCCTCAACGAGTTCGGCGATATCGAGCGAGGCCTCGATTCCGGCACGGATGATTTCGTCAGCAAGCCAATCAACCGGCTCGAACTGCTCACTCGGATTCGAACAATGCTCAAACTGAAACATCTTACGGATCGCCTCCAGCGGACATTGGCGTATCTGGGAGAGATAGAGAATCGTGCCCATGCCGACGAGCGGCAACTCTGAAAAGTACTCTCCCCTGTAGGTCGCGGAGGACCTCGCGTCAGGACAGATCCAAACGTGTGACACCGGCCAATCGCCCGATAACACACCCTTCAGATTCCAGACAGATGCTACAGCACACACAACCGCCACGTTGTCCAGCCGGGATGTCCCGCCCGCATTGGGTACGTTCAAACAAACGTTAACATCCTCCACAGATTGGACGATACCTCAGCAGTACCTTGTTTCCGGCATTCTTTGACAAGATATCAGGAGTGAGGGATGGGCGGTTTGTTGGAGATCCTTGGCAGGGCGATCACAATCAACACACCTGAGCTGATCTGGCACTGGCTCAACGAGCGAGGACAGGCTCAGGCGGATGCCGAAATGCCCGAAAACCCTCAACTGAACCATATACTTGATCTCATGGGCCACGGAAAATTCTCGGAGGCCAGGGAGCAGGTGAGACTGTATCTCTTCGGCAATCCTTCATGCTGCTCGGGCCGGATGGCCGCCGTCGCCTTGCTGTTGCAGGAGAACAATCTCAAAGAGGCGATCCAGGAGTTGAACTCGGTCTACATGCGGCAGCCCAGCAACACGCTGGCGCTGTACACATTGGGCCATTGCTACGAGCGGCTCGGCCACCAGGGCGAGGCCGTGGAGTTCTACCAGGACTGCATCAAGTTCAATGGCCAGCTTCAACTGCCGGCCCAGCGACTGGCGGCAATCTACTTCAAGGATGGACGCATCGCGGATGCCATCGCCCAATACGAGCCTCTCAAGGAATACTATCCCGACGATATCTCCACCCTGGTGACGCTCGGGCATCTCTACATCGCGACGGGCGAGTATCCGAAGGCCATCGCAACGTTCAACACGGCGATCCTGATCCACCCCGACAACTTCGTCACACGGGACGAAGTCCTCGAGCAACACGTTTGCGACGGCCAGCTTCAGGAGGCCCTGGATCGCGTCGATGTACTCCTGACTGAGGAGCCCGATCGGGCGGATCTGGTGGCCAAGCAGGCCGACATCGTTGGCATGATGGGGGGGATCAGTGATGCGGTCGCCCTCTATCAACAAGCCCTGCGGATCTGCCCGGACTTCCTTGAAGTCACCATCAAGCTGGGCACCAGCTACCTGAAGATGCACGCAGACCAGATGGCCGCACAGCAGTTCAACAAAGCCATTGAGATCAACGATGAAATCGTCGAAGCCTACATGGGCCTGGCGGCCGCCCAGAAGCTCGCCGGCCAGGATGCAGAGGCATTGAACACCCTGTCGCTGGCTTCGGCGATCCAACCCAATACGTCGTTCCTTTTCGCCGAGACTGCCAAACTCATCCTCAAGGCGGCTCTCGAAGCGAATCTGCTTCCAGCTCCCACAGACGGCCGGACCCTGGAACAGACCATCCTGACCGCCCATGAACGCCAGTCCGCTCGATTCCCGAACAACCCGGATCTGCGCTACAGGCTCGGCATTCTCCACATGAATGCAGCGCACTATCAGGAAGCCTGTGACTGTTTCACGGCCGCTTTACAGATCAATCCGACGTTCTCGCGCGCCACCACCAAGCTGGCCGTCTCGCTGTTCGAGATCGGCCATACCGAGGAAGCCCTCGGCCTGACCACACCGGCGCAACAGTACGACTCCAAGACGCTTGATCTATACTACAGAACCGCATTGCTGTACTGCAACCGCGTGAAGTTCGCGTCCTCAGTCATCAATCTCCAGCGGCAGATCGACAAGAATCTGGCCCCGAACGTCGATCCGGCCACGAACATCTCGATTGTCCTGCAGAACCTTGGCCTGTCGGATACCATCGGCCTGATGTGGGAGAACCTATGTCAGACGGCGGCCCACGTGGCAGTGGGCAAATCCTGACGAGGTCACGAAGAGGCTGAAAGCGGACGGAATCGAAGCCAGTACCCCCAGTCGCCCGAGTGAAACATAACATATCTTATAAGACCTTGGTGGGGCGGGGCTGCTCCACAATCGTTGATCTCGTAGGAAACGGTGCTGGCAGAATCTCTCGCGAGGCATTTGCCTCGATTGTACGGCGAGCCGAAAACACGATGGATCAAAACAGAGAGGTTTCTTGTGACGGTTCGCGAAGCGCCAGCGGCCTGCCGAGGATCTCATAATGCAGAACGGCCTTCTTGAGGGCATCCGGATCGCGATAGTCGATGATGTCGCCTGGGCCGAGACTGATAAACGGCGAAGACAACTCTGACACCGTAGGCCGGGACTCACGGGATCGCGGAGGCTCGGGGGTCACAATACGCGATGGCATTTCATGGAGTGGCTTGGCAGCGGGCTCAACCGACGCCGGAGCGGCCGTCTGTCTCAGGCGGGCTGTGTGTTGACGCCGCTCCGGGAACGGTTGAGAGGCCGGACGCTCATAGATCATCACCGAGTCACCCTTGGCGCCGTGGCGGATCGTGATCCTGCCGGCTGGCGGTTGTGGCGACACTGGCGTCGGATGTTGCCTCTGGGCTGGGGTGTCTGAGTGTGTTTTCTGCTCGAACTGCCCGGCTCTTGCTTCGGCGGCTTTCTGTATCTCTCGAGCTTTGCGAGCCAGACGCTCCTGCCACGTTTCGCGCCGGCCTCCCTGCTGCGTCGCCGCACCATCCTGTCGGCGCGGCTGCTGCCCCCCCTTCTTGCCGGTTATTACCTTGGCCAACCCCGCCGCCAGCCACAGAAACGCCATGATCGCGACAACCAGGATGTCGCCCCATTGGTCGAAGTTGTGCCCCTGGGCAAGCATTTCAAGCTGTATCGAAGGTTCCATCAGCAACCCCGCGTCTTCACTTCATCCGCGTCATGCCTGGTCCGTCTTCTTTGGCTTGGCAATCGATTCCCGCATCTGGGTATCGGCTCCGATATTCTTGAGTCGATAATAATCCATGATGCCGAGATTGCCCGAGCGGAAGGCCTCGGAGATGGCCAGCGGGACTTTGGCTTCGTTCTCGACGACCAGCGCACGCATTTCCTGCTCGCGCGCGACGGCCATCGCACGTCGTTTTTCGGCCTCCGCCTTGGCACGCCGCATATCGGCCTCCGCCTGGGCCGCCTGGAGTTGGGCGCCGACGTTATCGCCAACGTCCACGTCGGCAATGTCGATCGAAAGGATCTCGAACGCCGAGCCGGCATCGAGGCCCTTGTCCAGCACTGCCTTGGAGATCCGATCCGGATTCTCCAGCACGTTCTTATAGGTGATGGCGCTGCCAATGGTTGTCACGATTCCTTCGCCGACGCGGGCAATGATCGTTTCCTCCGTGGCGCCGCCGACGAGCCTCTGTATATTTGTCCGCACCGTCACACGAGCTTTGGCCCGGAGTTGGATGCCATCCTGGGCCACGGCGTCGATGGTCTCCTTGCCCTTTTTCGGATCGGGGCAGTCAATCACCTTGGGGTTGACGCTGGTTTGAATCGCATCGAGGATGTCTCGCCCGGCCAGATCGATAGCCGTGGCCGTCTTGAAGGTTAATTCGATATTGGCACGATCGGCCGCAATGAGCGCCCGCACGACGTTCGGGACGCGTCCACCCGCGAGGTAGTGGCTTTCGAGATCCTTGGTTGTCAGTTGGAGCCCCGCCTGCACCGCGGTGATCTTGCTCAGCACGATCGTCCGGGAATCGACCCGTCGCAGCCACATCCCGATCAGGTCGCTGAGACGGACGTCGGCGCGGGAAAAGTACGCCTGGAGCCACAGCCGGGCGAACTTCAGCACAATCAGGGCCACTACGAGTACCGCAATGCCAATGATGATCAGGATCCCCACGATCACCGGGTCACCGCCTTCCAGCAATATTCCACCCATCTGCGACATGTCTCGATCCTTTCACTATGCCTCGTCCATGACCCGCACGGTCACTTGGGTTCCTTCGACACGAATCACTCTGACCTGCTTATCCCTCTGTAAATACCCGCTTTCGGCGACGCATTCAACCCTTCGTCCGTCGAAATCGCACATTCCCACCGGGCGCATCGTCGTGAGCACCCGGCCTACGCGCCCGATCAATTGCGCCAATTCGGGCGTATCCGCAATCGCGTCGCCTCGCTCCCGCACCGGCGGCGACAGGATCACCCGTTTGCCAAATCGGGTCTTCGGCAATACCTTATACGCCATCGCCAGCAACGATGGGACCATGACAATCGCAACCATCACACCGATCCATCCGGCGGCAGCGCTGTGGTGAAAGAAAATCCAGATGCCGCCGACGAGGCAGGCGGTCGAACAGACGCTTAGTAGCCCGGCGCTCGGAATGAACACTTCCGCCACGATCAGCACGGCGCAGGCGACGTACAGGAAAACCGCAAACAGAAGCCACCAATCCACAGATGTTTCCTTCCCTGAACCTGGAACCGAATCCCCGCCGGGGCGCAGCGTCCGGAACCCGTTCTCAGCCCTATCTGCCCTGCTCGAGACATTTAACGACAACTCGGCTACCGTTTATTTCAATAATGACGATTCTCGCGCCTTTGTCGAGGAACTCGCCTGCAGCGACGACGTCCACGGTGGCGTCCCCGAAACGGGCCTTGCCCGCGGGCCTGAGCCTCGTGATCGCGTCACCGGCATCGCCCACCTGCAACTGCCGCCCGGCGCTCTCCGGCGGGGCGGTCATGCTGACCTGCAAGCGCCCCCCCCTGCCGGCCGTTCCCGGCGTCAGAATCAATCCGCTCATGAACGGCAGTTTCGGGAGATATCGTGACACGATCCATGCCAGCACGAGGAACCCCATGAATCCCAGGGCCAGCGAGAGCACTCCGGATGACAGCGAATCCCAGTCCGCCGGGGTATGGGGCCAGGGCAACTCGTCCGGCGCGTTGCGGATCAACATGCCGAACAGCCCGAGCAGTATCATTGAGATTCCCAGGATGCCGGCGATGCCGAAACCCGGCAGCACGAACACCTCGATCAGCAACAGCACGATCCCGATGAATAGCATCGCGATCTCCACCCAGTTGGCCATGCCGACCATGTACTTGCTGCCGAGCAGCAGCGCGAAACAGACGACGGCCACAATCCCCGGCAGCCCAAAACCGGGCGTGCTGAACTCCATGTACACCCCCAGAAGCGCCAGCATGACCAGGATGCCCATGACGGCGGGAGAACTCAACCAACTGACCATGTGCTCCGACCAGCTCGTCTCCAGCACCATCGGCCGTCCGGTGAACGTGACGCCATCGCGATGGGCGAGGAACGCCAGAGCTTCGTTCACATCCTGCACGACCGCCCGCGCAACGCCATATTCCAAGGCCCGTGGAGCCGTCAAGGTCAGCAGCTCATCATCGCCGACGATTTTCTGGGCGTCTTTGACATCATGCTGGTTCGCGTCGGCGGGCAGATCGTCGCCTTCGAAGAGCTCGTACTCGCCCGTGTGCAGATTCCGCACGCGATAGACCTCGATCTGCATGGTCACCATCGCCTTGAGCAACAGCGCCGGGTAGCCATTCGCCTCGGCAGCCCGCAGAAATGCCGCTCGCACGAAACTCTCCATTTTCTCTCGCTCGACGCCTTCGAGCTTGGTGCCCATGGCAATGGGGGCCGAATCGCCGATCGTCGTATTCTCCCGCATAATGATGTCCTGGCAGGAAACGCTGATCAGAGCGCCGGCCGAAATAGCCTGGGTAGTAATATAGGCAACGGTGTGTCCTCGCGTGGCGACGTCCTGAATCAGGTATTTTGCGATGGAATCCGCCGCATCGACCATGCCGCCGTATGTGCCGATCTGGTAAATCAGGTATTGCGCCCCATCATTCAGCGCAATCTCGGTGCGACGTTGGATGGAATAGAAAAGGGCCTGGTCGATTGTGCCTTCGCAGCGGATGATCGCCGCTTTGACGTCGCGAGAGACTGCGCCCGGCGCACCGGGGACCGCCCCGCTCACCAGGCTGCACGCCATAATGCATAAACCCAGAATCAGAACCGCTCGAACTATCCTTCTCATGCCTCGAATTCTACCCCCCCGTCGCGCCGTTCGCAACATCGGCCGACCAGACATCTCAAAATTCTCCCCTCCGACCTCCCTTCCGAATCTTCATTACACGAGACGGCGCAGGATATCAATGCCCCGCTGGATGTTCTTATCGCTCGTGGCGAAACTGATCCGGAAATGCGTATCCTTTTCGCTGAAGACGTTGCCGGGGATTACGAGCACGTTGTTCTGGATCACCCGCTTGACGAATTCGCTCCCCGAGCAGCCCGGGGCCCTGATGAACGCGTAGAAGGCCCCTTGCGGCTTGAACAGCTCGAATTTGTCCTTGAGCCCCTCATAGACCAAATCCCGCTTGTGAACGTAGTCCTTCACGAGATCCCGGACGTCGTAGCTCATCGCGGCGACCGCCGCCCGCTGAAACGGGGTTGGCGCACAGACGAACGTGTATTGCTGGATCTTGATCATCTCCTCGACGACCGACCGCAGCGACGCCGGCGCCGCAACATAGGCCAGCCGCCACCCGGTCATCGCGTAGCTCTTGCTGAAACCGCGCATCACAAGCACGTTCTCGCAGTACTTGCCGATGCTCGTGGCCGGCCCGTCGTAACTGAACTGCTCGTAGATCTCGTCGGTGAGCACGAGCACGTCCTTCTCGGCCGCCACCTTCGCCAGGGCCTGGATCTCAGCCGGCGAGTACACCATCCCCGTCGGGTTGCACGGGGAATTCAGAACGATCATTTTCGTCCGGTCGGTGATTGCGCCGGCGATCTTCTGCACGGGCAGGCGGAATTCCGGATAGCTGTCCACGAAGACGCACTTGCCGCCCAGCAGGTTCACGACGTGCTTGTAGATCACGAAGTACGGATCGGGAATAATCACCTCATCGCCCGGATTGATGAGCGCCAGGAACGCCAGGAGCAAACCGCCGCTGACACCACTGGCGACGAGCACGGCGGGATTGTTCCAGCCGAACTCGGCTGTGACCTGGGCTGCGATCTTGTCCATGAGCTCTTTTTCGCCGGCGGTCTGCGAATACCGGTTCAGACCGGCCTCGATGGCCTTGATGGCTTCTCGCTTGAGCGGCTCGGGCACGTCGAAATCCGGCTGGCCGATAGAAAAATTGACCGGGTCCTTCAACTCCCCCGCCAGGGCAAAGACCTTGCGTATCCCACTTGCATCGATCAGACTCGTCCGATCCGCGACCAGCTTCTTCATGACTCACTCACCATTTCCACCGAGGCATCAACTACGCAGAAAGCACTGTGTCTACATCCTACCCGCTCGGACGGCGTTGACAAGCGAAAAATCCCTTCCTGCGACTTCCCCGCATCGTTGCGAGCGCGGTATAATGGCCGGAGAGCAGGTGTCGTCAGGCTAAACAGATTTCGCGGCCGGACGTATGATAGACGGTTGCCCGTCTGGGGCAGGGTTGGGTTCTAAGCGTTGGATGGAGTCGTTATGGCTGGGCTTGTGCAGCATATAGCGTTTGTCTCAATGCCGGGCAGCGGCGAATGGATCGTCATTCTGGTCATTGGCCTGCTGATTTTCGGCCGGCGTTTGCCGGAAGTTGCCCGCAGCCTGGGCAAGAGCGTCAACGAGTTCAAAAAGGGAATGCGAGAATTCCAGGACAGCGCCGATGAGGTCGTCCGCGACATTGACAAGGTCACGAGCGAAGTCGCATCGGACGTAAAAAATGCTTCCGGCATGAACGACTATGGCTATCAGGAGCCGACCGCAACCCCCTACGGAACGAGCCAGTACGAATCCCCTGAATCCGTAGTCACCTCCGACACCGGTCCCAGGGACGCCCCGACGCCAGCCGACGCTCCCTCCACTGTCGCCGAGGGGAGCGCCCCTGATACGGATGCTTCACTTCGTTCGGCATGACAGCAGGACCGGCGCCCAGGAAACGCTTCTCTTCCGACTACCTGTTGCGAAAGGAATGACATAATGGGAAGATTCGACTCCGTTGCGGCATATTTGATTCTCGCCGCAGCGTGTCAGGTCGAGGCGCAGTTCCCTATTCCTGAGGCACCAGCCGCCGATCACGATGGCGACTATGTGCTGGTCTGGGCGGATGAGTTCAACAAGGATGGCCCGCCCGACCCGAACAACTGGGTCTACGAACGTGGTTTCGTGCGGAATGAGGAACTGCAATGGTACCAGGCCGACAACGCGTACTGCGAAGGCGGCCTGCTCGTGATCGAAGCTCGCCGGGAACACAAGCCGAATCCCCAGTACGATCCAAACGGCAATAACTGGCGGCGCAGCAGGCGGCACATCGAGTACACGTCGAGTTGCATCAAGACGGTCGGACGACGCAACTGGACCTTTGGCCGATTCGAGATGAGGAGCCGGATCGACACGCGTCCAGGCATGTGGCCCGCCTTCTGGACACTCGGCTCCGCCCGCGGCTGGCCGGGCTGCGGCGAGATCGACATCATGGAGTACTATCGCGGGATGCTCCTCGCCAATGCCTGCTGGGCGGGGGAAAGAAGATGGGCCAGTGTCTGGGATGACCTGAAGAAACCGATCGTCGATTTCACAGATCCCGACTGGCCGTCCAAATTCCACGTCTGGCGGATGGACTGGGACAGAGACAACATCAGACTCTATGTCGATGGCGAATTGCTGAACACCATCGAGCTGAGCAAAACCATCAACGGCACGCCGGACAAGGCCAACCCCTTCCACGAGCCGCATTACATCCTGCTCAACCTCGCGATAGGAGGCACGAACGGCGGAGACCCCTCCACCACCGAATTCCCCGCCCGCTTCGAAGTCGACTACGTCCGAGTCTATCAAGATCTGCGCAACCTATAGGCACAGCCTCGTTGGCGAGAGCAAGAGACTCCGGCCCATGCTCACATTCCTCCAAGAATCGCACGCATATCATCCGAGCACAGAAAGTCGACGTTTACACCAGCCTCCTGCAAGGCGTTCCGCAAACACCACCATTCGGCATCGACCGCCTGGAAGATAGCGGGATGATCCGGGTGCGCCATTGATACGGCTACAAACTTGCGGTCGTCCTCGTGAAAGCTACTGAGGGCTGGCGAGGTCGGGAACTCCTCAAAATCGGTGAGTTCAGCATTTGTCGGCGTGATGGACAGCATCTCGCACCGTTCTGGATTGCGGTAGTTAGTCAACACCCACTTCAGGAAGGCATCTCCATTTCCTGGTTGACCCGCCGACCTGAGATTGGCCATATACTCTTTCAGAATCAACCATCTGTCGTCGATCACCAACCTCCCTCTCTCCGTCAACTCGCGAAGGCGAACAGCACACGTCTGCACACATTTCGCCGATGCCTTCGCAGACTTTCCATTCGCCACGACGGGCACATTCGTGTCGACGACAGCCCTCACACGGTACTCCCCATCTGCCGTTGTATAGCAGCCTGCGTCTTGGCTGTCAATTCACCCATTTCGTCACCAAAAAAATCCTTTGGCCAATTTCGGATGTCACCGAACCTATCGACATCCAACCTCTCGGCCACAGACGAGGAGTTCTCCATACGACAGAAGTAGAGCGCTGTCTTCTCGACGCTGATGCTCTCCTCGGCTATGCGTCGCTGCAATCGGCGCAGGAAGTGCTCGCTGTGGCTTTCCAGGATTACCTGTACGTTTCGGTTCTTCACAACATCGATGAAGACGTCGGCGAGCCATGCCTGCGCCGATGGGTGAAGATGCAACTCCGGCTGTTCGAGCAGTAAAATTGACCCTTCAGGGACGTAATAACACATTACCAGCACGGGAAGCACCTGGGACAAGCCAAAGCCGACATCCGTGATCACAACATCCGGTGACCGGCGCGTCTTCCTCACCTTGACCTCATACTCCTTCCGGTTCTCCGCAATCTGTCTGATGGAGAACGAATCGATGATACCCATCTGAGCCAACCAGAATGCAAGTCTCTCCTCAAGTGTCTTGCGCTTCATCCTGGGTCCGGGGGAAATATAGGAACCTCTGCGGCCGGCCGCCAGCAGTGCAGCAATGGCCAACTCCCCTTTTCTGCCTACGTCCGGGGGTTCCTCCCCAGCCCAGGTGTAGATTCGCTTGGGATACTCTCGCAGAGGCCCAAGATAGACTGTTCGGCCAAACAAACCCTCAAGCTCCAAAACGATATCTGCGAGGAAACCAACGTTCTGAAAGGTCCACGTTCGATAGAACAAAGCACTCCTGATCGGAGCACACTGCGCCGGCACGACACTGCTTTCGCATACGCTACCGCAACCCGCAGAGTCTGTCAAATCATCAATGTAGCCGAATCCTGCGAATGGAGAAGCAGTCGTCGCCGGAGAAGAGGAGGTGGCAGGTTCGGCCGTCTTCGCTCATCCATTTTGTTGGAAAACTGCCGGTCTCGCCCGGGCCGATGTCCCAGGTCTCCGTGTAGAACGCCGTTCGCCAGGGGCCCCAGGGCTGGGGGGCTTCATAGATACCGAATCCGCCCTGGTATCGTGGGCCGCGTTCATCCTTGCTCTCCGGGAGGATCTGGCACCAGAGGTACCGTTTCAAGCCGGCGTTGTAGCCGATGCCCGAACGGCAGCAGCGACCGGGATTCACGAAGACAGCGCCTCGGTCGCGAATATCTCCGGTCCAGACAGGCTGATCCTGTGCGTCGATCCCTTTGAAGAACTCATAGGCCCCCTGCTCGCGAATTCGATCCCTTGACACACGGGCCAGGACCATGCGGTCCGCCGACTCGTAAGCGCTGTCGCTGTCGTGCGAGTAGATGTAGACATAGCCGTCCCGTGCGCCGGCGTAGTCCCTGCCAAAGTTGAGAAACGTGGGGGCCCCGAAACTCGTCTGGAATCTCCAGTCGCACCATCGCCAGGTACAAGCGTGGTCCTCGGACCAGGCAACCTGGGAGTTGCCGACGTTGCGCACGAACATATACAGGACGCCATCCACACAGAGCATGCCACTGGCCTTGGGGCCGGCCTGCCCCTGTCCCACGCGTTCGCCACTCTCGCTGCGGATGTTGATGCCCGTGAAATCCTGCGGGCCGCCGACGATCTTCGCGAAGCCCAGACTGAGTTTCTTGTCCACCTTCGGCTCGAAGCCCCAGCCGTCGCCATAGGCGGCGTAGAGGCAGTCGTCGTCGGCCCAAGTGATCGGCCAGTTGTCGCTGCCTTCGGCCTTGCGAGAGACCGTCTCGGCGGGCAACCACTCGATCTCCCGAATCACCTCACTTGCCGGATAGGGCGCGCCGGGCCACCTGCCCCTGTCTTTCACCGACATGGCGATGGGCCCGATGAACGATTCGATCGGCGTATAATGCGGGCTTCGTGCCCCGGGGAACGACTTGCCCGCCCGCGAGACGACGATGTCCAACGAGGGGATCACGACAATCAGGCTGTCATAGAGGCCCCAGGACCAGAAGGCATCGCGAGGGACGTTCTTCATCATACCGTCGGCGTTGTTCCACCAGAGCAGGCCGTAGTGATCGGAGGCGTTGCCGTAATCCTCCGGCTTGGCCACCGGCAGACCACGGGCACCATACGGGACGGTCCTGGCGGCATCGACGAACCAGGAAGGGAGAATCTGCCTGTCCTTCCATCGGCCGCAGCGGAGATACAGATAGCCAATTCGAGCCATCGCGTCGACGTTCGCGGAGATGCCCGAGCCGAACTCTCGACGAGCCACACCATTGATTTCTTGGGGTCGGTACGAATTTCCTCGCCACTTGAGGTCGTCGCGGCCGATGCCGATCAGCGAAAAAAACCGATCGAACATCAACTCTTGCAGATCCCGGCCGTAGACCAGCGTGACGCATTCAGCCAGCCAGTTCGGCCCACCATCGCTGTAGGACCACTTCGTGCCGGGTTCGAAGAGCACGGCCGTATAGCCACCGGGCTTGTCGAAACCGGCGGTCTGCGTCGCTAAGTGAAAGAGCGTGATTTCTGCGAGCCAGCCGTTGTTTCTGTTCGTCTCGGGCGGAACGCCAAGGCTCGGGTGATATTTCGAGGCCGGCTCATACAGGCTCTGGAACCTGTCATCGATCAGGGCCAAGCCAACCGCCGTGATGCCAATCGCCTTCGTCGAGGATTTGAGGTCGTATGTCTGCTGCGGATCGCCCCATCGCATCACGACTTCGCCGTGCCGGGTCACTATGCCGGAACCGTCGCCGGTCAATGCGTAATCGCGGGCATCAATGAGCAACGACGGGTCCATCCCCGCATCCTGCGGCGTCGCCGTCTGCCATTGCTCTCCTGGCCACATGTCCTGCCCCTGCCGCGGCTCCGCCGTTGCTGAGGCGGCCGACAGGACAATCAGAATGGCGAGGGCCAGCTCTATGCCGCGTCGGTTCATTCCGGCCATCGTCTCAGCCCCAAAAGAAAGCATGCCAAGCTCTCGCTCGGCATGCATATTTCACAAAGGCAGACATGAACCGGACCGGCCACACAAGGCCCTGCGGTCGGAACGGCGGTATGCCTACTTGCCGCCTTTGGCACCACCCTTGGCGGGAGCGGCTGCAGCCGCCGGTGCGGGGGTGGCTGCACCGGGAGCTGCGGCTCCGGCGGCGGCTTCATCCAGAGCGCTTCGGCTCTTCTTGCCGGCCGCGCTCTTGCGATGCCCCACCTTGGGCAGACCGGTGACCGAATCACCCTCGTGCCATCGTTCCTCATCCTTGAGGACGTCTATCCGCTCGGCCCGCGTCAACACGTTGCGATGCCGCACAAGCGCGTTTTTCAACTTGAGAGAAGGGTCTATCGACATGTACTGTTTCTCCTTTTCACCTGATCTTCATTCCATAGGCATCGCTGAAGCGATGCGTGGCAAACGATTCCAGGCCCGACGGGGCCTTGTACAGGGCCCCCACTTCGGCGATCCTCTTTAGCATCTTGTTCCCTTCGCTGCCCGCGACGTTCGGGTTGTCGTACGCTTTCACGGTCACCAGCAAAAACCCACTGCCGCGGGGTAATTTGGCTGCGTTCAAACCGTACTCCGCAAAGAGCGCCGGCGCCTGCTCCAGGGGCAGGATGAACAAGTCGATCCCGTATCTGCCAAAATGTTCGACTACCGGCTCCAGGTCCTTGCGTGTTTCATACCGCGTCAAGACGATCCAATTGTCACCCTGCGAGACGACGGGCGAAGTATCCTGTCGGGTCGTGGTCACAGCCGGCGGATTCACAGAGGACCGATCCACATGGGACGTCGCTCCACTCGGCTCCGCTGTCCCTGTCGGCGGATTCGTCGGCGAGCCGGACCGGATCGCGGCAGAGACGGCCGCTTGCCCGCCACCGTTCCCTTGCCCGCCCGGTCGGGCCTGACCCAGCCGATAGGCGACGAGAATGACCATTATGAGCACAAGGCCGGCAATCACACCGACGTAGTACGGGACCGAAACCTCAATGCGGCCCTCGTTGAGCTGCACCGGTCGCGGCCGCAGCCACTTCCGGGCCGGACTCGGCTGCGCCCCGTGCGCAAATCGCTCAACCGTTCGCGGCGTCAGGTCCGGCTCGGCCCGCGACATCGGCGTCGGCATCTCCGAAACCTGTTCCGGCGTCGGCTCGGCCTGCAACGGCGACTCTATGACCGGCTGAGACGGTGTCTCCACTGCGCGCGAATCGAGCGACTCCTCGACCACCGGCTCCGCGGTCTGTTCCGGCTCGACCACCAGCTCCTGTTCCAGAGTCCCCGGAGTCTCCGGCTTGGAGGACCCCGGTCGCAACTTCTCTAAGATACTGTGCTGCTTAGCTTTAGCGCGAGAGCGACTGATCGCCTCATATAGCGCCTTCTGTCCTGTATAGCGCTTCATAGCCGACAGCTCCGTAGCGGCCTACCAATCCATCCGCCGGCCCAGATTACCACAGACTATCTCCAGGTCGGATACCAAACCGGTCCTTTATAACCGATTCGCGTCGGAGGTTCAACACAAAATCATGGGAATTCGCAGGTAGAGGCCCCCCCCTTGTTCCGTTTCCTTGCTCGGGACGTCAGACGGCATCCGTAGAGAAATCCACACGGGTGAAGCATTCGGGGATGTGAGAATCATACACGCCGTGCCGGTTGAAGGACCAGCCCACGGATGGATCGGTCAACCGACCGTTGTACTGCAGGGCCTCGAATCGAGAGAAATCCATCCGCCAGACATCGCCGTTGCGCGGGGGCAGCGGACGCCCCTCGGCCAAGGTCTGCATCCCGGACCAGGGGAAGGCCAGCTCGACCGTCCAGCCGTGGTCGATGGTCGCGGGGTCATTCAGCGTCCCATCAATCCGGACGGCGGTCTTGAGTCCCGGGAAATCCCAGTCCATGAAGGCCCATCGCCGGCCGCGGGGATGCTTCTTGTATCGCAGGGCGTCCTGGAAGCCGCCGAGGACATCGACGCGACGTTTCAGCAGGTCGAATTCCGGCTTTCCGGAGAAGCCCCCCCGTTTGTAGGCGTCCTGCCAGATGTAGAACACCTCGTAGACAGTCCCTCGCGCGTTGATCTCGAACTCATAGTAGCAGTCCCCGCCCGCGATGAACACCTCGACGTCGTTCTCGAAGTAGACGGGGGAATCACGCTCGGAGAACCGGGCCTGGACGTTGGGCTCCTCGATCCAGAAGCCGACGTACAAATTTTCGTCGTCCCACAACGCGGCCATGCGGGTGTCCAGGAACCCGGGTACGCCGGTCACCATGTCCACGAACCGAGGTGATTTGGGGGCCCTCTGCCAGCATGCTTCCGACAGGCGGCCGTCAACCACGATCTTCTCGGTGGTTCGATGGCACGTGTAGTTGCCGGCATCGTTCTCGTCACAACCCTGTCTCTCAGTCATCTGCACACCTCTACAGGGATTCGCCCCCTGGGAAACGTCACAGAAGCCGCCCACATATCTGACAGCATCGACACGAAGCAGAATCGCGCTGCTGAGTAACCCACCGCGAGTGTGACGAGCACATCGATAGACAAAACTCCTCAACAGGCCCCGGACATCGGACACATCCGTGTCCGCTATCTGCTCATGTGCCGTCCCTGTTGCTCACACACGCATTATGTCGCGAGTGGTGGAGATCGTCAAGCGAATGGATGGATATGCAAATGCTCCGGCGTACACCGGTTCCAGGCGCATGATGGAATGGTTGAGTTGTCACGAAGAGCGACTGGGAGCGGGGTCGCGACCACCGCCGTTGCTCGTTCGCGGGGGGGCAGCTCCTGGTCCAGATCGCCCGAGGCACCCTCGGCGAGGTCAAATGTCGTCGGTGGCTATTTGCCCGACTTTGACTGTGCCTTGTCGATCTCCTTTTGGATTCGCCTGGCCAAGTCTGCGGCGGCCTCCTTGCCAAGGTCCACGCATTTGTGGATGCCGCAGTTCACGGATTTGACCAGGTCCTGCGATGTGATGGACCCGGACAGTCGGGCCAATTGCAGCGGCTGGCCATCTCCCGGCTCAGGTCCCGGCGCCAGGCAGTAGACCGCCGTGGCGAAACCGGCACAGTACACGATCAGCAGAAAGACCAATTTTGTTCTCCAGCCCATGCAGCGATTTCCCCCCTTCCGTTGCAGGATCTTGTCGACCGGCCCTCCGGCCGTTCTACGTGATTCCCTACTGAAACTGTACGATAAAACGCCGGATATGCAAAGAGGGGAAACGGATTCGCCGTCACAGGCAGGTGTCGAGGATGGCCTTCAGCGTCCCGCAGACGATAGCCGTCTCGTCCTGGGTCAGGCGGTTATGAAACGGTAGTGCGATCGTCCGCCCGCTCACCGACTCGGCGACGGGAAAATCGCCCGCGCGGTATCCATACCGCTCGGCAATAAAGGGCTGCAGATGCACCGGCGGAAAGTAATTGCTGACCTGAATGCCCTGGCGGCTCATCTCCGACAGGATCCTGTCCCGCTGCTCGATCCCGAACCGCTCGGCCAATTGAACCACGAAGACAAACCAGTTCATCTCGCAGCCGGTGGCCTCCCGAGGGACAATGAGCCGGTCCTCGTCGGCCAGCATCTCCTGGTACCATCCGGCCACTTGTCGACGGCGGGCCTTGATCTCATCGATTCGTGAAAGCTGGACGATGCCGAGAGCAGAGTTGATATCGCTGAGCCGGAAGTTGTACCCCAGCCGCTCATGCGCCAGCCAGTCTCCGCCCGCGCCGCGCCCCTGGTTGCGAAGGGAGACGCACAAATCCGCCAGGCGGTCGTCATCGGTGAGAATCATGCCGCCCTCGCCTGTAGTGATCTGCTTGTTCGGATAGAAGCCAAACACGCTCGCCGTGCCGAATGTCCCGGCCTTCCTGCCGTGCAAGGTCGAGCCCAGCGCCTCGCAACTATCCTCGACAACCGCCAGACGATGCCGCTGCGCGATGCGGCCAATCGCGTCGAAGCCCGCCGGATTGCCGAAGACCTCCACCGGCAAAACAGCCTTTGTGTGCTTGCCGATTGCCGCCTCGATTCGCTGGGGATCGATATTCAAACTCACAGGGTCGATATCAACCAACACCGGCCTGGCGCCGGTCATTATGACCGTCGTCGTAGAGGCAATGAATGTGAAGGGCGTGGTGACGACCTCGTCACCCTCGCCGACTCCCAGAGCCAGCAGGCTCAGAAACAGGCCGCTGGTCCCGCTGTTCACGGCGACCGCCCGGCGCCGGCCCAGATACGCTGTGACGGCATCCTCGAACTCCCCCACCGCGGGCCCCATCGACAGGTGCGGGCTGCGAAGCACATCCACGATGCGCTCGATCTCCCGCTCGGTGATATCCGGCCGTGACAGTGGTATCCTCATGACGATCTCCTTGCTGCAACAGCGACACTCGGAACGACCGGGACGCCGCATCGGCAGTCTCCTACACACAGGACAGCGTTGAATCCGTAAATGGTCTACCTGTCTATCGGCTCGCACGAGGCATCAGACGAGAGATCCCTGAGATCGATGGCACGATTCCCGTCGCAGAGCCGTCGGCAGGGAAACGACGCATATCCGGATGTGTTATGGGACGCGAGCGGTTGCCGGGACGCATCGGCACATGGCCATGGCTGAAATCTTCGTCTGTCACTAATTGCCCCCTGTCTTCAGGTCGAAAGACAATATGGTAGCAATGGACCTATTCAGGAATCCTACTTATGGCAAAGGGCAGGAACGTACTGACGACGGGTGATGTGGCAAGAATATGCAACGTGGCGCCGCGAACGGTGTCCAAATGGTTCGACTCCGGGCAACTCAAGGGCTATCGAATCCCCGGCAGCAAGGACCGTCGCATTCCTCTCAGCGAGCTCATTCGCTTCATGAAGGCCAACAACATGCCAACAGACGCGCTGGCGGCCGGCAAGATCAGGGTCCTGGTCCTGGACAGCGATGAGCACTCGGGCAACGGCCTGCTGGATGCCTTGAGAGACCGAGGCGGCTATGACGTTCTCGTCGCACGGAATGGATTCGAGGCCGGGGCGGCGGCACAGAAGTTCTCGCCGCACGTGGTCCTCATCAACCTGCTGACGAACAGCATCGACGCGCACGCGATCTGCACGAGCATACGCGCGAACGAGGACCTTGCAGCGATCAAAATCCTCGCTTTGGCGAATGCTCTGGGCAGCCAGGAGGCGGTGGCGCTAATGCACAAAGGCTTTGACGGTTACGTGTCGAATCCCTCCGATGCGGGCGAAATCATCAGAAAAATCGAGGAAGCCACCGCGATCATCTACTGACGACAGCAAGCCGCCGCGGAAGCCGACCGCCAGGAGAGGCGTCGCCGCGGGGTTGACACTGACGAGAATTCCGCATGGAGGCTCCCTTTCAGGGCTGCATCAACCCATGATGCAGCCCACGATTGATCACCGCAATAGACCCGTGATGGTCCTTGAACGAGATCACGATCCCTGCATCCTGCTGATTGCGCAGCCGTGGGCAGGTTTCCCACAGGCCTCGGCCATTGAGGTGGAGCCCCGGCACGGTCTTGTCGTCGCGACCGGATGCAGGCTATCTTTTCGTGCGTTCCTGGAGCATATAGGTCTGAAGTCGAATCAGCATATCGCTGCTGATCGTCCTGGCGGACAGGTCCCCCAACACCACCCCATACCTATCCTCGGACAATCGCCAGTGCAGTACAATAGTATAGCGATTGCTGAAGTCGATCTGGTCTCCGTAGAAAACGACCTCCCGCCCCTGGGCCGCCATGTCGTCACGGAACTGCATCAGGCTGCCGAGGATCCGGCTCTTGCAGGCATTCTCCCCGGCGAGCGTGTACTGAAGGAGCAGTTTGCTGTCTTCGTACATCTGTCTTCCGACAGCGTCTCTTCCGCCGAAGAAGCTGCCGGTCACCAGCAGTGCGACGAGGATCGTCGCGGCAGCCGCAAACCGGCTGATCCGTAACCCGGCGAGGATGCCGACCAAGTCGATTCGGTGGGGAATCAGCCGGCGAGGTATCCGGTTCTTGATTTCCTGGGCAAGTGCAGGCCGGGCACGTTCGATGCCGCGTGCGGCCAAGGCCCTCAGAAGATCCTCGATTCTCTGCGTTCCCATGATTGGTCCGTCCCTTCCGATTCTCCGAAAACAACGTCCGCACCTACCTGCTCTGGTCCGCAACTTCTTTCCTCAGGGCTTCCAGGCCGCGATTCAAACGGCTTTTCAATGTCCCCTCGCGAATGCCGGCGGCATCCGCCGCCTCGGCGATTGTCAACTGCTCCATGTAGTGCAGCACAACCGCCTGCCTGAGCTTCCAGGGCAGCCTCTCGACAGCCTGTTGCACAAGGTCAATCTGCTCTTGCTCCCCGGCCTTAAACGACCCATCTGCTCCACCCGCCGGCGGCTCGATGCTGTCGAGACTGACCCCATCCTTGCCTTTGAATCGCCGCCGGTGCAGTCGGGACACGTTGCCGGCGATTCGAAACAGCCAGCCGCTGAGGGCCTTGCCGTCCCGCAGTTGCCCGATATGGTACCAAGCCCGCAGGAACGTCTCTTGCGTCAGATCCTCGCTGATCTGGCGATCATGTCCGACGGCCCGCATGAACATATAAATCCGCTCGTAGTAGCGGTCCACCAACTCCCGGGCTGCTGCCTGCTCACCGTGGAGAAGCCGTCCTGCCAGCACGGCGCCGTCTTCCACGGGGATTGCTCTGGGCGGCTCAACAGCCATGTCCTTGCTTAGATGCGCCGCACCGGCTGTCTGTTCTGTGGCTTGGGTGTCTTTCTGCATTCTTCCGACCCCCGACGAGGGTTACATAACCAGTATACCTCAATCGCCCCCGCCATACAAGATACGTGCCCAGGGGCGCCCGCGGCCGGCCTTCGAGAATAATTATGCCTTGGCGCACTTGCTTCCATACGATGCAGGTGGCACGCCCGATAATCCACAGCGGGATATCCTGCCGCATTTCAGGTGTTTGAACGGCTGTGCCAATCCTGTCGATTTTGTGGCTTTTTTTCTTGACGTGGGTTTAGCAGTCTTCTAACATAGTCGATTGAACAATGCAATGACCGTGGGCCTTTCACGGTCGCAAATTGCCCCGGGTCGTGTGGGAGAATGTGGTACCCGCCGGATGGGGCAGGGAGATGGGCGGGTTCGGGCTTATCTCAAACGGTAGTTAAGTTGCAGAGACACTTTGAGGTTACCGCATCTGAGTGCTGGTTGAGACTTCTCGTTGCGGCTGCAAAAGTGGATTTTGTGTGAAACGGGATTGATTTGTGGTGAATCTTTGCTTCCCAGCGCCGGAGGGGTGTTGTTGAGGATACAGTCGGTGAAGCTTCGGTTATTGGCGAGTCGGCAACCTGTTGTCAATCAGGACGCGCGAGGAACCCTGGCCCTGCCGAGTTGACCCTTACGCACGCGGGAAGTCTGTCGCGTTTCACGAGCATTTCTTTGGAGCTTTCCTGCCGGTCCACCCACCGTTCGTCTCGAGTCGGTGCTGTTTCACAACTCAGTGGTGTGGAAAGGTAGGAACATGGACGCCATTTTAATGCAGATCACCTTTGAAGCCGGCATCGCCACGGTGGTCGGCTTCCTGCTCGGCGTCTGCCTCATGGCCATCGTCTATCAGATGCTTGCCCGGACCCGGGCAAAAACCATCGCGGAAGACCTCCAAAGGCAGATCGACGGGGCAAAGAAAGAAGCAGAGAACATCATCAAGTCCGCCAAGGTGGAAGCGGCCGCAGAAGCCATCAGGAAAAAGGAGGAGTTTACCGCCGAAGCAAATCGCATCCGCGCGGAACTGCGCGAGAACGAAGTCAGGCTCTCCAAACGAGAGGATGTTTTGGAGCGACAGACCGGGCTGCTGCAAGACCAGGAGAAGGTGCTCAAGCAACAGGAACAGGAGCTCGACCGCCGGCTTCGGAACATCGAGGCCAAGGACAAGCAGCTCACCGTCCTGATTGCCCAGCAGAAGAACCAACTGCTCAAAATCACAGGCATGCAGATCGAAGACGCCCGCCAGTTGCTGCTCAAACGCCTGGAGGACGAGTGCGAGCACGAGATGTCGTCCCTGATCCAACGGAAGGTGGAGGAGGCCAAGGAGATGGCGGACGACAAGTGTCGTGAGGTTATCAGTTCGGCCATCCAACGCTATGCCGCCGAGCAAACGTGCGAAGTGACCATCTCGACCGTGGAGATCCCCAACGACGACATGAAGGGCCGGATCATCGGCCGTGAAGGCCGTAATATCCGTGCTTTCGAAAAAGCCACCGGCGTCGATGTCATCGTGGACGATACGCCCGGCATGGTTGTGGTCAGCGGGTTCAACCCCGTTCGGCGAGAGGTTGCCCGCCTATCGATGGAGCGGCTGATCCAGGACGGCCGAATCCACCCCTCTCGAATCGAGGAACTCGTGGCCCAGACCAAGAACGACGTCAATCACAAGGTGGTCCAACTCGGGAAAGACGCGGCTGTGGAAACCAACGTCCGCGGCCTGCCGAACAAGCTCCTGAGTCTCCTGGGGGCCCTGAGTTTCCGCACCAGCTACGGCCAGAACGTCCTTCGGCACAGCGTCGAGGTCGCTTTTCTGAGCCAGGTGATGGCAGACGAGTTGGGTCTCGATGGCTCGCTTGCCCGCAGGGCCGGCCTTCTGCACGATATCGGCAAAGCCATCGACCACGACGTTGAGGGCAACCACCCGACCATCGGCGCGAACTTCCTGAAACGGTTCAACGAGTCTGCGGTCGTGCTCAATGCCGTCGCGGGCCACCATGGCGATGTCCCCCCGGACAACCCCTATACGCCCCTGGTTGCCGCCGCCGACGCCATGAGCGCCTCCCGTCCGGGTGCTCGCCGTGAAACGCTCGAACGGTACATCAAGCGGCTTGAAAAGCTCGAGGAGATCGCCACCAGCTTCAAGGGTGTTGAAACCGCCTATGCGATCCAGGCCGGACGCGAAATCCGTGTGATCGTCGATGCCAACGACATCGATGATGAGTGCGCCATGAAGGTCGCCCGCGATATCGCCACCAAGGTCGAGCAGGAAATGACCTATCCCGGCGAGATCCAGGTGACCCTGTTGCGCGAGGTTCGCTGCATCGAGTACGCCAAGTAGGCCCAGAACCCGAGGCCATCGCATGAAAGTGAATATTCTGTGCATCGGCGATATCGTCGGCCGGCCGGGCCGGCGCGTGCTCGCAGACAAACTCAAGAGTCTCATCAGTCAGCGATCCATCGACTGCGTCATCGCCAACGCCGAAAACGCAGCGGGCGGGTCCGGACTGACCCCGCAGATCTATGAGAAGCTCCTCCATTACGGGGTGAACATTGTGACGCTGGGCGACCATGCCTTTCGCAAGAGGGATATCATTGAGACGCTGGAGAAGGCGGAGAATATTGCCCGCCCCGCCAATTTCTCCGAGTACGCTGCCGGCCGGGGCACGGCGGTCTACAGAACGGCCAAAGGCCCCACGGTCGGCGTTATTTCGCTGATTGGTCGGCTCTTCATGAAGCCGGCGGATTGTCCCTATGCCGCCGCCGACAAGCTGATTCCCCGGCTCCGTCAGCAGGCCGAGATCCTCGTCGTCGAGATGCACGCGGAGGCCACCAGCGAGAAGGTGGCTATGGGCTATCATGTCGATGGCCGGGCAGCCTGCTGTTTCGGCACACACACGCACATTTCTACCGCCGACGAGAGGATTCTGCCCAAGGGCACCGCCTACATCTCCGATGTCGGCATGACAGGAGCCCATGACTCGGTCCTGGGCCGAAAGAAAGAGAGCGTCCTGAAGTCCTTCCGCACCCAGATGCCGGTCCCCTTCGAAATCGCCACGGGCGACGTGAAGATCAACGCCGCCCTCGTCACTGTCGAGAGTAGCACCGGCCGCGCGGAGCAGATCGAGCGGATTCGCGTGGACGCCGATGCCGAAGATGCCGCCGGCTACGATAGTGACGACGGCCGCCCGGAGTACTTCAACGCCTTCTGACCGTTGTCAATCGTCAATTGCGAGGCTCCCACCACAAACGCGGGTAGTCCTTCCCTTCGAGAATCCACCAGATGTCGTCGGCGTCATCAACCGGCTCGCCTAATGAGTTTCGACAGACGAGTTCAGTAGCGTGTACCACCGCTTTGGCGGACTTCGCGCGACCGGCTCGGAGTTCCTTCAGCCGACAGGAATAATGTAGCCCAGCCGCCCCCGGCTGGGATCATAATAATGTGGCCCAGCCGCCCCCGGCTGGGATCGCTGGGATCACCCCCGAGGGCGGGGGTACCACATGGCCACACGGCCACACGGTTCGATTGCCGATCTTGCTCGTCAAAACTCCAGAGTCCAAGTCGCCCTAAGGTACTGTGACTTGGAGCGAGAAGGTCT
>DCUI01000073.1 GCA_002327785.1 Phycisphaerales bacterium UBA2218
TCGGCGTGAAGGAAGCCGTCGACGTGATGAAGAAGCTCAAGATCAAGGTTCCCAAGAAGATCGAAGAAATGCTCAAGGCCGGGTGTGCGTCTTTCTACGCCAAGAAGGAAGACGGGATGTACTACTATGACTTCGAGAAGAAGGGGTATGTGAAGTTCAAGGACAACCCCCGGGTCATCCTCCTTCCGGAACTCAAGGATCGGAAAAAGATCGTCAAGGGAAACGCGGCGGCTTCTCTGGTCGACATCGGCGACGGCGTCGTGTGCCTCGAATTCCACACAAAGATGAACGCGGTGGATCCGGAGATGATTGCCATGATCGACGAAAGTTGCGACATCGTTGCCAAGGATTTTGTCGGCATGGTGGTCGGAAATCACGCTACGAACTTCTCGGCTGGCGCCAATATCTTCCAGGTGCTCCTCGCCTGCCAGAAGGCCGACTGGGATATGCTGGAGCAGATGGTGGCCGGTTTGCAGAACGCCAATATGAAGATGAAGTTCCTCTCGAAACCGGTCGTGACGGCGCCGGCGGGCATGGCGCTCGGCGGCGGTTGCGAGATGGCGATGCACGGGGCGCGTTGCCAGCCCTGCGGCGAGACCTACATGGGGCTCGTGGAAGTCGGCGTGGGCGTTATCCCGGCGGGCGGAGGCTGCAAGGAATCCATGGTGCGCGCGACGGAGGGCATTCCGACGGGCGCGGTGGAGGCCGGTCTGAACCTGCAGCATTTTTACGCGAAGGTGTTCGAGAACATCGCCACTGCGAAGGTCGGGACGAGCGCGGTGGAAGTCATGGACCTCGGCTACATCCGAAAGACGGAGAACATCAGCATGGGGCGCGATCAGCAGATTTGGGAAGCCAAACAGGTCGTGCTGGGGTTGTCTAAGTTCTACAAGCCGCCGAAGCCCGCCCTGATCCCGGTGATGGGCGATAACTTCGTCGGCATGACGAATGCCATTCTATACAACATGCAGTACGGAAATTACGCCTCGGCGTATGACGTCCATGTCTCGAAGAAGGTTGCCTATATCCTGTCGGGCGGCGACTGCGCGGAAGGAACTTATGTCACGGAACAGGAGATTCTGGACCTTGAGCGTGAGGCGTTCCTCAGCCTCTGCGGCGAGCAGAAGACCCAGGACCGGATCATGCACATGCTGACGACGGGCAAACCGTTGCGGAACTAAAATAGAAATGGCGTACGGCTAAAGGTCCGGGGCATGGGACCACCCTTTGTCCCCGGCCTTTCGCCCCTCGCCCTTCATTTGAAAGAAGGAGGAAGAAGATGAGTGATGCGGTAATCGTAGAATCTGTCAGAAGTCCGGGTGGTCGTTATAGAAGGGGCGGACTCGCTCAGACCCGTGGGGATCAGTTCGCGATCCAGGTGATCAAGGGTTTGCTGGCCCGTGTCCCGCAGTTGAAGCTGGAAGACGTTGACGACCTGATCGTCGGCTGCGCCTTTCCCGAGGCGGAGCAGGGCATGAATTTGGGGCGTGTCCTCGCGATGGGCGCCGGATTGCCGATAACCACCTCGGGGATGACGGTCAACCGATTCTGCTCGTCCGGCGTTCAGTCCATCGCCGATGCGACGGCGAAGATCCGCGCCGGATGGTCGGACGTCATCATCGCGGGCGGATGTGAAACCATGACCCACATTCCGATGGGCGGCAGCATCTTCCGCCCCAACCCGGACTGGAAGTTCGGGGAGCAGCCGAACGTATACGTCTCCATGGGCATCACGGCCGAGAACGTGGCCGCGAACCACGGCATTTCCAGGGAAGACATGGACGCCTTCGGGCTCGAGAGCAACCGCCGCGCCTTCGAGGCGATCAAGGCCGGGAAATTCAAGGAAGAGATCATCCCCATCGAGGCCCATGTCTATAAGAAGACCAAGAGCGGCAAGCGCGTCCGCGAGAAGGTCGTCTTCGACATGGACGATGGCGTGAGATGGCCGGCCAAGCTCGAGGACATGGCCAAACTGAAGTCCCCCTTCAAGCAGGGCGGGAATGCCACCGCCGCGAACTCCTCGCAGATGACCGACGGCGCGGCCTTCACGCTTCTGATGAGCGCGGAGAAGGCCAAGGCCCTCGGGCTCAAGCCGATTGCCCGCTTGGCGTGGTATGCAGTTGCGGGTTGCCTGGCTGAGGAAATGGGCGTCGGTCCGAGGTATGCGATCCCCAAGGTCCTGCAGATGGCCGGACTGACGACCAAGGACATCGACGTGTTCGAGATCAACGAGGCCTTTGCCTCGCAGGCGCTGTATTCCATTCGCGAACTCAAACTGGAAGATCGCCTGAAGGCGGGTGACATCAACCCGAATGGCGGCGCCATCGCCCTGGGTCATCCCCTGGGAGCAACGGGTGCGAAGCTCACGGCGCAGTTGCTGCACGAGATGAAGCGCCGCAAGGCCAAGCGCGGTATCGTCTCCATGTGTATCGGCGGCGGCATGGGCGCGGCGGCGATCTATGAAATGCTGTAGAAAGAAATCCTGATCCAATCGAGGCAGGAAGCGGGGCCGGCGGCGCATGCCGCCGGCCCTTTTTTGCATGCAAACAAAGCCTGGTGAACATTCTACCCCCTGAGACCGAACGGCGTGGGAATCCGCTTTTTTTCTTGAAAACAGCCAGGGGATGCGATATAGGAAACACCCAGCAGGGGCGGTTAACTCAGCGGGAGAGTGCTACCTTCACACGGTAGAAGTCACTGGTTCAATCCCAGTACCGCCTACCATGAATATC
>DCUI01000113.1 GCA_002327785.1 Phycisphaerales bacterium UBA2218
CCGTGGCCAACACTGGATTCATTGAGGTTTTCAAGCAGACCGGCGCCACCGACGAAGTCAAGGAACTGGCTCGCCGGTACAAGAACGACGCCAAGAGGGTTTTTCAGCCCAGCAATGAGGATATTCTCGATGCCGCTCGGGCGACCGTGGCTCTCAAGCGTGTCGTGGCCGACGCGAAGGTGGACGCTGTGATGATGGATTGTCTGCCCGGTCTTCAGCACCCGCATCAGCACGTCCCGCCGTGCATGGGATTCATGGACCTGCGGGACAGCGGCATCCCCGCCGGCTGCGAGTCCGACCTCGACGCGACGCTGACGATGATGCTCCTGCAGTACCTCTTCGACAAGCCGGGCTTCCAGCACAACCCGACCGTCGAAACCGAGAGCAACCACTACTTCTGCGCCCACTGCACGAGTGCGACGAAAATGAAGGGCGTCAACGGTCCGCCGGAACCGTACATGTTGATGAACCACGCGGAGGCGGGCTGGGGCTGCGTGCCACGGGTGCTTTTCTCGCCGGGCCAGGAAGTGACCATCACGAAGTATCTCTCCGTTAGGTCCGACGCCGAGACGGCGCAGATGCTCGTCTATTCGGGCCGGCTCATCGGCTGCCCCAGCGTGCCACAGACGGGGGGCTGCCGGACCAACGCTGAGACGACTATCAACGAGCTGGAGGACGTCGCGGAGCTCAAAGGCCATCATCTCATCATGGTCTACGGCGATCATGCCAAGGACCTGCGGCGGTTCTGCCGGATGTACGGCATCGAGGCGACAATCTGAGTCGGCGTTAGCCTGTGGCTCAAGGCGCTATCGGTAAAATGAGCCGGTCGAAAGACTATCATGGAACGACGCTTTCGTCGCCGTTAAAGCACCGACCGGGAAGCCATTTGCCGTCCTCGTATCGCCGTTTTCGCCCTGACGGACCTCGATACGATCGCTGTGGGAAGTCGGCATGACGGACGTCACACGTATCTTGAACGCCATCAAACGAGGGGACGCGAAGGCTACGGATGAACTGCTGCCCCTGGTCTACGAGGAACTGCGCCTGCTTGCCGCCCAGAAATTGTCCCATGAACAACCCGGCCAGACCCTTCAGGCGACTGCACTGGTGCATGAAGCCTACCTCCGGTTGGTTGGAGATGAGTTGAGAAGCTGGGAGAATCGGGGCCATTTCTTCATCGCAGCCGCAGAAGCCATGCGCCGGATTCTGATCGAAAATGCCAGACGCAAACAGCGACGCAAACACGGCGGTGATTGTCAGAGAGTCGACCTGGAAAAAGCCGACATCGGCATGGAAGGACCTTCCGACGACGTGGTTGCGCTGGATGAGGCGCTGATGAAACTCTCGAAAGAGGACCGGACGAAAGGACCTGCCTAATGACTTCTTCGGGTACGAGACGGATGCGCTCAAGTCCTGGCTCAGGAATCCGCCCGTGGATACGTGGAAGTTGGAGGAAGGATGCAAAGAGATCGCGGTTCCCAATCTCGACGTCGTCGGCTGGTACGACCACTGCAATGGTGACATGTTGCTGTTCCGTACCATGGTCAGGGAGGCGCGGACCGAAGTCGCCCGCAAAGGCTCCCGCATTATCATCGGCCCATGGGGACATGGAACCTATCGAAGTCGTTACGGCAACATCGACTTCGGTCCAGAGGCTACATTATTGGCCGGGGCAGGCAAGGATATAGAGCGACGATGGTTTGATTACTGGCTCAAAGGAATAGCAAATGGGGTCGACAAGGACGCTCCCGTGAGAATCTTTGTCATGGGCGACAACCAGTGGCGGAATGAACAGAGCTGGCCTTTGGAGCGGGCTAAAGAAAAGGTTCTTTTCATTGCCAGTCAAGGCAATGCCAGTACCCCAAATGGCGATGGGCGGCTGGTCGATGTCAAGCCTGAGCGCGGGACTACCGACAAGTATGTCTATGATCCAAGGGATCCCGTGCCTACACCCTTCGGTGCGCAACGGTCCATACCTGCAGATCAGCGGTCTTTCGCCAGCCGAAAGGATGTCCTAGTCTATCAGACTGAGCCCATCAAGGAACGCATCGAGGTCACAGGTAGCCCCATTGTTGAGTTATATGCCGCATCGTCAGCCCCTGACACAGACTGGTTTGTGAGGCTGATCGATGTAGCTCCGGAGGGGCTGGCGAGGGATGCCGCCAATGGGATGGTACGGGCCAGGTATAGGAAGGGCTTCACGAAAGCCGAATTCATCAACCCCGGTGAAGTGGTGAGGTATACCATTCAAATGCACCCCACGTCGAATGCCTTCCTGCCGGGCCATCGGATCCGCCTGGATATCACGAGTTCGGACTTCCCCAATTATGACCGCAACCACAACACCGCAGCCAACCAGAACGTAGATGCTACCTTGGCCGTTGCCAATCAGACGATCCATCTCGGTGCAGAACATGCCACACGCCTCATATTGCCATGGATACCCAATCCAGTCGGAGGCGAGAGCACAGTCAAGCAGAAGTTTCCTTCCTCTAATGCAACAGAAGATCTGTACGGTGCCATCCTTGCAGGAGACTTGGGCAAGGTTAGAGAGTTGCTCGACAGGGGTGGCGACGCGAATGAACAAGACCCAGGCCATACATGGGCACTGTTCCGCGCGGTCCTGATCGGGCGCAAGGACATAGCTGAACTGCTCTTAGCCCATGGAGGTAATGTGAATTCAATCGTCATGCGGAATATGCCGCTTGTGGAGGCGGCTATGCGCGTTGTCCCCAACCGCAACGAGTTGGTGGAACTATTCGTTGCAAAGGGCGCTGCCATTCCCCCTCTGCATCTCGCCCTGTACAGGAAAGACCGGGTCAAGGCCAGAAGTCTGATTGAGGAGGGTGCCGATGTGAACCAACAAACGCCCCACGGCACCACACCTCTCATGATGGCGGTCGATGCAGGCTTCGTTGATATCGCACAGTTGCTCGTCGCCAAGGGCGCCAGTGTCAATGCTAAAGACTTCTTGGCTTCGACCCCACTCTTCAGAGCAGCCAACGCTGGCACTGACCAGAAGGACATGGCAGAACTTCTGATCGCCAAGGGCGCTGAGGTGAACGTAAGAGACGCGGAGTACCGCACGCCTTTCTCGTATTCCAGGGAAAAAGGCAACAAGGGAACCATGGAAGTGTTGCGCCAACACGGAGGGATAGAATGACGACACCACGCCTGCTTTGGACGTGGTGCTATGGTCATGCCGCATCGGACCACGCTTATGGTATCAGCGATCGCTGATCCCTGGGCCAAGGTGTTCCGCGTCGCTGGAACTAAAGGTGTCAGGTACATTTTCCGGCATCCTCAGTCTCAAACTGACCGTTTGCATCGCCTCTCGATCCTCATGGACCAGCTGCGACCTCCGGCCACGTGAAGTGGACCTCGTGAAGCGCTCCTCTCGTCATGCGTTTTGCGGGGTGCGTCTTGCGTCTCCGCATGCGGGCCACGAGTCACGGGCCACGACCTCCCTCCTTCCTTCACCAGAATCGGTAACTCCCCCGGGCACTGTGCCTGATCCGCTCCGGCAAACGCCCAAAACAAGCGATGAAACCGGCTGTCAAGTGCGATTTCACAGTTGGTCGAAGCCCATTTCCTTGGTCTTCCCGGCCCGGTATTCCTTCAGTGCCTCCTCCGCCATCTTATCGATCGCATCGCCAGACTCGACAAGCGTTTGGTCCCACCGGGCTTCCCCCGCCAGTTCCTCCAGCAGTTGCCGGGCAAACTCGTCCTGCAGGTTCTCAGGCCGCTCCGACGCTCTCTCAAACGCCTCAGTCAACAGCTTGGTCATGGGCGAATTCCTCGGACAAGAATAGGCAAATCACACCCCCCACTGTAGCCCCAAGCCAGCCTATTGTCAATCTCAGACGATACGACCCTTTCACCACAAAGACGCAGAGAACCCTGAGAAATGCCTTCTGGATACCCTTGAAATTCGGTGTCTTCTCTGCGTGCTCGGCGCCACCATGGTGAATCCGCCACTACTCCCGGGCCAGGGCCGGCTCGCCGGCGGGTTGCGGCTGCCTCCTTTCTCGCTCCGGCTCGGGCACGAGTCCAGCGGGTGTCTGCCATTGTTTGGGCTGCAGGAGGATCACTCCGGCGTAGGCCGCCATGCTGACGAGCAGTATCACAATCGCTCGAATCAAGGTCACATAGCTGATTTTGCCCGCCGCGGAGCTGCTGAAACAGCCGCAACTGATGTCCAGGTGCCGCCACAACGCCGAGGCCAGCACGAACGTGAACATCGCGCCCATGCCCATGCTCGCCAGCAGCGCCCCTCCAACGAACACCCCGCCGACCAGGCACACGCCCGTAAACAACTCCACCCACGGCAGCACCATCGCCACGAGCACGCCCATCTGCGGCCCGACCAGCTCATACCCGTACACGCTGCCGAGGAACGCAAACGGCTGGCGAATCTTCGGCACGCTGCTCACGATGAATATGAACCCCAGCCCCAGCCGGACCACGAGCACAAACGCCGACAGCATCGCGTCCCTGCTCGGCAGCAATCGTCTCATCGTAGCATGGGCTTCCAGCCCATGAATCACGGGCGGGACGCCCGTGCTACTTCTCAGCAATCGTCCCAGCCTCATCCTGAATCTCCCACTCCCTTCTTCTTCGCAGTCCAATCGCTCCAGCCGCCTCTGTAGATCGATATGCCGGAGAAGCCGTCCTTCGTGAGCCTCACACTGACGCGTTCTGCGAATTTGCACCGGTCGCTCTGGCAGTAGACCATGATGGGCTTGCCCTTGGGGATCGTCTCTGCGGTCCTCTTCCACAGCGCCTCGTTGGCATCCACGGGCAGGCTGATCGCCCCATCGAGGTGTGCGGCTTGGTAGTCGCGCGCCAATCTGGCGTCGATGACGACGATGTCGGTCCCCAGCACCCTGCGGACCTCGCTGTGGCCGATCCTCGGAATGAACGTGCCGAGATATGCCTTCTGAAGGGACGCCGTCGCCATCGCATTGGCCAGGAGGGCCTCGCTATTGAGGACGTGATAGAGCGTGCCACACAGAAGCGCCACGATACCCAGCACCACGGCCTGGCCGAGTGTCAAGCCTATCGACCAGCGTCGGGACATCTTCCCGACGGACGTGAGCCAGCGTCTGCGTCCCGCATGCAATGCCAAGAGCATGACCACGCCCCCCATCCCATAGAGCAGCAGCCGATGCCGGTCCACCGCAAGGACCGGACCGATATCCACCGGCTGATCCGAGACGAACAGCGCCGCTCCATCCCAGCGGGCAGCGAGTTCCTCAAAGGTCGCCAGACGGGGCTTCTCCGGCGGGTTGAAAAGCTCTGCCTTGCCGTCCACGGTTCCGAGAAACAGTTCATAATGGTTGTATTCCCGGCCTTCGCCGGCGGGCCGCACGTGTAATAAGGCCGGACAGGGACACGCCCGCAGGGTTCGTGTAGTCAGGCGGGCCGCGATATACGAGTGCAGTCCGTGGTCGGTTGCCGCTCGATCCAAGTCGGCCAGCGAACTGCCCTCGCGAGAGCCGAAATACTCCGGCTTGACCAGGCTGCGATAGTCGGTCTCCCGTCCGCTGAGCTTCAGCAGGCTGTACAGGCAATAGAGCCCGCAATGGGGGCGAGGTCCCAGCGGCGACGCCGTCGCAGATTTCGCGACCGCGACGAACGGCTCCACAGGATCACTCCCGCCGTCTTCGCCAATCTCGTTGGCTTCGCCTGCGATGTCCTTCATGCTCGCCAGTGTCTTGTCGGTTGCAGCGACCACCGCCTCATCGATATTGGGGACCAGTTCCCCATCCTGCCACGTATAGCTGATCTGGAGAATCGGATAGAGCGAGACGCGCGTTCCGTTGGGAATGTAGTCTGTACGGAAGCTACCTAAGGTCTCGTGATCCGGATTCAGGACAATCTCGCTGACTTCGATGTGCTTGTCCTCCCGCATGGCATGCCCCGCCGAAGAGGTGATGCGATAGACCTGCTGTTCTTCGATCGGCACCCAAACGCCATCGATCTCTTTGAACCGCGTGTTCATGATTTCCCGCGTCGTCTCGATGCGTATCGGCGGCTGCCCACGCTTGGGGGGCTTGTTGGTCTTGATCGTTCGCACGTACACCTTTGCGGCGGTGTATCCGTGTTCGGGATCGAGCCAGACAGTGTAATCCCCATGCTCGGTCGTCGCGTCGATCACCCAGCAAGGCGCGCCGTTGACGCTTTCTCGCTCCTTCCGCAGGGACACGGTCTTCGCCTGACGCAGCATCTTATCTAAGCGAGCACAACTGGCCGCATCGTAGTATCCCAGCAAGGACGCACAGGGGTGCGCATAGCGCAACAACTCCACATCCCGGTCTCGGGGCGTATGATTGACGATGGCAGTTCCGGGTTCGTTGCCGTCGGCCCACACCCCGAAGTTGATATACCACTTCCCGTCCCAGAGCAGGCTCTTCCTCGCCACCCTGCTCGCTGCGGCAGACCTTTCGACCGAGAGTGGACTCTCCCACTCCCCCCAGCAAACCCTTATACGCTGACCATCGAATCGCATATCGTAGTCGTATACGCTTCTCTGTCTGTCATCCGAGTCGATGGCATATTCGCTCACCTCTTTGCACTTGATGCACCAAGAATTCAGGCGATCCTGGTTTGACGTGTACTTGTCGAGCAGATCCAGGAGTGTCACCTGAGATTGACCAGGCCCGACGGTCATGGCTATCCCCATCGACAAGATGCAGACAAACGACAAACCACGCATACTCCTCGCCCCAATTCAAAAGAGGTGCAAAAGCCAGTGGCAATCCAGAGTCGATCAACAGGCAAGGTGTCCCACAACCCGCGCAGAGCACCTTGCCTATGGAGTACGTATTGACCTCTACCTCATGTTGAGTTCACCAGTGCTCATGGCAATGCGCAATAAGCGTGGTGGAGATCCCCGCACGGATACGACCCACTACAACCGGCCAAACCGTTCGCATATGTCTTGTTATACTCAAAATCGGGCACGGCAATGAGTATCGATCCACCTGTGCAGGGGTGGCTGCCGTTGTAGTAAGCCGAGCAGTTCGCCCAGACTGTATACGCGCAGTATTGGCAGCTACCCTCAACCGTGCAACCTACGGGGTACCCAGTGCCGTATGCGAACGCCAAATACCATCGTTCCTCGTGGCCGCCTAGCAGTGAGTTCCCACTGCCAAGCACTGGCGCGGTCCCCACCCAAAGGGCCATTAATCCCAGGGGTATGCCTGCAAGCAACGAAACCGTTCTTCGCGTCATATCTTTTCCTCTTCTTTGGGAAGACAGGTATCCTCTTCTCGATGCGCATGATCTGTTTCATCGCACCAACAACATCTCTTGTCCTATGGCCCTCGGATCATGACTGTCACCTCCTTTGTCTCACCCCGCCTCACGATGCTAATAGTCCTTGAATCTCCTCATCCACTCGGGCCAGTCCTCCGGCCGGACCCCGCCGGCTTGGGTCCAGCGATTGGCCGTGTCATAGACGGGATGCCATTTCAGCGTCCAGAGCTCCTTGAGACCCACCTTCCGCGCCGAGCCGTCAAGAAAGACCATGTTGATTCCGCTCTCATGGCGGTTGATGCAGACCTGATATGCCTCATTCAATCCGGTGGGATCTCGCACACCCTCCTGTTCCGGCGGAAGGCCCAGGTCGTATTTGTACGAGCGGCCTCTGTCCTCAACGTGTGGCATCGGAGGAGTGAAAACTGGACTTGTGCAGTCAAAGAAGAACGGAATGATCTCCGCCCCCTTCACGTCTGCCGAATCCCATCGGACCGGCGACGAGAAGTTGGGATATCCTACAAACACATTGCCTCCGTAGCTGCCGATCATACGGCGCAGAACGCCGAGAGAGACTAGCTCTGCCGCCCAAGCCCTGAATGTTCCGCCCTCGCAGCTCTTGTCCGAGACTCGCGTGGCCATGGGGCACAGCGATATTTGATTGCAGTCGAGGGATTTCCACAGTGGTCTCCGCCAGAAAGTGTAGGGGCCGTCTTCACTGTTGTTCAAGCCCACGCCCGGCAGTTTGCCGTCATGGGCGCTTGCATAGACATGCAGGGCGGCACCCCACTGTCGCAAGTTCGCCCGGCAGGCAACCGCCCTCGCCTGCCTGCGAACCCGCGACAAGGCCGGCAGCAGGACCCCCAAGAGCAGGGCGATGATCGAAATGACGACAAGCAGTTCGATCAGCGTGAAACCGCTGGCATCGACAATTGACGATTTCCGATTGACGATTTGTCTATCTCTGCCGATCATCGCTTTCGTGTTCCAGGCTATGTCCCGATCCACGCTTCTACGCTTCTACGGTTCCACGCTTCTACGCGTCGCCTGCACGACGCTAATACTCCTTGAATCCTCTCATCCACTGCGGCCAGTCCTCCGGCTGGACGCCCCCGGCCTTTGTCCACGGTCCGGCGGTATCGAAAAAGGAACTCCACTTGAATGTCCAAAGCTCTTTCAGACCGACGGGACGCACCGACCAGTCCAGGAAGAGCATCCGGATCTGACCGCTATGGCGATTGACGCATACCATCTTCATGGTCCGCCAACCGCCGTCTACCGTCGAGCAGTCGCCGTCATACTCCGGCGGAGGGTCGTCATGCCTCGGCCACGCTGTGTGAAGGCCGCAGTCAAACACCACCGGGATGCGACCCCACCCCTTCAGACGGTCGTAGGTCCTCCCTCCGATCTCGAAGCTCTTCCCTCCGACAAAGAAGTTGCTTCCATAGCCGCCGGTCTGGGTTGGGTACCACATGGTCTCTTGGACGTTCACCGCCACATCCGTACTCGTCGATTGGCGAGGGGCCGTCGGACACGTCAGCATCTCGTTGGAGTCGGCGAGATACGGCTGCAAGCGAGCGAGCAAACAACCCGGGGTCTCTACTGTGGCTTCGGCGTACATCTTGCCGTCGTTCTCGGCGATGTAGGCGGAATACGCGATGCCCCATTGTCGCAGGTTGGCCTGGCACACCACGGCCTTCGCCTGCTTGCGGACCCGCGACAGCGTCGGCAGCAGCACCGCCATCAGCAACGCGACGATTG
>DCUI01000095.1 GCA_002327785.1 Phycisphaerales bacterium UBA2218
CCGCTAGCCATTCGCTTACCCTCCGTAATTACTTACGCAACTTCATTTTGCGCTGTGTCCTGTCGCCGGTCAAGGGCGTTTTGACAGGAGAACTGCAAAGTGGATTTCGGCAAACCGTGGATAGGGTTTGGTCCGTAGAAACTTACAGCGGACTCACGGCCAGGTAGCCCCCTCGATGTAGCGGGTGGCCATGCAGCACCAATGGAAGGTGATCTCGCTACGGGAGCAGTTCACCGCGAAAGACACGAAGAACACGAAGGAGCAGGCAGGGGAAAACCTGTTCTTTCGTGTCTTCCGCGGTAACACCACTTCAGAAAGCGTGGCGGCCAACCGTCGGAAACGATTGCTGAAGAGGGAGCGGATCGGCAATGGGACGCTCGACAGAGCGATTTAACCTTGCCTGATAAAACCGAGGCGGTGGAGGGCGGGCAGCGGACACCACTGGACAGCCTCGGCAGCGGCTCGCAGAGGTTCGCCAACTTCATGGATGAGACGCAGAACGCTTAGNNGACCTGCATTACGGTAGCCGGCAAGTCTTAAGGGCCGATTCCATGATTATTGCATCCGTGCGTGCCGCTGGTGCGACGGAGTTCTACACCCACGACCGTAGATGTCGTAAGTTAGCTAACCCGGATTATTCATCAGGAGTGGCGAGCGGGCGATGGGAGGGGCGAGAGTCGGCTTTTTCGGGCACGAGACCACTTGAAATAGAGATCGGGACAAACCGCCCCCTTTCCCCCACGGGACGCGTCGTGGCGGTAATGTCGGAACGAACTGTGGCGAAGTTCATCCGCTGTCGTCGGCGGCTGCGATCGGCGCGGCAAGGACCGACTCGGCAACCCGACGGTAGTGGTCGAGGTACGGCCAGGAACCGGCCAACTTCACGACAATGCGACGGCTGCGGACGACGATCTCGGCGGCCACTTTGATCAGCCGCGTTCGCCAGGTGCAGGGATGCCCTTCGCCCAACGGATCCCGCTCGCGACGGTGGTTGAAGTAGTCGCGACGCTCTTTGCCAGCCAGCGCTTCGACCGGGAGGCTGGACGACACACACGCTGGCGGCGGAGCGGCGATCGCCTGACGCAAACGGACCAACAGATTGGCCGCGACCGTATGCAGGTAGAGCCGGAAGTAGTTGGCCATGAACCGATGGTCGCTCAGGCGGTCCGCCTCCAGCCCGCACTTGAGTTCCTTGTTCCGATTTTCACTCTCGCCGCGTTCGGTGTACTCGTCGTAGGTGGCTTGCGGCAGGAGGAATGCCCCCGAGCGATTGGTGACCACGGCGCGACGGTTGGTCCCCTGGGCATGGGCCTCGGCCTTGACGACCGTCCAACGCGGCAGCGGCCAGGATTGGGCTTGATACCAAAAGGCGGTGAATAAGCGTTGCGGTTGGCCTGTTTCTTCGTATTGCTGGACGGCCTGTTTCAGCAGCGATTCACTTTCGCGCTGGAGCACGGCGTTCATGCCCAGGCCGAGCGTGTAGTCCAGCCCGAGGCCCTCGCACAGCGTGTACATCTTGGGAACCCCAAAGCCGGAGTCGGCCCGGATGCTGATCTGCACGTCCGGCCACGCGGCGCGAAGTCGATTGACCAGATGCGTCAAATCGTCCTCGATTCCCAAGGTGGGAGCCGCGGTCCCGAACAACAAGGCAACCATCACCACCAGATCGTTCTCCTTGCAGGTGATCGCGCGGGGCAAATACTGGTACTGGTCGTAGTAGCCGTGAAAGAACGTCAGTTGTTGTTGACCATGGGTCGGATCGTCGAAGACGTCGATGTCAAAGGTCAGGTGTCGCGGCGCGCTGGCGAAGGAGGCAAGGAACTGGTCGATCAAAACGTCCTGCAAACGCCACAGGGAAGGGATGTCGATGGCGTTCTCGAAGCGGGACAAGGTGGGCTGGCTGGCCAGTTCCCGGCCCTCGGGCGAACGGCCAGCGATGATCTTGAAGACCGGATCGTAACGCAGCACGTCGTGATCATTCTGGTCGGCGTAGTCGGCCAGGATGCCATAGACCCGCATACGGACCATTTCGGCAAACGTGTGCTCGGTGGAATCCTGGTCCCGCGGGTCGTGCAGGGCCGCCGCAACCTGGGCGGTCAGGCCGATTCGCTCGTCGAACTGACGGATCGGCAGTAATCCCGCGTCACTGGTCAATTGAGCCGTCTCCGGGACGACGACCACCGCCTTCTTAGGGAAAAAGTCGAATGACAACTGCCAAGCAGACTGTATAATCATCCTCGGGTCTCCGTGGAGCGGACAAGTTGCTCTTGTTCAACAACTTAGATGCTCCCGGAGGCTCATGAATTCCCGAACTTCATGAATAATTCGGGTTAGGGCCGCGTTCGTCAACGAGGCGAAGACCTCGGCCAGGCCGGGCCGCTTGGTGTAGTGACGATCTTCGTCCCACCAGCGGTCTTTAACGAAGTGAAGGCAGTTTTCCACCTGCCAGTGATCGCGAACGTAGGATTGTAGCCCCGATGCCGTGACTGAGGCCGGGTCAAGGCTGGTCGCGAAATAGCGGCTTTCGGCAAGGAGAATCTCACCGGCGGGCGAACGCACTTCCCGCTCGACGCGGAGGACGATTTGACAATCAGGAAAGTCTAGACGCTCGCGGATATACTGGGCGTCGTCAAGGTTGACCCACAACCTGCGGGTTTCGTGATGGAGCCCTTTTTTTCGGTCACTTGATGAGCGGGACGAGCCACGTCGGCAAAACACGTCTTCAACGCATCGAGCACATCGGGCTGGTTGGCCTTGATTTGGAACAGGTAATCGCAACCCTCGGCCTTCAGCAGTTCCAACAAAGGGCGTTGGGCGTAGATGGCGTCGCCCGTAAGAAGCCGCAGAGCGGGGTAGGCCGCCAGGAGTTCGGAAAGGTGGTTCTTGAGGCTTCCCGGTTCATTCGTTTTGTCGCCGCCGATGGACCATTGATCCAACGTCACCTTGGCCTGTTGCAGAAAAACATTGAGCATTTGCACGGGCGATCCATCGGCGGCGAGCCCTTGGCAGCACGTTTTTCCGTCGATAGCGGCAGCCCACCGGCCTTCCTGATCGGCCAGCATCGTCTTGAGCCAACCCGAGAACGTGCGGCGAAACTCGTCCACGGAAAGCCCGGCGAGCGCTCGGGAAATCGTTGTGTCGCAGGGCGGCTTCTCCCGGGTAAAGCCCAGTGGCAGCTTCAGTTCATCCCAATGTGCAGTCGCCCAACGCACGACCACAGCCATTTCCGTAATGCGTGCCAGTAATCCCAGGAACACGAGCGAAACAATCCCCGAGAATGGATGGCGAACCCCCCGGGCCTTGCGAGGATCTGTAACTTGCGCGAACACCTCCGCCAACCGCTCCACAGATGATGCGGCCACCGAACAACCCTCCCTGAAACCGAGTCCTGGCCTTGACCGCTCCGTTACGGTCTGCCATTTCTACGCACGAAACCCGGCTCATGCTCGGAAAAATCTACTTTGCAGTTCTCCTGCCTTGCACCCTAGGCGACTTGCACGATATACTTTTGTTTGTTGCAGTTCCGGCCCCTGAGAGCTTT
>DCUI01000013.1 GCA_002327785.1 Phycisphaerales bacterium UBA2218
ACGCAAAAACCGGATGAGCCGAAATTCTTGTGTTTCCCCCGTACAAATCCGTACTCCGACGAACACGGACACACGCTCCACGCCCCCAAAACCGCAGTTTTCTGCGAATGATGCGGATTCCTATTTGCCTTGCTATCCCCAGCAGTTATAATAGCTTACAATTTGGATGTCCTTGTGCCGAACGCCGCTATATGCTGTGGTCTACGGTCCAGTGTGGTTTCTTGAGCCAGGCAGGTAAGGAAGCAGTAGAGAAAACACGGCGTGGAAACAAAGTTCAACATCTTTGAAATCCTCCAGATTGCCGAGCAGGTGGAACACAAGGGCGCCAGGTTCTACCTCAAGACCTCCGAGTTGTTCGCCGATCCCGCTCTCCGCGACATCTACTACCGGCTTGCCACCTGGAAGGCCAAGCATGAAAAGATCTGGGCCCGCATGAGGAAGCGGTTCTCGGAGAAGACCGGAGAGTTCGGCACATTCGATCCGGACAACTACGTGCTCTCGAATCCCCAGGTGATGTCGGGCCTGACGTGGTTCGGCACAAAACAGGACGGAGTCAACCGGCTGACCGGCCGGGAAAACAAACGCCAGGTTCTCAAAGACGCCATCCGGCGGGCGAACGAAGTCATCATCTTCTACCGCGGCTTGAAGGATTTCGCCCGCGATCCGGGGACTCAGCAGATGATCGACAGCATCATCCGGGAGGAAGAGCGTCAGATCGGGTTCCTGATGGATGAGTTGAAGCCGGCGTCTGCGTGAAATCGCCGGCCAGGAGATTGCCGATCGGCCGGAGCATGTCGAACTGCATCAGCACGATGCGAATGGCCGCCGTAATCGGAGCGGCCAGGAACATCCCCACAATACCCCAGAGCAGCCCCCAGAACGACAAGGCCAGCAGGACGGTCACCGGGTGCAGGTTCAGGCCCTCGCCCTGGAGCTTCGGCTCGATGATATTCCCCAGGAGATTCTGAATCGCCCCCGGAATGGCCACCACTAGGACCATCAGCCAGGGCGATGACTGGAACTGCACCACGGCGATAGGGATCGGCAGCAGCGTCGCGATGATCGAGCCGATGGATGGGATGAAGTTGAGCAGGAACGCCAGGATACCGAAGACGCCGGCAAGTTCCAGGCCGAGGAGTGTCAGGCTCACCCATACAAGCACTCCGGTCATGGCCGAGATCGCCACCTTGATGCCGACGTATTTCCGGATCTTCTGCACCACGTCCGAGTACACCTGGGAGTGGTCGGTATAAGGGTTGCGGCCCAACAGCAGGAAGATGACAAAAATGAGCACGAAGAACATGCTCGAGATCAGCCCCAGGATCGTGCCAAACGCATTGGTCACGATATTGAAGATGTAATTCTTCAGGTCCTTGACGATCTGTTGCGTGTCGATTCGCAGCTCTTTCTTCAACGCCCCATCTGACTGAGCATCCGAGACGGCCGCCTCGTTGGGGTCCTTTTCTTCGTCGTTGGGGTCTTCCCTCACACTCTTGAGGTCGCTGGCGGACTGGTCCGATGGAGGCCGCTCATCCAGTGTCGCCGCCCCACTGACGTCGTCCACGACGGGAAATAACTCCAATGGGCCGCGTTGGGTCGGGGCCGGTTTGGCATCCTTGGGCGCCGGCGGAAGCAATAGGTCCACATCGTTCGGCGGCACGACGGGCTTGGGCACGGTGTCGTTCGGCGCCGTCGGCGGGTGGGGTTCTTCCTTCCGATAGATGTACTCGATCGGTTCGAGGATCTTGTCGGCCATGTACGCGAAGCGGGCGCTATATTCGCCGGCCGTCGAAACGATGATCGTCGTGGCCTGCGCGATCAGGAGAAAGACCATCGCAATCACGGCTATGACCACGAGCAGCGTGACGACGATAGCAATGGCGCGAGGCAGCCTGAGGCACTTCACCTGAAAATCCTCGATCGGCGAGACCAAGGCGACGATGAACAACGCCACGACAAAAGGGACCATCACGGCGCGGGTATAGATGAGCGCCATCGCCAGGGCAACAACCGCCACGATCACCAGCGACGCGGTGATCAGCCAATTCTGTTCCTTGTGTTCGTGTACCATAGTCAGCCGAGGATCGTCTCCTATCCAGAGTCCTTTTCACCGGCATCGAATCAGCCGATCCGTATCGACCACGAGGTGGGGCAGCCGGGTCCGCAACTCCTGGACAAACCGCTGGCCGTCCTGCCAGTACCCCGCCGTGGGCTTCAGACCGGCGTCCATCTTCGCGAAGTACAGGTTCATGCAATCCATGAGAAGCTCCCGGATGTACTTGCTGACCATGGAGGCCAGCGAAACCGGCAGATAACGGTCATCCGCCTCGATCTCGAACGCCAGCTTCACCTTCCTCGGCCCGTCGCACATCTCGTAGATACTGCATTCTTCGCCTTCCTGCACGACCGTCAACTCCATATCCGGGAAACTGCGCAGCAGATTCTCCCGATAGTGCGTCCGTCCACCCTGCCGATCCACCTGAATGTGAATTTCCTCGCCGGGGAACTTGCTGAGCAGCGCCTGGATCAGTTGCGTCACAGCGATGAACAGGACCTGGGCCTTGTTCCTGACGTTCTGAACCATCCGGTTGAAATAGGCGACGTCCAGACAGCACGTTCGCAGATCGACCAGCGATCCTCCGTGGGCCTGCAGGTCTTCCACAAAAACCTTCGATGCGATCCTCGCATCGCTGGACGCCGGGGCCAGTCGGCACTGCTGCAGGTCCTGGTGCCAGGGATACCCCGCCAGCCGGCGCAGACAATCCGGGCACAGCCGCGTCAACAACTCAACCAGCTCGGTCGGCCGGTTCCCCAAACACTCCAACGCCGCAAGGGATGTCCGTTCCAGATGCCCGAGTCCCTCGGCCCGGTTGTACGCCTTCTTGCTGTCGGCGATCAGCAGCCGGCCCGCCAGGTGCTTGCGGCACTTGCCGACGCTCTTGCCGAACACCTGCCAGAGATCCTCGCCCAGCAGGGCCGGCTCGACAGAGAACGCCGCGGACGACACCACCAGCGGCCCCAGCAGAGGCCCAAAGCCTGCTTCATCTATCCCTGCCAGAATCGCCACGCGTACTGCCTCAGCCTTTCCTATTCGCAACCATCGTTCCATCCGGACGTGCCGCAAAGGAGCCACAGTCCGCACCTCAGGTCATAATGGAAACGCAGGCAGTTGTCAACGAAGAACCGCTTCCGCAGGACCGCCGTGAAGACATGCGGGATAGCCTCCTGGTCAATGGGGCCTGCGATGCCGCCGTCACACTCGAAACCGCCTCCGTCATAGAGGGGCCGGGCGCGGCGATCGGCCGATACAGGCTGCTGGAGAAGATCGGCGAAGGGAGCAGGGCCTATCTTGTGCCGGTCATAATCTGGTTCGATGTCTGGGCTGTGGCGGGACGAGATGGTGGGCACGGCACGTCCGGCACAGGCACGGGGTCCATTCACCCATTTCCATACACATACAGACTATACCACAATTCGCCCGCGAAGGCCGGAATCCCGTGAAAAAAATGCAGGGGGAATTCCCTTGGGTGGGACCCCAGGGATTGTTGCGGACTGCCGCCGCGTGTGTTACACTCCCCCAAAAATCGCAGTCGCTAAGGAGAGAGCCATGTTGATAGTTCACGTATTTGTGCACGTCAAGCCCGACCAGGTGGAGGCCTTCCGGGCCGCGAGCGTCGAGAACGCCAAGGAGAGCGCCCGCGAGTTGGGCATCGCAAGGTTCGACGTGATCCAGCAACAGGAGGACCCGACTCGCTTCGTCCTGGTGGAGGTCTATCGTACGGCCAGCGACCCGGCCAGGCACAAGGAGACGGCGCACTACCAGAAATGGAAGGACGTCGTCGAGGGTATGATGACCGAGCCCCGCACCAGCGTGAAATACAACAGCGTTTTCCCCGACCAGGACGGCTGGGATTATCTGAGCGTATAGCCTGCCATGAGATTCGAATTCTCCACTGCTCGTAGAATCGTGTTCGGCGCGGGTGTCACCGAACAAATCCCCAGTCTGGCCGCCGGATATGGGGAACGCGTCTTTCTCCTGCTTGGCGGCACCGCGGATCGCATGAGCCATGTACTTGAGGCCCTTGCCGCCCGCGACCTCGCTACGACGATCTTCAATGTCGGCGGCGAGCCAACGACCGAGACCGCCCAGGCGGCGGTGACAGCCGCCCGCGAGGCGGAAACCGACGTCGTTGTCGCCATCGGCGGCGGCAGCGTCATGGACACCGGCAAGGTCGTCGCCGCCATGCTCGCCAACGAAGGGGAGTTGTCGGATTACCTGGAGATCGTCGGCAAGGGCCGGCCCCTGCGGGAGCAATCCGCCCCGATGATCGCGGTCCCAACCACCGCCGGCAGCGGGGCGGAGGTCACGTACAACGCAGTGCTCAGCGTGCCGCAGCAGCAGGTGAAGGTGAGTATGCGGAGTCCCCTGATGCTCCCGCGCTGGGCGATTGTGGACCCGCTCCTGACCCACTCGATGCCGCCTGCGCTGACCGCAAGCACGGGTCTGGACGCCCTGACCCAGTTGATCGAAGCATTCGTCTCCAACAAGGCCAATCCGCTCACCGACGGCATCTGCCGGGAGGGAATCCAGCGGGCTGCCCGATCGCTCCGCCGGGCGTTTGAAGATGGAGGCAATACCGAGGCCCGCATGGACATGTCGTTGGCGAGCCTTTTCAGCGGCATGGCCCTGGCGAACGCCAAGCTGGGCGCAGTCCACGGGTTCGCCGGACCGCTAGGGGGCATCACAAACGCCCCGCACGGCGCAATCTGCGGCAGGCTCCTACCCTGTGTCATGCAAGCCAATGTGCTGGCGCTCCAGAACCGCCGGGCCGAGGACAGTGAGAACCCGGGCGGCGATGCGCAAGGGGACCGCAATCATGATGCGCCGCAATTGGGAACCCAAGCCGCGCTGGCCCGCTTCGATGAGATCGCCCGCCTCCTGACCGGCAAGGACACAGCCAACGCTTCTGATGCTGTCTCGTGGATCGGGGATCTCTGCACGGCCCTTGGCCTGCCGGGGCTGCGCCGCTATGGCCTTTCCACTGTCGATTTCCCTCTGATCGTGGAAAAGACGCAGAAGGCCAGCAGTATGCAGGGCAACCCGGTCGAACTGAGCGAGGAGGAACTCACGGCGATCCTCGATTGGGCGATTGGCTGAGCTCTTCGACGGAAGAAGGCAGATCGGGCCCATTGTAGGAGCGAAGAATCTGCTCCTCGATCTCTCCCTCCCAAACTCCGGACGTGCGCCGAAGGGTCTGACCTACCCATTCTTCAAGGAAATCAAACCAAGGAATTCCCTTGAAGAATATAGGCTTGATCTGCCTTTTTCCGTCGACTTCACGGTTCTCGGCCATCGGGCCTGAGGACCTCTCGAAACGGCAGCTCGACCTCTTTGCTGTCCACGAAGACGACGATCGTCCCACGGCTCTTTCGAACGCGTTCGACGACCCCCTCGCGTCTGAAGGGGACGACATAGACGCTGTCGCCTCTTCGCAGCGCCGCAACGAAATCGGCGTGCCGCTGTGCCAGCGGCGTGCCGGCCGCCATCTCGGTCACCTTCTCGGCGAGCGCCCGGGCCTTCTGACTCCAGACGCCCGGGGCGTTCTGCATCTGGGCTGCGAATTCCTCAATGACCCGGCGAACCGCCTGCATGGAATCGTCGATCTCCCGGTCCGCCTGCTTCTGGAGCCGCCGGCCCTCCTCCTCAATTACCTGGAGCCTCTCGTCGGCCTCGGACCGCACGGCATTGGCCTCATCCAGCATGACCTGGGCCTTGGAGCGTTTCTGCTCGGCGTCCTCCCGGGTCGCCTGAATCTGGTTGATCAGCTCGGACGTGCCGTCGGACTCCGTCGCCAGCAAGGACGTCGCCCGACCCACGACATCTCTCGGCATGCCCAATCGCCTGGCGATCACAATCGCATTGCTGCTGCCCGGCGTGCCGATCATCAGCCGGTACGTCGGCTGGAGGGTCTCGGTATCGAATTGGACGGAGGCGTTCTGGGCTCGCGGCGTACTGTACCCGAAAGACTTGAGCTGCCCCAGGTGCGTGGTGGCGACGACTTTGCCGCCTTTATGCATCAGCCGGTCGAGGATGGCAGTCGCCAGCACGGCGCCCTCAATTGGGTCGGTCCCCGCACCGAGCTCATCCAGGAGCACGAGGGTGCCCTCATTGGTTCGTTCAAGGATCTTGACCACCTGTCGCATGTGGGCGGAGAACGTGCTGAGGCTCTGCTGAATGCTCTGCTCGTCGCCGATGTCGGCAAAAATCTGCCGGAAGACCGAGACCCGCGAGCCGGCGCGGGCCGGGATATGCATCCCGCTCTGGGCCATCGCGACGAGCAGCCCGATTGTCTTGAGCACGACGGTTTTGCCGCCGGTGTTGGGGCCGGTGATCAGCAACAGATCGAAATCATCGCCAAGACGGACGTCGATCGGAACGACCTCATCGGCCAACTGGGCCATGGGACAGCCCTTCTGCCGGCTCGTCAGGTGCAACAAGAGCGGATGCCGAGCCTGGCGAAGATGCAACGAGCCGCCCAAACCCAGGTCCGGCGGACTCATGCCGTAGGCAATGCCGAACCTTGCCTTCGCATACGTCAGGTCCACCAGGGCCAACATCTTGACGCTGTCGAGGATGGTTTCCTGCTGGTCCAGCACCATCTTCGTGAGCACCCACAGAATGCGGCCGACTTCCTTCTTCTCCTCGAATACGGCGTCTTCCAGCTCGTTGCTCAACTCGACCAACTCATCGGGCTCGACGTACAGCGTCGCGCCGGTATTCGAGCGGTCCAGGACGGTGCCTCGAATCACGTTGCGACAGTTGGACTTGATGGCGATCACGGGCCGGCCGTGGCGCATCAGAAAGTTGTCGTTTTCGACCGCTCTGCGCAGGGCCGGCGAGGCCACGATAACCATGAACCGCTGATGGATGTTCTCGCTCAACTGCGCGATCCGGCGGCGAATCTCCTTGAGCTTCTCGGAGGCGTCGTCCCCCACGCGTTTGTCGCCCCCGATACACCGGCGGACCTCCTCGACGGTGGGCTCGAAATCGCCGAGCTTTTCGCCCATGGCACGTAAATGGCTGCTCTCAAAAGGCTCCAGATTCGTGAGGAACAGCCTCAGTCTGCCGCTGGCCGCCAGCGTATCGGCGATCTCCACCAATTCGACGGGCTCGAAGACACTCTGTTTCTTGCCAAACTCTTTCAGGATCGGCCGGATATTTTTCAGACCGGCCATGGGAACCCGCTCGCCGCGATCCAGCACCTTTGTCAGCTCGGTCGTCTCCGCGATGCGGCCGGACGCCCAGCGCACGTCCACCGAGGGATACAACCCGCGGGCCGCGTCTTTGCCCAGATCGCTGGCGGCATACGAGGCGAGGATGGTTCGGACCTCCTCGAATTCGAGCACGCGAAGGGTATGTTCGTCTATCCTCTTGCCGGCCATTCTCGGTTCTCGATGAACTGGATGAGGTTGCAGACGGCGTGGTTATACGGGACGGCGAGACCTTGCTGCTGTGCGAGTCGGACGACCACCCCGTTGAGGGCGTCGATCTCGGTGCGTTTGCCGGCCGCGATGTCCTGAAGCATGGAGGATTTGTGCCCGGCCGTATCGGGCACCAGCTTCTCGTAGAAGAGATCGAGGAATTCACTCGGCTGTCTCCAGTGCGTCTGATAGTCGGCCTTGCCCATGACCGCAAAGACCTCTTCGACGATGTGGTTCATCAGCATCCGGGTCGAAACCTCGTCGGCCAGGGCCCCATAGGGCACGCCGAGAATCGCCCCAAGCGGATTGAGGGCACAGTTGTACAGCATTTTGGCCCAGAGGTCCTTCTCGATGGACCCGGTCTTCTCGCAGGGGATGCCGCCCTCGCGAATAGCCCGGCACAGCGGCTCGATTGCCGACACATCGGTTCCAAACAGGCTTCCGACGTGAATCGCATCGGCATGGACCGTGACCTCCACCTCGTTGGGCCTGCCCCTGCGAAAACCTGTAATCACGCGGGCGCTGTAGACCCTGTTTCTTTCAAAATGCCGGCAGAATGCCTCGGCGTTGCCCCAGCCGTTCTGAAAGAGGACAAGCCTGGCCCCTTCGCCGACGCGGCCGCGATGCTCGGCAAGGTCCATTGCAGCCGCCGCGGAGTCAAAGGACTTCGTGCAGATCAGCACGAAATCGCGCTCCGCCGCATCGAGCAGGCCCAGCGATTCGTGGCAGGCAAATGCGTCGGGCCCCGAATGAACCCGCCCGAAGATGCCCGTACGGGTCAGCCCCTCTCTCCGCAAGGCGGCAACGGTCTGCTCCCGTGCGACAATCTCAACGCGATTCGGCGGCCGGAGCAGACAACTGGCGATCCCCAGCCCCACCGCGCCCCCGCCATAGATCAATACACGCATATCGTTCAATTCCCTCTGTCTGTTGCCGGGACTCAAGTCACACCGAGCTTCTCGCGGAGAATGTGCAGATTCATCACATCCTCACGATTGTACTCCAGAAGCACCCGCAGCGACTCCATATCGTTGTTATTCACGTAGTTCCACCAGAGCTTGACGGCCATGTACCCATTTACGTCCGGCAGGTCCCTCGCGATGCCGAGGCGAAGCTCGACCGCCTTGAGGCCGCCTTTGAGATCCCTGCGCCAACAATCATACATCAGGTCCGTATGCTTGAAATGCCGCCCCAGATCAAGACCCAGCCTGCGCTTGACGAAGGGCAGATCGAACCGGCTTCCATTGTACGTATAGATCTCGTCAACTCCGTCGAGCAGATCCAGCACGCCTTCCGCGTCGATCTGACCGCCAAACAGTTGTCCTAACCGCCGTTGCACCCCTTCCACGGAGCCCACGCCCACCACCGTCAGGTCCGAATACCGGCTGCAACCCGTCGTTTCAATGTCAAGATATCCATAGCGCTTCACCCGGCCCTGACATCCCTTCGGCCCCCTTTCCTCCTGGGGCGGACAGAATCCCTGCGTGCCCACGACAAAACTCTCCATGTTTCTTTTGATCCGCGACCAATCTCCACTCTTCACGTGACTCCAGCCCTGTGAGCAGCATACCGCCCCCGGTCGGACGTTCGTCCAACAGTTTACCGGCCTCCTCGATGGTTTTCAACACGCAGGTCCGCAAAGCCTCTGCATAGAAGGCCTCGGAACCCCCCATAGGCAAATTCGCAGAGGGGCTGGGGGTTTCCTTGGTTTTCGATTTGGATTTCTCCGGAAGCACACTACATTTTATGTAGCAGCAATCTTCGACATGGAGGCACTTCCGATAATACCCGGTCGGAATGCTTCGAGTCGGGGCTGCAGAATGGAGTGTGTGTCATGGCGATCCTGAACCTGTCCGAGCACGTGCTCCTCGTCACATTGCCGGCGGAGTCGCAGTCCACCGGCGACATGGAAACGGTGATGCGATCCATCAGATCGACGGCCGATTGCGACGTGATCGTGGACTTTTCGCTCGCGGAGATCCTATCCTCGGCAACCCTCTGCAATCTGCTGATGATGGAACGTATGTTGAGCATGACGGACCATCAACTCATCCTGTGTTCGGTTCCCTCCAGCATCAGGGGCGTCTTCACACGTGTGGGGTTGCACAAGCTGTTCCGATTCGCCGACGACGAGTTTGCAGCCCTGCAATCGCTCGAGCACAGCGATCACACGACCCCGTGACTCAACTCAACCATAGATCAATGATATCATCCGTCGCGGCGGGCATGACGCCCGCGAGCCAGGCCAGGTCGATCATCGTGAACCGCTTGCGGATCTCGTGCATGTGCAGGATTGCCGAGCGAATCCGCTCCCGCGAGCAACCGATGTCCGCCGTGGAAGTCGCCCCGCCGGCGCGCCGGAGCCAGTCGCGGATCGTCTGCGGACTCTTCACCTCGGCGGCCACTCGCGTCCTCAGTTGATCCCACACACCCGGGTCTGCCATCTTCCGGCGGACACGCTCCCAGGACTGCCGCTTGGCGTCATACTGCTGCCGGACGGCGGAGGCGACCGACGGCACCCTCCAGAATCCCGCATCGACCTCAGGCGGCCGGCCGCCGAGCACGGGACTCTCGATGGCCAGAATCCTCTCGAACAGGGCGGCCGAGAAGAGCGTACCCACGCCGACCTGCCGGCCGTGCAAATCGTGGTTCTCGCCTCGCACCTCCGCCATCATGTCCAGCGTATGGCTCAGCAGGTGCTCCCCGCCGCTGGCCGGGGCGCTCGTGCCCACCAGCGTCATGGCCATGCCGGTCCAGAACAACGCCTCGAACAAGCCCTTGATCGCGTCTGGCTTGCCGTCGCGGATATCCTCGGGGTGATCCAGATACAAGGGTTCGATGTTCCCCACGATTCCGGCGCAGAAGCCGCAGTGGTACTCACCCAGCAGAAGATTGTTCACGATCCAGTCGCCGTTGCTCTGGTGCTTGGCAATGGTGTCTCCGAAACCCGCCGTGGTCATCTTGCGAGGGGCCTGCTCGATGACGGCAGGCTCGGCAACCACGGCAACCGGCGGCCTCGCCTCGATCAGCATCTTCACCCCCGCGATGGTCGGCGCCACGTTGGCGCTGGAGTAGCCGTTCATGGAGGCGGCCGTCGCAACCACAACATAGGGGAGCTTGAGCTCGAAGCTTGCCCACTTGCACAGGTCATTGATGACGCCGCTGCCCACTGCAACGACGAGCTGTGGGCCGAGGGGGCGCAGTCGTTCAACCAGCGTACGACACGTCGCGTCATCGCACACCGGTCCGCCGCCGCCTCGATCCGGGACGATGATCCGGCTCACCTCCAGTCCGGCCCGCTCCAAGGATCGTCGCGTCCCGTCGCCGCAGACGTCCCAAGTCCGCACGTCGGCAACGATTGCGACCCGCCGAGGCATTGTTTGGCCGAGGCTGCGCCGGAGAATCTCCGCCAGCGAATCCACGGCGCTCCGCCCATACACCAGCTCACGAACCGGCACGCGGTGCGTTCTGCCGCACCCGCAATCGAAGCTCGTTCCCAACAACTCAGACAAACTCATGGTGATTTACTATTTCCGATTTACCATTTACTATTGGCCGCGTGGGCACACGCCCGTCGAGTACGGGAATTGTAGCCGGTGACCTGTGAATCGTAAACCCTCAATGGAGGTTTGAATCGTGGTCGATGCCTTGAACAGACGAGAGTTTCTGAGAGCGGGGACCGCGGGCATCGCCTCGGCCCTGGTCACTCTACCGGTCGGCGGGGGCGAGGACAGGCCCCAAAAGCCGAACGTGGTCTTTGTTTTTGCCGACCAGTGGCGGGCCCAGGCAACAGGGTATGCCGGCGACAAAAATGCCCGGACACCCAACTTGGACCGACTCGCCGCGCAGAGCGTCAACTGTGCGAACGCCGTATCGTGCTGCCCGGTTTGCAGTCCGTATCGGGCCAGCCTGCTGACAGGTCGGTATCCGCTGACTCACGGCGTGTTCCTGAACGATGTGCCGCTGAGAAACGAGGCCGTCTCCATTGCGGAGGTATACCGCCGGGCCGGGTATCAAACCGCCTACATCGGCAAGTGGCACCTGGACGGCAATCACAGGAGCGCGTTCATCCCGCGCGAGCGACGTCAGGGATTCGACTTTTGGAAGGTCCTCGGCTGCACCCACGCGTACAACAACTCCTTCTACTACGGCGACGAAGACATCAAGCTCAGGTGGGAGGGCTACGATGCGATAGCACAGACCCGCGAGGCCCGACAGTACATTCGCAGTCATGCGGGCGGGTCGCCTTTTCTGCTCGTGCTGTCCTGGGGCCCGCCTCACGATCCCTATGAGACCGCCCCGTTGAAATACCGGGACATGTTCAAACCCGAGAACATCACCCTGCGGCCCAACGTGCCTGAGCAGGACCGGGAGAGGGCCGGACGGGCGGTCGCCGGCTACTACGCACACATCGCTGCCCTTGACGACTGCATCGGTGACCTGCTCGAAGCAATTCGTGAGACCGGGATCGAGCGGAAGACAATCTTCGTCTTCACCTCAGACCATGGCGACCTGCTCTATTCACATGGCTATCAGAACAAGCAACAGCCGTATGATGAGTCGATTCGGGTGCCGTTTCTGCTGCGTTACCCCGCCCTGCTGGGCGAAAAAGGCACGACCCTCGACGCGCCCATCAACGCACCGGACATCATGCCGACGCTGCTCGGCCTGAGCGATATTCCCATTCCCGAGACCGTGGAGGGGACAGATTTCTCCAGCGCCCTGACAGGGAGATCCGCAATGGAGGATGGCGCCGCCCTGATTGCCTGCTATGCGCCATTCGGGCAGTGGACGAGAACCAGGGGCGGCCGGGAATACCGTGGCGTGCGTACTCGCCGGTACACCTACGTTCGCGGCCTCGATGGCCCGTGGCTGCTGTACGACAATCAACGGGACCCGTACCAGCTCGACAACCTGTGCGGCAAGCCGGAGCATGCAGTCTTGCAGAGACAAATGGAAGAATTGCTCTCGGAGCAATTGAAACAGACAAACGACATCTTCCGCCCTGCCGGGGACTATGTCGAGAAATGGGACTACGAAGTGGACAACACTGGTACGGTTCGTTACACGAACTGACCGGGGGTGCGCGGTGAGCACCATGGTTCGTGGCGAGGGCATCTTGCCCTTGCTCTTCTGTGTCGAGGGGTCCCGCCCTCGCCACGGTTGCCCGGCCCCGTCCGCTCATGGTGCCCATCCTGTGACATCGCCGACAGTGAGGCGATCAGGATCACTCCTGAGACCACTGCAAGATCGAATCTGCGATCTTCCACAGGTCGCCCCTTTTCAGGCGATCGGCGCGCATGCCACACCCTACAGCTTTCCGCCGCGGATGATGGAAACCAACAGCCAAACGCCGAAGACTGCTGCGATGAAGTAGCCGAACATCCCCACCTGCCGGAGGCTCTCCTGGGCGACCAACATGCTGGAGCCGATCAGCAGGGCCGCAATAATCAGGGCAAAGCTGATGCGGTTGGAGCTTTTGTCCAATGTCTTGGTCAGCGTTTCCAGGTGCTCGTGCTGCACACGGACCTGGAACTTGCCCTGGCGGAACTTGCTCAGGATGGCATTCACGTCCTCGGGCAGTCTCGACGCCAGGTCGCCGGCGTCCAGCATCGCCTGGTGCATATGGCGCAGCAGCCGCTTTGGCTCGAAGTCTTGCATGCTTGCCCGCCGGGCATAGGGCTTCAGCACCTCGGTCAGGTTGAAGTCAGGGTCGAGCGACCGTGCGAACGCCTCGATCGTCACCATGCTCTTGAGCATGAGCGTGAATTGCGCGGGAGGCCGGACATAGTTCAATCGAAGCAGGTCGAAGGTCTGCGTCACCGCCGGACCGAATGGGATATTCCGCAAAGGCAGGTCGCGATAGGCGTCGATGAGTTGCTCCATGCCGGCCGTCAGTTTGGCCGTGTCCGTCTTCTCTTGGACCATGTCCAGACGGTCCAGCATCCGAACGACCCGCCCCGGCTCATTCTCGACAACCGCAAGGACGATCTCGTTGAACAGCCTGCGGTCCTGCGAGGACAGATGTGCAACCTGCCCGAAGTCGATGGGAGCCAGCACGTTGCCGGGCAGCAGGAAGAAATTGCCGGGATGAGGGTCCGCGTGAAAAAAGCCGAGTTCGAAGATCTGTCGCAGCACAAGATTTGCACCACGCACAGCGATCAGCTTGGGATCGAGGCCGTGCTCGCGCAAGATCGCGGGATCGCCTGGCTTGATCCCATCGATATACTCCATGGTGAGAATCGCCGGCGTGCAGTACTTCTCGTAGACTCGCGGGATGTGGACGGTCGGGTCTTGGGCGAAGCTCCGGATGAACCGCAACTGGTTTCGCCGCTCGTTGGCCAAATCCGTCTCCTTCGACACGGCCTCGACGAACTCCCCGACCATCTGGCGGGGGTCGATGGTCTCATGCTCGAATAGGGTCATCTTGAGGATGCTGGCAAGCTCTTCGAGGACCTCGCACTCGGCCTGGATCACCTGGACGATGCCGGGCCGGCGGACCTTGACGGCCACCGAGTCCCCCTCCGGAGTCGTCGCCCGATGGACCTGGGCGATGCTGCCGGCGGCCAGGGGGGAAGGATCGAAGCTCGAAAACACGTCCTCCAGCTTGCCGTCCAACTGGCGCTCGACCTCAGCCCGGATTCGGTCGGGCAGTTCCGGCTTGACCTGGTCCTGCAAGTGCCCAAGCTCCTGGACGTATTCCAATGGAATGATGTCGGGCCGAGTGCTCAGCAATTGCCCGAACTTGATGAAGGTGGGACCGAGTTCCTCGAGCGCGAGCCGAAACCGCTCCGCGCGGCTTCGCCCTTCGGCGATCCGCTTGATCCGCACCGGGGCGATCTTCTCGCCCAGGCGTACCAGCACGCGTGACCTCAGCGCTTCCGCCACTTCCTCAAGGCCGTACTTCATCAGCACGGCGATGATATGCCGGTATCGCCGCAGCCGGTGCAGGCGACTCTTGAACCGGAACCCCCAAGGACCCAAGGGCGGTTACTCCCCGGCCTTCTTCGTCAGCAGATCGTCGATCTTGCGTTCGAGACGCTCGACGTCGTCCTTGCTCGCCAGGTGCAGGCCGTTGACGGTCTGGCGAACCTGATCGGCGATCAGCTTCTGGAGCTCCGCCCGCGTTCGCTCGGCGCTGTCCATAACGTCCTTGACGAAGCCGCTTCGCGCCTCTCGCGTGGCCTGGCCCTTGTTGACGTAGTCGTCGAACATCTTCTCCGCGCGTTCCCGGGTCATGGTCAGCGCGCCAAGGCCGGCCAGCACCAGTTTATCCAGCGTCTCAAACATGGCGTTACCTCCATTCATTTGCCTGTCTCATCCCATCCGATGGAGAGCTCGCGGATGGCAGAGGCATCCTGCCGCCGCCATCCTGCAGCTTTCCACACTACCATCTATCTAAGCTGATTCGATGGCCCATGACAAGGGGAAAAGTCCGGCCTCTTTCGGATTCAGACATTGTACACCCCAAAATGTCGAACCGGCGAGTTCTCCGGCAGTATAGATGATGGAAGAACCCGAAGATGGAATTGTCTTGAGACAGGTGGAACAGTGGCTTGCCGTAATCCCAAGGTGGTTGTGATTGGCGCAGGATCCGTCGGAACGACCTACGTCTATGCCCTGCTGCAGACGGGGATGGCCGAGGAGATCGCATTGATCGACCTCGACGCGGTCCGAGTGGAAGGCGAGATCATGGACCTCTCCCATGGGTTGCCGTTCATTCCGCCCGTGAGTGTCAAGGCGGGCGCCTATGAGGACTGCGCCGACGCCGCCCTGATCGTTATCACGGCCGGCGCCAAGCAGCAGAGCGGGCAGTCCCGCGCAGACCTGATCCGCAAGAACGCCAAGATCGTCCGCGCAATCTGCACACAGATCGCACAACACCCCAGTGACGCAGTGGTTCTCATGGTGACCAACCCCGTTGATACCCTGACTCAGGTCGCGATCGAGTGTCTTGGTTGGCCGCGACACCGGGTCATCGGCTCGGGCACCGTTCTCGACAGTGCGAGGTTCAAGTTCATGCTGAGCCGCCATTGCGGCATCGACGCCCGCAACATCCACGCCTACGTCATCGGCGAGCACGGGGACAGCGAGGTCGCCGCGTGGAGCCTATCACACATCGCCGGAGTCTCCATCGAGGACTATTGCCGAGTCTGCAAGGTCTGCGACTACAAGAAGCATCACAGGCAAATCGCCGAGCAGGTGCGCGACTCCGCCTACCACATCATCGACTACAAGGGCTCGACGTACTACGGCATCGGACTCTCGCTCGTCCGCATCACCGGGGCGATTCTCAGAAACGAGAACAGCGTGCTGACGGTCTCCAGCCTGCTGAGGGGCGAGTACGGGATTCACGATGTCTGCCTGAGCGTCCCGTGCATCGTCGGGGAGAACGGCGTGGTGCGTATCATCGACGCGCAACTCGCCCCCCAGGAAAAGGAAGCCCTGAGCCGGTCGTCACAGGCCATCGCCGCGACTCTGGCCACGGCCAGACAGGAGCAGTCCTCGAACCTGTAGCCCGCTAAAAAGCGTCAGGCAACAGTGATGTCCTGATCCAAGTACACGTCCTGGATGGCGTGCAGCAGTTCGACGCCATCCCTCATCGGCTTCTGAAAAGCCTTCCGTCCCGAGATCAGGCCGGTGCCGCCGGCCCGCTTGTTGATGATTGCCGTGCGGACCGCCTGTTGTAGATCGTTCTTGCCCGACGCCCCACCCGAGTTGATCAGTGGCGCTCGGCCCATATAGCAGTTCACCACCTGATATCGCGTCAGATCGATCGGATGGTCGGACGTGAGCTTGTCGTAGACATCGGCGTGTGTCTTGCCGAATCCGATGGCCTTGAACCCGCCGTTGCTGGTCGGCTGCTTCTGCTTGACGATATCCGCCTCGATCGTCACCGCCAGGTGGTTGGCCTGCCCCGTCAGGTCGGCGGAGGTCTCGTAGTTGACACCGTCCTTCGTGAAATGCTCATTCCGCAGGTAGGCCCACAGCACAGTGGCCATACCCAAGTCGTGCGCCCGCTCGAATGCAGCGGAGACCTCTTCGATTTGCCGCCGGGACTCCTGCGAGCCGAAATACACCGTCGCCCCTACCGCAGCCGCCCCGAGATCGAACGCCTGATCCACCGAACCGAATAGACGCTGATCGTGCGAATTCGGGTAGCTCAACAGCTCATTGTGATTGATCTTTACGATGAATGGGATCTTATGCGCATACTTGCGCGACACCGCGCCGAGGACGCCGAGCGTGGAAGCCACGGCATTGCACCGCCCTTCGACCGCAAGCTTCACAATGTTCTCGGGATCGAAGTAGATGGGATTCGGCGAAAAGGACGCGCCCGCCGAGTGCTCAATGCCCTGATCGACGGGCAGAATGGATAAATAACCCGTCCCCGCCAGGCGGCCGTGACTGAAGATTGATTGGAGGTTCCGCAGGACCCGGGCGGACCTGTCGGAGACGGCCACCACATCGTCGATGAATGTCGGCCCGGGCAGATGCAGCATCTCCCTGCCGATCGTCTTGCACTGGTGCTTCAACAAACCGTCCGCGTCGCTTCCCAGAATCTCTCGTATCCTCGTATTCATTCTCTTCTCCTTTGACAGTCATCCTCATAACACTCTTGCATTTGCCCTGCCGTTCTGCTATCATCGAGACGATAGCGAAATTGGGGCATGTTTGGCAACCGGTCCGATACGATAGGACCGGGCCGAATCAAGTGCAGGCCGGGGCCTTCGCGAGGGTATGGACCGAAGATCATTTCTCAAGATTGCCGGATTAGCGGCAGCCATGGGCAACTACGCTGCGGCCAGGAGTCTTGTGCTGCTGAATATCCGCGAGACGGCCAAGATCTCGTGTGTCGAGTGGTTTCTCTATGGAACGAGCCGGCAAAATCCCGAGGATGTGCCCGATCACCGCTGCGCCGTGCGGATCACGGCCGAATCCGGGATTCAGGGGTGGGCCGATGCGCCGAGTTGGACGATGCCCGACACGGCGACCGCCGGCGTTATCAGGAGCCGTCTTGCGGACCGGCGTGTCGATTCGACCGGTGCGGTCTGGCGAGATCTCTATGAAGCCGGTTTGCCGCTCGGGACCCTGGGAGCGATCGATATCGCCCTGTGGGATCTGTTCGGTCGGGTGATGGACAAACCGGTCCATGCGCTGCTCGGCACACAGCGACAGGTAATCAGGGCGTACATCACCACCCCCTTCAACCTCGGCGATCCCGGTCGATATGCCGAGTATGCGCTCGCGTGCAGGCAAGCCGGCGTTCACGGCTGCAAAATTCGTCCCTATTTCGAGCCGGGGACAGGCACCGGCCGCTCACCGGGCATCGGGTTCCCGGATCGCGACATGGCGGTCTACCAGGCCGTCCGCGAGGCCGTCGGGCCGGACTTCGCGTGCATGGCCGACCACGGCGGCGCTTACACGTTCGACGAGGCTCTGCGCGTGGGGAAACTGCTCGATGACCTGCAGTACGAGTGGTATGAATCCCCCATGCCGGAGACGGAACCATGGCGGGAACGCTACATCGCACTCGCCGGACAATTGAAAACACCGATCTGCGCCCCGGAGACCCTCCCGGACTCCTACCCAAGCCGCATCGAGTGGCTTATATCCAAGGCCTGTGACATCGGCCGCATCGACGCATCTCTGGGCGGCCTCACGCCCTGCATCGAGCTGGCATCAGCCTGCGAATCGCTTGAGGCAAGACTGGAATTGCGAGACATCGGGCTCGATGCCTATCCACATCTCCAACTGATGGCAGCCACGTCCGAATCGCTGATCAAGTATGTGGAGGTCTCGTCGCTCTCGTGCGAGCCCGAAATCCATCCCGCCCGGACAACCCCCGAGCCCACTCTCGACGACCAGGGCTATGTGTCGATCCCCCAAGCCCCCGGCATGGGTCTCGAACTCGACTGGGATTACATCTACGCACACCGAGTGCACTGATGTCCGGCCTGAGAATAGATAGCCACTGCGTTCATTTTACACAATTTTTCCTCGCCAGTGGGGACTTGCACGAACAGGGAGCTACAGGTAGAATAGGGGAGTCCGGGTCTATTTCGGCATCGACATGGTCGCACAGAGTGTATTGGGTAAGAAGAGAAGGAGCAACAGAAATGAGTCGCCGAACTGCTTTTACCCTGATCGAGCTTCTGGTCGTCATCGCCGTAATCGCCATCCTCATGGCCATCCTCATGCCGGCCCTGAACCGGGCCCGGGAGCAAGGCAAGCGCGTCGCCTGCCTCAACAACCTCGGCCAAATGATGAAGGGCTGGATCATGTACGCCGACGAAAACGACGACCGGATCGTGCCGGCCAACCCCGCCCCGCCCACTGACCTGCCTCCCAATGGCGGATGGGTACACTACTACTCGGGCACAAACGTCACACAGGAGCGGAAGATCAACGGCGTCAGGGCCGGATTACTGTTCCCCTATTGCCCGGAGGTCGGGCTGTACAAATGCCCCACCGGCGTTCGTGGAGAGATCGTGACATACGCGATTACGGACTGCATGAACGGCTACAACGGCATTCCAGGGACCACGAACTTGATGGTCTACAGGCGGATCAAGATCAAACAGGCGGACCTGCGACTCGTCTTCCTCGACGAGGGTCGGCTCAGTCCGAACAGTTGGACGCTCTGGTACGACCAGGAGCGATGGTGGGACCAGATCACGGCCCGGCACGGGGACGGGACAAACCTTGGGTTTGCCGACGGCCACAGCAACTACTGGAAATGGAAGGACCCACGAACGTTGGACATCGCCAAGGCCGACTACAATTTGTGGCAAGACAGCCTTCGCAACGGCGCTATGTCCAATTCGCCCGGCAACGAGGACCTCCACAACATGCAGCGGGCTGTCTGGAGCAAGCTGGGTTACACACCGAGCAACAATTAGCACACTCCCAGACTCGACCGTCTTGTGTGCATCCGGCGGTGTTGCTCTACGCGTTCACGAGACTACCTCAGAACGACGCTCCGGCCTGTCATGGCGAGCAAGGCGTATCGAAGTAATGGAACAGCGCTTCACACAACCGGGCGCCGAAGAGCTTCCATCGTTCGGCCGACACCGGCGCGTTCAGCCCCGCAATCCAGTTGGCGTTGAGCTCCAGCACGCAGGCATTCACGCCGAACCGTTCGAGCAGGCCCTCGCCGATTGAGCCGGGGTTCCTGAAGCCCTCGCGCGTGCTGCCTTCGGTGAACCATGTATGCTCTCGGAGCATTGCCTCCAACCGCTGCATGTTCCGGAGATAGCGGTCGAGGTCCACGTTCGGCCGGGAGACATGGAGCTGGCCGCCCTCGTCGTTGTGCAAATCGATCAGCAAGTGCGGAGTCCGCCCCTTGGCGATCCGGGACTTGAGCCATTCCTCCAATGCATGGTTCTCCGGGTTGACGGCGGGGTCAGGCGGCTCGTCCCACTTGCGATTGAGGTCCGCCCCGAGCAGGTTGAACCGCGTCCGCCCGCGGACCACCCCGTCCTTGTTGGCCATGGGCATGATGTAGACGCAGTACCTGCCCAGATACCGCTCGGCGTCCTTATCGCCGCCAAGCAGCCGTTCGACGAGACCCTCGATGACCCAGTTGCCCCCTGCCTCCCAGGGGTGTGCCCGGGCCCGCAGGAAGACCCGGCCGGCGGCATTCGGATCGCCGACACGAATGATTTCCAACTCGCGGCCCTCGACCGTCTTGCCAATGATGGTGATCTCCACACGGCGGTCCTCGCGAATCCGCCTCTCGAACGCCTCCAGATCCGACAGGCGATAGGGCTCCAGACGGGCAACGTACAGGGAGCCGAAGCGAATCGCCATCTCGATTCGCAGGCAGTTGTCGTCTGTCTTCCGGGCGGGCGCAAGCCGCCACGTCCGAGCATCCTCGGAGACATAGCAGATCGTGCGGTCGCTGATGGGCGACCCCTTCCGGCCGTTCCAGACGTTGTCGAAGTTGTGCAGAACGAGCGTGCACCGCGTATTGGGGGCCGCCTGGACTTCAAAGAACCAGTGGCCGTTGGCTCGGTTGGGGCTGGACCGCTCCTGATCGTAGATGAGATACACATGAATCAGGTTGGCTGCGTCGACCTCCCAATACAGCGGCGAGGCGTTCTCGAAGCTCGTATTGATGAAGATGAAGCCGGATGGACTGGCCGCAGCAGCAGGCAGCGGTTCGCCAAACCAGGGGAGTGATACCGCAAACAGTAGCCCTGTCATGAGCCGTGAAAACGAGAGCAAGCCTTCATCCGCTGGAGCCAAACCGGAATCCACATTAGGGCAGCCCATGGCGATCTCCTGTGATTGAGTGTCATTCGGCAGCGATAACGTATCCGATTTGAGCCTTCGCAACAACCTGTCCTCGTATCATCTTGACCGATTTGAAACACTCGATACGATAGGAGGCTCTCGTGATACGGTCGCCGGCGGTCCGAGTCCGTAGATGGCAGTTCAGGCCGGCTTATGCATGACAAAGGATTCGTTCTGATGGCAGGTTGCAGCGGCAAGCTGGGTGTGATTTTCGATATGGACGGCGTCCTGGTCGATACGGGCTGGGCCCATCGGCGGGCCTGGTTCGATCTGGGGGCGAAAGAGGGACTCGCGATGTCCGAGGAGTTCTTCCGCAACACATTCGGGATGCAGAACGCCGCGATTCTGCCAATGCTCCATCCGGGCATCTCGGCACGGGAGATGGAGCGGCTCTCCGACTGGAAGGAGCGTCGGTATCGCGAGGTGGTGCAGGAGCGTCCCGAGCTTGCCTCCGGGGCCGAGACCCTGCTCAAAGACCTCAAACAGCACGGGTTTCGCCTGGCAATCGGCTCCTCCGCCCCGCCGGAGAACCTCGACGTCTTCTGGGATGAACTCGCCCTGAGCGACTACTTCGACGCCCGTGTGACCAACGAGGAAATCGCAGAGAGCAAGCCCTCGCCGCAGACTTTCCTCCGAGCGGCCGAGAAGCTCGGACTGGCCCCGTCGCGTTGTGCGGTGATTGAGGACGCCATACCGGGCGTGCAAGCGGGCCGGGCCGCGGGTATGACCGTAGTGGCCGTAACCACAACGCGCAAACGCAATGATCTGGCCGGCGCAGATTACATCGTGGACGGCCTGACCGAGTTGAGTGCCGCCGATTTCCTGGCCCTGCTGAGAAAGGCAGAGGCGGCAACCGATGTCTAAAGCAAGCTCACACGGACCCGCGAGGACGCTCACAGACACCCACGGATCGACGGAAGCGCCCGTGTCCGAGCCCGCTCGTGCTTGTCCGCGTTCGTCCGTGACCTACGCCAAGCTGCTGCTGACCGCAGTCTTCTGGGGAGGGACGTTCATCGCCGGCAGATACGTCTCGCAGGACATGGATCCGTTCACCATCGCGTTTCTGCGATTTGCGATGGCCTCCGTCCTGCTGCTGTCGCTGACGTGGAAAAAGGAGGGCCGTTTCCCCCACCTGACGTGGAGCCAGATCGTGCTCGTCGCGATGTTGGGCATGACCGGTGTCTTCACCTACAACGCCCTGTTCTTCAAAGGACTGAGACTGATCGAGGCAAGTCGGGCATCGCTGATCGTCGCGACGTGTCCGGCTTTCATTGCCGTCGCCTCGGCGTTGTTTCTGCGGGAGAAACTCCGTCTCGTGCAGGTCGCAGGAATCCCGCTGTCCGTGCTGGGCGCGGCAGTGGTCATCTCACAAGGCGATCTGTCCCGAATCCTCACCGGCGGCATCGGCTGGGGCGAGCTTTTCATCCTGGGCTGCGTGTTGAGCTGGGCTGCCTACTCGCTGATCGGCAAGACCGTCATGCGCCGGCTCTCGCCCCTGGTCTCCGTATCTTACTCCTCTGCCATCGGCGCCCTGATCCTGGCCGTACCGGCCGCAATGGAAGGCCCCGCGAAGAACCTCGGTCATGCGTCGTGGATCGATTGGGCGTCGATCACCTACCTGGCCGTGTTCGGGACCGTTCTCGGCTTCGTGTGGTTCTGTGAAGGCGTGAAACTCATCGGGGCGACCCGTGCGGGCCTGTTCATCAACTTCGTCCCCATCTCCGCCGTGATCCTGGCCGGTCTGGTTCTCGACGAGCCGATCACGTGGTCGCTGGCGGTCGGAGCCGCCTTGGTTCTCTCCGGCGTGTGCCTGACGAATCGAGCCGCAAGGAGCGGATGACGCTACTCCCGAAGCTGCGCCCACAGGAGCCGGCGGAACGAGCCGAGCACATCGGGCAGTGGGACGGCCCTCGCATCGACCTCCTCGAGAGTCCCGCCAATCTCGACGGAAGCCGCCCCGGTCTGAACCGTGGCCAGCAACTGATCCAGGGCCTTCACACCGGGCAGGCGGACCCCCTTGAGAATTCGTGTGGAGGCCACTGCAAAACCGTCGACCGGACTTCGAGCGCCACGATTGACGTCCACGATTCTGCCGGCGCCGCGAATCTCGACGCCTTGGTTGAAGTACCGGAAACTCGGGATCACCACTGACGGGCCTTCAAGTTGGACGCTCAGCTCGCCTATGCCGGTCGGTTCCTGCTTGCCCGACTGCAGGTTAAGCGTATTGTGAAGGACGCGGACAACGCGGTTGCCAACGAGATCGGACTGCGTCAGGTTGATTCTCGCCTCACCGCCGAAGGAATGCCAGTTGGCGGAAGTCAGAACCGTGCCGCTGCCCGAAAGATTCCCGGCATATTCACTGGCGTCCGGGACAATCAAGTGGACGAGTTGATTGAGCCTCAAGTCATTGAAATCGAGAACCAAAGACCCGTAGTGGCCGCCGGGATGGGCACTGACGCGGGTCCTAGCCTTCACCTGGCCGCCCAGAATCCGGAGCGTTGCCTCATCAATCAGCAGTCGCCGATCTCCGAGAAAACCGACAATCCGGCACGAATCTACCTGGGCCGGGCCGAAACGGCCGTCCTCCGCATCAGCCTGCACCACGAACCGCATGGGTTCCGGCGGACGCTCCGCCCGGCCTGCCTGCTCGACCTGCAGTGAGCCGGACACCGTTCCCTCGAACTGTTCGAACTGAGGCGCCCATTGCTGCAACTGCCTCGGTTGCAGTCCCTGCCAGTCCAGTCTTGCCGTACTCTTCTTCCAGTGATTCAACGGAATCACGGCCTGCCCCTCCACGGAGCCGCCGAGCGCGTCGGCATGAAGCTCCCGGATGTCGAGGGTCTGCCCGCGTACAAGCGTGGACGTGCGAACGCGTCCAAACTCCCGCTCTCCCCACAACATGCGGCCCGAGAGGTCCGCCACTCCGTCGGCCGTGCGTTCAACCACATTCACCCGCAGCTTGGCCTTCCCATCCGTATAGAACGACAGCGGATATCCGTCGAGCTTCGCCTTCCATTCGTTCGACGACATCTCGACGTGCACGCATCGGGGGTCATCGAGCCGGAACTCAACGCTCGCCTGGATTCGCCCTCCTTCCTGCTCCAGCTCGATCTGATCCAGCCGAGCTTGGCCGTTGGAGAAGTGAAACTTCCCGTGAGCCTTCCGGGCGCGCAAGGGAGGGACATTCACGTCCTCGGCGTCCCAACTGCCGTCGGCCACAGCCGAGTCGATGTCGAAGCCCTCCATGGCCAACCGGATTTGTGCGCGCGTCCGACCGCCCGAAGCGAAAGGCAGGCCAACCATCTTCACGACCGATTCCAGCAACAAATCATCGACCGTCACCGCAAGTTGCGTCATGTCCGAGGACAAGTCGCGGCAGCCGTTCACCAGCCAGCGGCCTCCAAGCAGACCCACGGCATCGGTAGCCACCTGGATCTCGCGTGTATCGGCTTTCGCCCGCACAGGGATCTCCACTCGGTCGACCGTCTGTTTTCCAAGGGTGATATTCCGGCCCGTCATCCGGCCGGTCATCTCGATGGCGAGCGGTCGAACCCGCCCGAAAACATCGCCCTCCAGATGCCAGTGACCCACCGACTGCCCGGCCTCCGGCAAACCATCAGCCGAGTGGCCGCCGGGCCAGTCCGCAGTGAGCCGGACGTCCTGGAATCCCTTTTCGTGGAAGGAGAGATTCCCCGTGGCCGTGGCAGTTCGCGCACCCTGCGTCAGACGAAGCTCCAAGATGTGCGCCAAGTGGTCGTCGCCCTCCACGTCCAGCAGAAAATCCAATGCCTTCACGCCCCACGGCTCCAGTTGGCCCAGATTCTCCATCGCCAGACGAGCGGACCAACGACGCGTGTTCGGATCGAACCGTGCTGCGGCATTCGTCACACGCGTGTTCGGCAGATGCAGCGAGGTCAGTTGGATCGCAGGCCACGCCATGCGAATCTCCGCCGTCGCCCCGGCGAGATCCACCTGCTTGCCGTCACGGGACCAAACAAAGGTCGGCGTCGATAGCCGCCACTGCGACTGCCGCCAGTCGGCGCCGGCGCCTTCAACGTCGGCCGCCACAGCCCAATCGCCCGACGAGGTCTCCACGTCGGCGGTCATACTCACGCGGGCCGCCTTGCGGCCGGCTTGCGGCGATTTCACGGAGGCTCTGCACGTTCCGCTGTACTGCGGCGACTTCTCATCCGAGGCTGCCGCCCAGGATGCGACGAACTCCCCCGCTTGCGCGATCCAGTCCCACCTCCCGTCGATCCGAGCAGCCAGATGGCTCGATGCCAACGAGAGCTGCTCCACACAGACCTCTCGGCCGGTGATTTGGACCGATCCGTTGGCCAGATGGACTTCATGCCCTGCAAGGTTGGGCTCGCTGAAGGCCAGGCCCTGTGGGCGGATGCTGATCCCGCCGGCCTTCACCTCCAGGAGAACACCGCCGCACGCCGTCACCGGCCCAACAGCCAGTCGATCCAATCGGAGCATGCCGCTCACGGCGTCTTGCAGTACCCTGCCCTCCCATCGCCCTTCTATCTGGATCGGGGAGAGATCGCCGCCGAGGATTCGACGCACCAACGACTCGGTGTCCCCTACCACGAAGCGGACATCGTGTGTCCAGTCGCTGCCCTGCACGACTCGGCCCTTCGCCTCCACAAGCTGAGGTACGCTCAAATCGAATCGCCACAGGAGCACCCCCTGTGGATCGGCCCGGAAATCCAGCGGTCCCACGGTCCGAACGGCTGCGTTCGGTTCCGTGATCTGAACCATCGCATCCACAAGCATGACTCGCGGGAGTGCCGTAGGCCGGTTCTTCCGGCCGGAGAATTCGAAGCTCGCGGCCAGCCGCGTCCACACATCCTGCACGTTCCACCGGCCGCTCGCGTACTGACGCACGCTCACCTTGGGACTGTCCGCCCGTACCGACCGCACGTGGACGGGTCGCCCAAAGATCAGCAGGGGAATGGCCGTGTGTGCGATTTCGATTCTATCGGCAGCCAGAACCACTTCATCCGTCAGAGGCATCTTCACGGCGGGACCGCGAAGGGTCGTCCTGCCACTCCACCCCACAGAGAGCGATTCCGAGGTCACCTCCATGCCGATCCGTTCGCTGACCGTGGTCAGGATCAGTTCCGCCAGCCGATCGCTTCGCAGGACCACGTGAACGATCCCCACGGCAACAACGATCAGAACGACAAACACAAGCAGGATTCGTATTGTCCAGCGCAACATAGGCCATTTCAATTGTCAGACGGATGTTTTCATGCGGCCCTCGCCTTCGGAAGGTGTTCGCATCGCAGGAGAACCATCATTCGATTTGATGATCCACAGGAGAGATCGTGCCAAGGGTACGGGGGCCGAAACCGAGGATCCACCAGTCGTCCCGCCAGGCCCGGCCGACCGACGGGCCCGAGCTGGCCACCACTTCTCCCGTGTCGGCCCAATAGGCCACGTACGCAATGCCGGCGAAGCTGACCTGCTTGATCTCCTTGACGATGGCCACTTCCGGCGTGAGGATGCCGGCGGTGGGAACGCCCGTGGCCGCCGACGTGGTGCCCGCCGTGGCGCCGATCGCGGGGATACCGATGAGACTGTCGTAGCGGTCGATGCCGACGCCGGGACTGCGGACTTCGAGGATGATCTCCGCAGCGCCCACGTCGGGCGCCACCTGCACACCCGAGAGCAACAGCTTGGCGCGGAGCTCGCCGAGAACGAACGCCTTCTCCGGCGCGCCGAAGTAACGATCTTCGACGTAGACCCGCCGGCCGTGCAGCATGTCGAAGCTCAAGGGCGCCACGGCCTCCGTCACAGCCTCGGAAAGCAGGAACTGTTCCGTGGCCGTCCGTTCCGGGTTGGTCACGCGCTGAGTCGCACAGCCACAGAGCACCATCACGGCAAATAGAACTGCCACAGCCGCCGGCCGCGGGCCTCTCATCGGGCACCACGGATACAAAAGCCTTTCCAGATGCTCCCCGGTCAATGTCATACTATCCCCCCGGCCCTTCTTTTGCGAGACCCCAAATCATCATTGTCCGACAAGGATACGTCGGAACTACAACAGGCAAGGCGGCCAAGTCCACTGGCCGCCGCACAGAACAACACCGTGCATCTTCCTGCAGTCTTCCCAAACCTTCACAATCGCAAAAACGGCACAGCCAAGCACCGATCCTCCTCTTCACCTCCGGCACCCACGCGCCATTATCGATGCATCGCGGTCCCTCGTCAACCGTTGTTCTGCCTCTCCGCATTATCTGAGGGGCAGTTCGCAAGAAAACATTGAATCGCCGGGCTGCATGAGGTACGTTGTCGCCATGATCCTGGTTCGAAAGCACAGGCACGTTGTATTCATGTCGAGGAGTTGATCCATGAAAGAGACAGTCAATCGCCGCACGTTCCTCAAGCACAGCGCCGTCCTCGGGGCCGGCGTCACAATCCTCGATTCCGGGATTCTCAAGGCGGGCAACTCCCCGAATGAGAAGCTCAACATCGCCGGCATCGGCGTCGGGGGCCGGGGCGCCGGTGATCTGGATGGAGTCAAGAGCGAGAACATCGTGGCCCTCTGCGACGTCAACGCGAAGAACCTTGCAGCCGCCGCCCAGAAGTACCCGGGGGCCAAGCTCTACACCGACTGGCGCAAATGCCTCGATCAGAAGAACATTGACGCCGTGATCTGCGCGACGACCGACCACACCCATGCCTTCGTCAACATCTGGGCGATGAACCGGGGCATGCACGTCTACTGCGAGAAGCCGCTGGCCAATTCCGTCGAGGAGGCTCGGCTCGTCCGCGAGACTTACCTCAAGAACAACAACAAGATCGCCACCCAGATGGGCACTCAAATCCACGCCAGCGACAACTATCGCCGGATGGTGGAGCTGATCCGCGGCGGCGCGATCGGCGCCGTCAAGAGAGTCCACGTCTGGTGCAGCCGCGAGCCCGAAGGCGGGAGCTACCTCCCCGCCGAACCGGCGCCGGAAGGTCTCGACTGGGACCTTTGGATCGGGCCGTCGCCGCACCATCCCTACAATGCCGGCTACCTAAAAGGCGGTTGCCTTGGCTGGAATCGCTTCTGGGACTTCGGCAGCGGTCAGATCGGCGACATGGGAAGCCACATGATGGATATGCCCTACTGGGCTCTGGACCTGGCTTTGCCCACGAGCTGCAAGGCCGAAGGCACGCCCGTCAGTACGGACACGTGTCCGCAATGGCTGACCGCCGAGTGGGAGCACCCCGCCAACCAATGGAGACCCGCGGTGACGGTCAACTGGTACGACGGCGGCAAGAAACCCGGCATGCCCTCCGAGGCTTTCAACCGTGACAAGCTGTTCAAGGGCGTTCTGTTCAACGGCGACAAGGGGTATTTACTCTGCGACTACGATTTCCGCATCGTAATGCCTACCGGCTCCAACGACATGACGCAATACACGTCGCCCAAGAAACAAGATCTGATCCCGCCGTCGCCGGGGCACCATGAGGAGTGGATCATCGGCTGCAAGACCAGCAAGCCCACGCTGTGCAACTTCGACTACTCCGGCGCACTGATCGAGAACAACCTGCTGGCGCTCGTGGCATATCGGGTTGGGCAGAAACTCGAATGGGATGCCAAGAACCTCAAGGCAACGAATTGCCCCGAGGCCGACAAGTACATCC
>DCUI01000115.1:0-10502 GCA_002327785.1 Phycisphaerales bacterium UBA2218
TCCATGACAAAGTACGGCCGGCCGGTCTCGGTGGCCCCTGCATCAAGGACCTTGGCGATGCCGGGGTGGTCCATGAGGGCCAGGGCCTGCCTTTCGGCCTCGAAACGGGCGATCACCTGCCTTGTGTCCATGCCCAGTTTGATGATCTTGAGGGCGACCTTGCGGCGGATGGGCTGCTCCTGTTCGGCCATGTAGACCACGGCCATCCCCCCTTCGCCGATCTTCTCCAGGAGCTTGTAACGGCCGATGACGGCACCGGGACCCTCCGTTAATGGAGAGTGGTCGAACCCCATCCCCGTGGCAAAGGCAGCAGGATCGAGAAACTCCCCAGCCCGCTGGTGGGCAAGCAACAGATCTTCAACTTCGCGACGCAACGGGGCATTGCCGCCGCACGCCTGATCCAGATACGAGATCCGTTCTGCTCCCGCCATCTGCTCCAGGGCTTCAATGAAGATCCTCTTGACCTCTTGTGACCGGTTTGGAGCCTGTGAGTTCATGTGACTACTCCTGCACACTCTCCCATGCGAAATCCACGCGGGGAATTGACAGAGAAAATGGGATTCCTCAAAAAAATCTGTTCCGGGACTTCGGGAAGCCTACTGACCGGGATCACTCTGGAACGGTGATTACCTTGTACAGCCAGGCACGGGCGAATGCCCAGTGTCTGTAGGCGGTGCGGCAAGAGATGCCAAGCACCTCTGCGGCTTGCTCCAGGCTCAGACCGCCGAAATAAGCGAGCTCCACCAACCTGGCGGCCTCGGCATCCCCATCGGCAAGCCTCGTCAATGCCTCGTCCATTGCGATCAGACCCTCTGGAGATGCTTCAACGGCCAGAAGCGCATCGTTGAGGTCCACCCGGCGGATCCCGCCCCCACATTTCATGCAGTTCCTGCTCCGGGCTCTTTCCACCAGGATTCGCCGCATCGCTTCCGCTGCGGCAGCGAAAAAATGGCCTCGGTTCTCCCAACTCTGCGGTTCGTCCCCCACCAGCCGAATGTAGGCCTCGTGAACCAGTGCGGTCGCTTGGAGGGTTTGGCCCGGAGGCTCATGAGAGAGCTTCTGAGCTGCGAGCAAGCGCAGCTCCTCGTACACCAGCGGCAAGAGCTCGTCTGTGGCTTTGGCTTCTCCCCGTTCGATCGCGTTCAGGATGCGAGTAACGTCACTCATGCCAACTCCCCACCGTGTCGGGTCTCTGATGGGTATATTCTCTCGCAAAGGTGGGGAGATTTCAATGGTTTTCGCGCGCCCCGGCCAACAGATGATTGCATCATCCCCTTGGGATCTTCATTCACGGCAAGGATTTCGCTCGGGAGGACAACCGAGGGGAAATACGGACTCTGGCGGGTCCTGCCACATCGATGATGAGAAGCCTTGCGAGGGGAAGGTACTCCGTGGAGGCGGGCATGCCCATCTCCGGCGCGTCTGTCGATTCATCAAGTCCGCACAAAGTGACATCGGGTTGGTTTCCCGACCAACCCGACACCAGGACACAGTAGGATCTCGTACCCTGACGCGCGCCCCAGCCATCCAGCACAAAGGATATAAGCCCATTCTCCTCGACGATCTGGCGGATCCTACAGGGCGCGTGAATGAAGCAGCCGGCAACCGGCATACGCCGGACATCGTAGATCGTACCTGCATCGAATAGTTCCGGCACATGCGCCTGGGTGGTCCCGGGGTTGATCGCCGGTCCTTCCCGTTGCTGAGACTCCAGCAGGAAGAAATCAGGCAGCAGCCCTTGCCGATCGGCATCATCCACAGGCCAGGCCATCTGGAGCCCCGTCGCGGTGATCCCCGAGGCGATCTGCCGCCACGGACCCTGCGGATCATATTCGCCCAGTTGACGCAGCGCCGAGGCATAGACCAGTCCGCACCATTGCACGGGCCGGCCGAACCACGAGCCCTGCCAGCCTGTGGCGCCCAATACGGGAATCGTGGCATAAGAACCGACCGCCCCTCCCGTGGGACTGGCCAGATATATGAAAGGCACTCCCGTCCACGCCCAGTAGCGAGCCTGCTCCAGGTAATCCTCGCGTCCGGAGATGAGGTAGCCGAGCGTGTAGGCCCTGGTGAGAAGACCGGAGGCCAGAACGTCAGGGGTGTGCAGAGGAATCTCCCAGGTCTGGGCGCCACGGGGAACCGTATTCGCGTAGAGAAGGGTCTGCTTATCGAGCAGGTCGAGAGCGATTTCGGCCCACTCCGCGTCGGCACGGAGAGTTGCCCCTTCAAGAGCAGTGACAAGGTCGCCAGCGCCGTATCCGTTGGCGTAATTGGCGAAATGGGTCTTCCCGTAATCAACGGTCCCGGGCTGGTAGACCTTGATGCCGCGAGGATCGAAATTCGCGACGGCATCTTGTGCCGCGTCGTGCCGTCGCTCGACGTAGGCCGCAACATCGCCAAACAACAGCGGCGGTGTAGGCGGTCGGACATGGGAAACCCCGCCGTCGAAGTGCCGACTCGGCGGGACGCCGGCCAAGGCCAGATCGCGAGTAGTGAACAATTCCTGAGTCAGCTCCGCGTCGTCATCGTCGAGACTGGCCGCCAGCCAATCCATGAACATGGCCGCGTCGGGGGCGGGGCCTGCACCGAACTGATCGCCCCATACCGCATGGCGGAACAGCCCCCTTTCGCGAATCGCGGAATGGAGCCAGCCGTGCGCCAGCAGCCTGGCCGCCTCTGGGAGCCCACCTTCAATCTGCGGCACAGGCGGCAGCCCTCGCAGGCGAATATAGTGCTGCACGGCGGGCACGATCGTCGCACCTTCGCCGCCCACGATCCCTATTCTCACGGCGATCGGTGTGTTCGCCGCCAGACGGATCGGGGTGTGCGCCACCAAACCATTCTCGAAGCGGTGCTTCCCGACGGCAGGACCGGTCAGGCCCATCACATGGGCGCCGGAGCCAAAGACTGTGTCCGGCGTATCAAAGAGGGGACCGATCCACTCGGAGGGCTCCCAGATCAGACCTATGTAGCACCCCCGGGCCGCAATCGCCATCAGCGGGAAAGTCACCTTGGTCGGGTCCGGCACACGCCGGATATGTTCCGAGGTCGTGATATCGGCTTCGCTGCTGCTCGGCTCATCATCGAGGTACTCCAGGCCGGCGAACAACCCCTGATCCTTGCTCGACCCGAATGTGCCCAGGCCGGGAAAGAGAATCAGCCAGGGCAGGCACATAACCTCCCGATCCTCGCTCACCTGGATTTGACTTTCGACGACGACCGTGCCATCGGTCGGCCCGGGACGGATCGTCCTGCGGACCTGCCACATGGCGCCGCGAGAATCCGTCAAGCGCGCCAGCAAATCGATGCCGCCCTCATCTCCTGCACTCACATAGGCATTCTTGAGATCCAGCCATTCAATGGCGTCCTCGCACAACACGCCGATGAGCTCCCGGTCATACGCCGTAGCCATCTCCCGACCCGCCACCTCCGCGACAAGATCGCCTATCCCGGCCCCGAAGTACTGGATCTTGAGCGATCCGGATGCTGTCTCGGCGGCCCTTCCTCTCGCCTGTCCGGGCCGAGAGGGCTTTTGATATGGCGGATTCTCGTAGAGCGTGAGCGTCTCCACCGCGATAGAAGCAACACCGATCTCTCCGGTCGTCGTAGCCGGATCGAGACGAAACCGCGTACCGATCCCCAACATCTCCATGATAACAAGCTCGTAATCATGCCAGAGGTCGTCGTTCCGGACGGTGAAACGCACGGAATGGCCCGCCTGGAAATAGGGTCCGTAGAACAACTCGCCGGTGCTGTTGGCTCCGGACCTCATCCGAACGGCGACGCGGGTGAGCCGGTCGCCGGGCAGGTCAATGGGCGGCCCCTCGATCCATGGATCGACTCCCGTAGACCGAAACGACAGGCCGTCTCGCGACCACGTCAGACCTTCCACGTGATGGTTGCCCTTCCAGCCTTGCAGACCCTTGGAGAAGTCCCAACGAACGATGGTATCAGCGAGCATCCGCCCGCCGGCCAGATGGACGGCCAGAGCACTCGCCATCACCGCTATCATGCTGATTCTCTTCATATCCCGGTCCTCGCTGCCAAGGCTGCGCGGGCACACGCAATCCGCACATGCGGCGTTCCTGCACCCGGCTTCCAATCAACACTCCTTCAATTATACACGACCGGCAAAGCAAGACCGTCTGTAATCTCGGATTGACTGGGGCACATCAGCGCTTTATGATATAGGTGAGGTGGGTGGACCATCTACCTCTTGGCCAGCCATGTTGGGAGGAGTAGTCGAATGTCCGTTCCAAGGATCGCGACTCATACGAGCATAATGGTCACCCACCCTCTATCTCGTGCACCTCCCGCGCTGTCTGATCCTTTGTCTGTTTGTCCCGAGCACATCCGTTTGGAGAATGTCCCAGACCTTGGAAGGAGGCTTAGTTTTATGAGACAATCATTTTCCATACTGGCAGTTCTTCTCGTTCCGATGGCGTGCACGCCGGGATGGGGGTGGGAGTTCAATACCGGCAAGGAAGGCTGGGTCGTCGCGAACAAGATCGACGTTCTGGAAGCGAAAGACGGGATTCTCAGCGCCACCGTCGCAGCCGACATACTGGACCCGTACATCAACGGTCCGCATGGTCCTTGGAATGCGGGTGACATCACCGGCATCCTCCTGCGAGTCAGGGCCTCAGCGGATGTCAGCGGTTACTCCGGAGGCGCAGGCCCGGCCATCTACTACTTCAATCCGGCTGCTTATGCGAAAGGGTTCCTGCTGCCCGAGCCCGGCGTGTGGGCCAGCGTTCTCGTCGACATGACCGGCGAGACCAACTGGACCGGCACGATCGACAACATCCGTGTAGATCTGGCGGACAATGTGCCCGAACAGTACACCGTGGAGTTTGACTGGATCCGTTACATGGGGCTGTATCTGAACAATGAAAGCTTCGAGCTGTGGGACGATGTCGAGAAGATTGTCGCCGGTTGGACTGTGGTCGGAGGCGACTTCGAAGGTCTCTACGACGCCAACGTCAGCGCGAGCGTCGAGCCCAACAGCGTGTGTTCCCTCGACTGGGCGGTCAAGCATCTGGGAACCGGAGAGTATCACGCCCTGTCGCAACCGATCAAGGGCGGGCTGGATCTGGAGAAGGGCATCCCGGTGACTCTGCGCGGTGCGTTGAAGGTCCCGGCCCAGGCGTGGGACGCAGACGCCTCCATCTGGTTCCGCATCCGGGAGTTCGACGGCACGACGGAGAGGCTCAGCGACCCGATCGAGGTGACTGTCTTCGACGAGTGGTTCGAATTCGAAAGCACTCTGCAACTGGCCTATAGCACAACCGAGCGCAAGGCCCTGGACGTGCAACTCTATGGCCACGTGGCACAAGGCGCATTCTTCTATTTCGACGACATCTTCGTGGAGATCGGGAAACTGGAACATCCCGATGAGAGCCTGTACTGGCCCTTCAACAAGACTCATTGGGAGTTCAATACGCCGGGCGATACGGAAGGCTGGTCGGCCAAGAACGCTCAGGATATCACCTTCTTCGACGTCAATGAGGTGGACGTGGACGACAGCCCGGTGGGAGCCCTGCTGCTGGATCTGCCCGCCGGCACGTTTGATCCGTACATCAACGGCCCGGCAGGACCCTACTACTCCAGTCGCATCACAGGCATCGCCGCACGCTTGCGATTCAACGGCGCCGCGAATGACCTGGTCAGACCGGCAGACGGCGGCCAGCACACGGTCTATTGGTTCTACACGGCCGGCGGGCACGGGAACGGACCCCAGTTTGAAATCCCCGCCGCAGACGAGTGGTTCATCGCCTACATGGACTGCTCCGAGCGTTGGACAAGCTGGATCAACAGCTTCCGATTCGACCTGGGCCACTACCAGAACTATATGATGGTGGACATCGATTGGATCCGGACCTACGGGGACTATATCAAGAACGGCCAGTTCGAGGAGACTCTGGANNCGCTCAAGATCGAAGGCCAGGGGATCGGGGTCTGGCACGCCATGGAGCAACGTCTTGACGGCTGGGATATGCGAATCCCCAAAGGGGCAGAGGTGACGGTAAGAGGTTCTTACTATGTGCCCGCAAGCTCTTGGGCCGAGGGCGCTTATTTATGGCTGAGGGTCAATGAGCTGCTCGCCGGCACGGCAGATGAGAATATCGCGCCCAGTCCGCTGGCCCAGCCGGTATTCGACGCGTGGACGCCTTTCGAGGGCACTATCGTCACGAAACATGAGCCGTCGCAACGCGGGCACCTGTCCGTGCAACTGTTCTCCCAGACGCCGGCAGGCACACCCATTTACGTGGACGATGTCTTCGTCGAGGTGGTGGCTTCACCCACCGTCGCGGTCGTGAGCACCTGGCCGGTGAACTGCGTCAGGCTGGCCCTGGGCCAGGAGATCACCATCGACGGCAAGGTATCCGCCCAGGAATACAACGGCGCCCAGGCGCTCGTGCTCAACGCCGAGACACTCGACGACGAAGATCCTTACTTCCCGGGCATCATCCACCAGGGAACAGTGGTCCAGGGTCCGGCGGAATACGCGTTGGAGGACTACTCGGGAACGTTCTACTTCATGTGGGACGACGAGTATTTCTATGCGGCGATTTCGGCCCAGGATGACGCCGTGAGCCCGGCGATGGACGCACCGAACGGCGCGGATTGTCTGCAATTCGTACTGGGTGCCGTCGATGCCCTGAATACCGCAGACATGCTCATTCCAACCATCGCGCCGGATGACGGCTCGGGACATCCGAAAGCCATGAACACCTTCGGCGGCTGGCTCGGAAAAGACCTCTTCGCCACCGGCAGTGGCACCGAATACGCCGCTGCCGTGGACACGGCCACTCAGGACTGGACGGTCGAGATCCGGATCCCGTGGACGGTTCTGCAAGGGAGTTTCAGTCCGGAGCTCTTTCCGCCGGCGGTCGGGGACAAGGTCGGATTCTCGCTGCTGGGCATCGACTACGACAATAACGTTCTGGAATGGTTCGGCTGCATCGAGAACGCCCCCTGGACAGGTCAGGGGCTCCAGACGATGACCTTCACTGAATAACACAGCATGATTCATGGGTAATGGGTGGCGGAGGCCAAGTTGCGATTGCCTCCGTCACCCATTTCGACCGCGACCCTCTTGCGGCGCACCACGAGTATCCAATGTGGCGATGACAAGAGGAATCCCCCACAAGGCGCAAATACTCTTCCGCCGCAAGTAGATTCGACTCCAGGGCTTGCGCCGTGACCTGATGAAGTACATCGATACAGAAACCCAAGGACTTGAACCAGACCATCCGGATCGACGAGGCGAAGGTCCGCGGTCACTTGAACACCCTGGTTCGCCAGACCGTGGAGGAGACGGCAAGGAACGATAACACGGCCGCCTAACGTAATGTATCACGCGATGCGAACTTGGCCGGAAGTCCGTGTCCACCGGTTATGTGAACAGCCCGCTGCCAATACGATAAGGGCCGGCGACTACAATCACCGACCCTCACCATTTGATTGCCGTGCTCACGCGCCTTGTGTCGCATGTGCTGTGTAGTCTCGCGGGTCAGGGCGATGGAGAGGATTCACAGGACGGGAACATGGGCAGGCGTTTGAAAGGCAACTGAGGCAGTGCGGCACAGACGACCGGTTTGGCTCCTTCATCCGGCAGTCTGTCACCATCCAGATCCTGGGTGGGCGTGTAAGCAGCATATGTGAACTCGCCCATGATCATGGTATCTCGGTCAACAAGTTCGGCCGTTCCTGTGAGGGTCACCATATAGAGGGTCTCGCCCACGCCCAAGACCGCAGGCCCGCCTCCCTTGATCCCGTGGCAGACTACGCTGAATCGAAACGTATTCGCCCCCGTTCGCACCAGATACCCGAGCAAATCCGACACCTGCTCAGCTTCCGGAGCAAGCCCATATGCGGTTACCGAACACTCCGGGTGCTTGCCCACACAGGTGTACACCATACCCTCGGAACCCTGGGCGCTGACGACCAGCGACATAATGGCAGAACGGCCTGCGGGCGTCGGCGTCATCGTCGTCCAGATTCCCTCCAGCGACAGATTCGACCAAGGCACGTCGTCCACGTTCACGCTGCCCTCATTGGCTGTGACGACCGCCCAGGGTACGCCCACCAGTAACCCGAGCGACAACACTGCGAGTGCCACGGCAATTCCTTTTCTTTGTGAGTTCATTGGAGTACCTCCGTTGATGATGGTTCGTTTTGTCCGGCGGAATCACACCGCCGGCAGTTGTGTTCGCAGGTGACTACCTGGAGATCGGCTGCACTGCCCGTCTATAGATGCGGACGTCGTCGATCAGGCCCGACCAGAAGGTGCCAGGGGCAAGCGTGCTGCCGGTGCCGATATACAGGCCGCCCCTTGAGACCGCCAAACTGGATTGCGCGTCTCTGGCAACCTCCACGTCATCTACGTAGAGGATTCGGTTCGAGCCGTCCCAGACGAAGCCTACGCGATGCCACGTGTTGTCCGTGACCATGTCGCCGGATTTGAGGGGCTTTCCCGTGCGTCCGCCCCCGCTGGTCTCCGTAGTCAAGAAACCGTCGGCGGCATCCGCGGCCAACCAGTTGGCGCCTCCCGCTTGCGATAGAATCACTTGCCTCGGTGCACCCCCTTTGACCCAGGCGAAGACACTGAACGGGCCTTCGGATGGATCGCGAACGAACTCCGTCGTTATGCAGTCGTCCACGCCATCAAGTTGCAGGGCTCCACCGACCCTGCCGCCGGTCGGTTGCCAGATGGGATCGCCGACCAGCACGCCATCGCTGGTTCCCGCACTGTCGGCGGCGATGAGCCCATCGACCTCATCCAGTTTCCAACGGGCTGCCAGAACAGGGTCTTTCACCTCCCGTCCCCAGTACTCCATGAATGCCTCCAGATCGTTGGCATCGACCACACCATCGCCAAAGGGTGGCGGGGCAATGTCGAGGGATGGCTCCTCTTCGCCCCAGTGCTCGATCAACAGGACCAGATCCTCGATGTCCACCTTCTCATTGCCGGTGAAGTCGGGCGTTCCCGCAACGCCGAGGATCATCGCGGCCACAATCTCGGCCACTAATCGAGCTCCGGCCACCGTGAAGTGAACGCCGTCGCTCTGGAACAGGTCCCGGGAGGCCATCATCGGCGTATACAGATCGATCATCTGCACATCCCGATAGGTCGGCAGTTGGGCCATCAGGGGGCCGATCTGGCCCTGCACTACATTGCTGTCGATGCCGTAGGGGTTGGAGTAGAACGGTGGCGAGGAGCAGATGTAGATACGCGGCCGGCTGGGCAGTTGAGCAAACGAATCGATCAGCACAAGGAAATCCGCCAGGAAATCGTTCCGGTAGACCCAGTTGGCGGGCACGCTGTCATTGCCGCCCAGTTGAATCACAACCACGTCCGGATTGTACGCCTGCGCCTGGCTGAATGCGGCCTGTCTAACGTAAGGGAGCGAGCCCTTCTGCAACACACAGGTACCATTGACGCCAAAATTGCATACCTCCCACGTCGGATCGAACGCCTGCAATACCTCGGCCAACTGCGCGGGATAGCACTCGGTCTCGCGATCGGCGAGGCCATATCCATACGTGTTGCTTGCCCCGACACATGCTACCCGCTTTGCCTCGGCGCTGCTGGCCACTGCCAAGGCAGCGATAGCCATCAGGATCAGTACGCCGCGATTCCAGTGATGGGTCGCTTTCATAGGGTCACCTTCTCTGTCTTCTGACGATACCGTGACTGAGATCGCGCCTATCAACGACCTGCGCTCTCACCAACTAATCCGTAGGAACTCTGCGCGTTATTCATAGAGATTCATTTTTTTCGGGATGCCCATTGAGATCGGGGACTGGCCCCATACAGTGCCGGCATAGTATAATGAGATGGTCGAATCGCAAACGGTGGCCCCATTGATGGAGTCACAGCACCATGAAGCACGACGACCAAACAGATATGGGGGGAATGCAGGAGTCCTTCCTCACGACGCATTGGTCCTTGCTGGAGGACGTGCGAGAACATCCGGATAGAAATCAGGAGATGATCGGGCTGCTGCTGGAACGGTACTGGAAGCCGGTCTACTGTTACCTGCGGCGCAAAGGGCACCCGAACGAGGAGGCAAAGGACCTTACTCAGGAGTTCTTTCACGAGGTCGTTCTCAATCGCCATCTCCTGGAACGAGCCGACCCTGTGAAAGGTCGATTCCGCTCCTTTCTGCTCCACGCCCTGGACCAGTTCATGATCGACCAGCGGCGTAAGGAGTCCGCCGCGAAGCGCATACCCAAGGACAAACTGGTACCTTTCGACATTTGCGCCCCCCCGGAGCTGCCCCAGACCCTCGTCGACCGCAGCCCCGAGGATTGCTTTACGTACGCATGGAAATCCGAGCTCTTGGACCGCACTTTGTCTGAGGTACAGGCGGAATGTGAAACCGAGGGCCTCCAAACCCACTGGTGCCTGTTCCGTGACAAGGTGCTCTTGCCCATCCGAGAGAATCGGGAATCGCCGCCGATGAAAACCATCTGCTCTCGATACGGCATAGAGA